>CAZWOU010000253.1:0-8511 GCA_964635375.1 uncultured Pirellulaceae bacterium | reverse complement strand
TCCCTCGATTCGCTCCCTAATCGGTCGAAACCCGAGGAGGCGGCAAGAAAACAAATTCCTAAAATGAGACCCGATATGAGTTTGCGATCATTGCGTTCCCGTCCTTCACTGTTCGTATTGTCACAATGTGCCGTTTTGAGCTTGTCTCTGGGCCAAACGCCATTGAGCGCGGAGGCGGCGGATGACAAAGGCATTGCCGCTGCACGCACCGAGATTATTTCGCCGCTAAGAAACAGAACATTCAACAAGGATGGCAAAGCGCGGCAGCGCAGGCAGGGCGGCAATCCCAGAAAGGTTGCCGGTTACCTCGCATTCGATGGATCGATGGATGGCAATCGCCAAGTCGACCCACAGATCGCTGTCGGCGGCGGCTACGTGCTCCACGGGACGAACAGCGGGCTGATCGTTTACGACAAGAAGGGCAACTTTGTCCAAGGCGTTCGTCAGAGCGCTTTTAACGGCGGCATCGACCCCAAGCTGTTTTTCGATCCGCATAATAGGATCTTCGGTTTTGATCTCTGGAATCCTTGGGACAAGGCCAAGCAGAAGCCGGTGAACATCTCCGTTTCTGAAACAAGCGATCCGACTGGCGCCTGGAACACTTACCCGGTGCCGGCGCCAGGCGGTCGGGACGGCGGTGGAATCGGTTACAGCAAGAAGTGGATTGGCTACACATTTCCAGGGGGAAAAGAACAGACCTTCATCCTGAAAATGGCAGAGGCGAAAGCGGGAAAGCCAGCCACGGTCTACCACTTCTCAGGCAACCTCGGGCATCCCGTCGCAACTCAGGACGACACAGATGATCTTTACTTCTTCAAGCTGGGCTCGCGTGACTTCACGCTCAAACGCGTCACCGACCGAGGCGACGGCGTCCCCGTGGTTGTCGAGGCCGGATCGACTCCACACGGACTTCGCTATGTCGGCTTCCCGCCCCAGTCTCCTCAAAAGGGTACGGACCAGCGCACCGCTTCGGGCGACCGCAACCCGAAGAATTTGGTCTTGCAGGGAGGGTTCATCTGGTTTTCACAGGCCGTCAACTGCGAAGGCAGGGCTGCGGTCCAATGGCATCAAATCAAGACAGACGGGAGCATCGTGCAAACGGGGCTTATCAGCGACCCAAAGCGAAGTTACATCCAGACGACGCTTGCCGTGAACGAACAGCTGGATGTTCTCGTCGGCTTCCAGGAGACCGGTGATGACATGTTCATCAGCCCCCGCCTCGCCTATCGCCTCGCTGCAGACACGCCAGGAACGCTCCGTCCGATTGTCAACCTCGGCGCTGGGCAAGGCGCAACGAACGGCACGTCTTGGGGAGATTACAGCGGCAGCGTCGTGGATGCAGACAACTTCCTCGACCTCTGGACGATTCAGAGCATCACGGACAAGTCGGGCAAAGGCGACACCATTATTGTCAAAGTCCCCTTCGCGAAGACAACGCGATGAGAGGAACGGGTTTGGCTGGCCGCCGCGTCGCGGATCACAGTTCGGCCTTCAACGCGTCGATGTTCCTCCGCATCACGGTCAGATAGTCGTCCTCGGAGGTCGGTGCGTGTTCGCAAGGCTGAAAGACAACGCTCTTAAGCCGAAACTGTTCAGCGAGAAGGGCCGCGATTTCGTCTGAGGGTGCTTGCTCCCAGAGGATGATGTGCGGATCGTGCTCTTTGACCGCAGCCCGTAATTCCGCAAGCGTCTGGTCATCGGGCATTGCTTGCCCGTCGAGAACGATGTTGGTCAGTTTCCAATCGTAACGATGACGCAAATAGTTGTAGGCTGGATGCGAAGACAGTAGATGCTGCTCTTTCAATTGGTCAGACAAGTTGCGCAGCGACTTGTCCAAGGCGTCGAGGTCCGCTGTGAGCGCGACGAGGTTGGCCTGAAACTGCTCAGCGTACGCGGGCCGCAGTTTGGCAAGGCGGCGGTGAATCGCTTCAGCCTGCTTTTTGGCATGGTGGGGGTCGAGCCAGGTATGTCCGTCGATTCCTTCGTGGCTATGCTCGCCCGCAGGTCCGTGGCTGTGTGTGATGTTGCCGTCGAAACGCAGAAGCTCGTCGTTCAGCGAGTTGCACGTATCGACAATTTTCGAATACGGCAAACTGACTTTGGAGATCCACTTCTCGAACCCAGCCCCATTAATGACGATCATGTCCGCCTGCTGCATCTTGCTAAGCACTTCTGCAGGCGGCGTCCAGAAGACTGGATCAGCGTCGTCCGGCAGCGGGCATTGGACGTCAACTCGATCGCCTCCGATCCGGCGAGCGAAGTAGGTGGTTGGATAAAACGTCGCGAAGACGCTCACCACCGCCCCGGTCTCGCCCGGCTCTGCGGTCTCGGGGGGCGAGCACCCCAAGGTGGCGATAACAGCGGCGCCGAGAAGCACAAGCCAACGATCAATTGTCTTCATGACAGAATCTCCGCCGAATGGTAGGTGTCGCTCGTGACTGCCGCTTGTGACAAACTTCACATCTCGCACGTCGAGGCGCGGACCGTTCACGGCGCCAAGGCGCCGAAGCGAATAACGTACCACATCATTACGCCTGACGCGGCGGCTGCCAATGTGGCGCTGGCAAGGACCAAAAGAGTCCACTCGCAGGCTTGGATGACCAGCACGGTGGAGCGACCACAGCCAAGTTTGTGTAACGTCTCGAACTCGCGTTGACGTGCTCGCAGCGAAAGCAGGACGACAAGCGCTAGCAGCAAGACGGTTGAGGCGAGCACCAGCGTGAATACTGCATCGAAGAAGCGTCGAACTAGAAACACGATGTCCATCATCTCTTCAGCGACAGCTCGCGGCTGGACTAGCAAGGTCTCGTCGTCAGCCCGCAGACGGGCCGCGAGGATCGTTGCCGACTTGGCGTCGTCCGGCCAAACGACTAACGAAGTAATTGGGAACGTGCGCGGGTCGCCATGAAAATGAAAGCTGTCCAATTGGTCGGGCGTGATTTCGTTGTACTGCATCACCGCTGCGCTCAGCACCAGATTGTTTTCGCGAACGGATTGGATCAAAGTCGGGTCGCCTGCGTTTCGCGCGTCCGCATGTCCGTGCCCAATTCCATCGATGACCCAAGTCGTCTTCAGATCGGCGAAGATCACCAGATCGTCCGCCGTTCCACTCTGCTTGAGCACGCCCACGACGCGCATGCGAAGCGGGAGGCTGGAGCTGATGTCGTATAACTTCTCGTCGTCAGAGAGCAAGTTGTCGCCCACGGTCAGGTCCAGAAGCCGCGCGGCGCTGGCGCCCAGAACAATGTCGCCCAACGATTGAGGAAGGTGTCCGCGGGACGCCTTCAGGCCGCGGCGTTCAAAATAGTCCAACGTCGTACCGACGATCGGGCGACCGCTTGCAGTGTGTTTGATATACAGCGGCGCCAACGCGGCCAGACCACTCTCGCGAATCGCATCCGCATGTCTCATCGAAAGACTACGCTCGATTTGCCCTTTGTAGAACAGCGTGTTGAGAACCAAGTCATAATCGCTGCCCGGCGCGCCGACGACGAGCGGAGTCGCCTCAGCTCGCTCGATCATCTGATGGTGATAATGCGCCACCAAAAGATTTACAGCCAACGGCAGAAACAGAACCGCCGACAAGCACGCCAGGAGAATGGCCGACCGCAAGCGAAAATGGACGAGGTACTTCACTGCCAGCGGCATTGCGTGCATCATGGCCGTTCCCCGCGACTGTTCTCCACCAGCAACTGACCGAGGTCGACAACGCGGTCGAAACGATCTAGCAAAGTGTGGTCGTGGGTGACCATCAGCACTGTCGCGCGTCGGGCATCCGCCTGCTCAAGCAGCAGGTCGACGATAGTCTGGCTTGTCCCCGGATCAAGATTGCCGGTTGGCTCGTCGGCCAAGATGGTTCGCGGCTGTGTGATCAGCGCCCGGCTGATCGCCACCCTCTGACGTTCACCCTGTGAAAGACGACCTGGGCGACGACGCAGGGCAGAGCCGATGTCGACCGCTTCGGCCAACATCGCGGCGCGATCCCGCACAGACCGGTCAAGCTTGAGCGAGTTGTTAAGACAGTATGGCAGCAAGATATTGTCGCGAACCGTAATGTACTCGAGTAACTCGAATTCTTGAAAGATCATGCCCAGGTTTCGGATGCGGAACTCTCGGCGAGTGCGATCGGTTTGCTGACTAAGCGGCGTGCCGTCGATACGGACCGTGCCGCGTTGAGGCAGCAAGATGCCGGCCGCCAAATGAAGCAGCGTTGTTTTGCCGATGCCGCTGCTGCCGACGAGGGCAACCTTTTCGCCCTCTTGCACGACGAGCGATGGCACATCTAAGCGGAAGCGACTCGAAGGATAAGCGAATTCAATGTTCTCGAACTCGATGATCGGATAGCTCATGCTTTGTCCATCGTTACACGCTTATTCTGCCGGACCCGAGACTCGGTAATGCGCCAGGATCGCCCGTTGTGTCGAACGAGGTATTCGGCTTCGTATTCGTTGATCCGCGCGTGAGTGTGGCCGAAATGAGTGACCACGCCGTAGACTCGCCAGCGGTATCGCACGTTGAACGCACCGCGCGGTGTGCCTCGGCTCGGCAGGATCACCGTCTCCAGCGGCTTGACGCGGCGGATGTTGAAGCGAGAAGCCTGGCCGCCTCGTGCAGAAGTCGCCACATACACTTCGTCATAGACCTCATCAAGCAATCGACCATCGAGGCCCTGGGCAAGCGTGTCGTAGATATCACTTTCCTCGGCCGCTTCGAACGCTCGGTAAATGTTGCCGTGCAAGCGTTGAAACAGTTGCGCGGCCTCCAAGGCCGGTGGATTCGCAATCCGTCGCGGCGTTGAAGAGAGTGGTCCGATGGCGCACCAAGACACAGCGCAAACCGTCAAGCAGCAAAGTCCGACCGCGACCCGCCGACGCCGGCTTCGCTGAACGACCATCGCGAAAATCGTGATGCACAGCGCTGCGATCGCGGTATGGGTCCATATTGGCGGCAAGATTGGCAGCAGAATATCCGCTGAAGAGACGGGCTGCTCAGCCGGCTGCTCAGTGTCCTTCCGCACCACAGCATGGAAGTCATCCGGGGGCTCAGTCAGTCCCGTGCCGCGCTTGTAACGAAACACAACGTCGCGCTGGCGCCAAGAAAGTCCAGGGGCGTTCGGTGTTGTCGGCTCCGCCGATTCAGACGCCATTGTCCGCCACCGCGAGTCGAAGACAATATCCGTCTCGGTTCCAGGATCAACAGTCATCGCGATCTCGCCGGCAAAATCCAGGTAGTTATCGTTGTGGAATTCGACGGTGACTTCAGCTTGGCGATCGAGGCGCTGGGGCGCCTTGAACCGAAACGACTTGCGGAAGGGCATCGACAATTCCATTTCGCCGACACGTCTCAACTCGACCTCCCGGCCATCGACGCGAAGCTCAAGTCCAGCAGAGAGCGTGTCTCGCAACCCAGCGAAGTACTCAGCTTGTTCGTCGGGCGAGAGCTGTCCGTCGCCATTGAGGTCCATCTTCATGACCTCTAGAAACGCAGAGGGGCGATTCAGTTCGGTGCTGTACACAAGCGAGATGGAATCGCCGTCTATCGCGATAACGACTTCCTGGTTGATGCGCGCCGCTGCATCGCCCACGTGCGAGTGCGCCGGACGCGCCGCTGCCACCAGCAGGCATGCGCAGAGCGCCGCTTCGATCGCGCGTCGCGGACACGAAGACGCCAGGAAACGGAAAGAGAACATCATCCGATTGCCTCGAACGACCGTGGGTTGTTGCAGCCCGCTGCCGTTACTTCTTGTAGGTCACCCAGACTGGCGACGTCCAACCCATGTTTCCATCGGTTTGTTGAACCCGCAAGTAGTAGCGGTTCTCGCCAACAAGCGGCTCGTCATCGGTGAACGAGACCTCGAAATCGGCTCGCTTCTTCGAAGTAAACTCGCGATAGTTTACTTCGTTGCGAACGACCGTGACGACTGACAAGGGCGCTGTACCACGAACCGCAATCTTCAGCGTCGGCTTTTTCGAGGTTTCGAACACGTCGCCTAACAGATGGCCGTTGCAGGAGAACTCCATAAAGATCTTGTCGGTGGCCGCGACGGTGCGGCGGTTCTGCAGACCCTCGAGAATTCCCTTTCTCGTGAATGACTTGGCGTAGACGCCGCCGTAGCTGGTGTTAGTGGAGATATGGTCGGAGCTGGCGAAGACGCCCAGTTTATGACCGTTGCTCAGCGCGTTCTGGTAGACGCCGTTATTGAACTTGCCGAAATCACGACCGGTCTTAACTGAACCGTGTTCGTCGGGCTTGAGCTTGCCTTTCTCGGGAAAACCGACGGTGGGCTGTGGCGTGCTCTTGCCCTCGTAGCTGACGCGCGCGCCTTGATAGATTTCGACCAAGTTTTCCAGGGCGGAGTCGATCTTGTTGTACCCGTTCCAATCCGTTCCCATGCCTGTCGCACCGGTGTGGCTGATGACCGTGACGGCTCGTCCGTCCTTCTTCAGCAACGCCCACAACTCTTCAGGCAGAATCGCTTTGCCGCCATCGCCGACGGGAAGCTGTTTGTTCCAGGGGCTGGCTTGGTACAAACCGCGGTTGATATAGACGATTGGGCCGCCGCGTTCGGCAAACACGACGTTGCGGTGTCCCCATGGCCAGGGTTGCTCGCGTTCGTAGACGTAAAACGAGTTGAAGAAGCCTGGGGCGTAGAACACATCCATCAGCTTTTGATTGCACCACCACTCGTAAGGATCGTAGGGCTTGCCGATGTCGGTATGATCTGAGGTGCCGAGAAAATCGAGTCCGCCCAGGTCGTAGGCGTAGCGAAACTGCTCGACGATGCAACCATCGTTCGGCGTGCGGCAGTTCGACACATCGGTGTGGCGGTGGAAATCACCCCAGTACAAGCCATACTCCGCGTCGCCAGCAGACCAACGATGTCGCTCGGCCCGCGTCCGCTCGGGCGTATCATCACCCCAGCGGGCGGCGGTCGCCTTCGCCTTCGGTTTGGAAGCAGCAACCGCGGCAGTCGGTAGTTTCGCGGCCGCATCGAGTTTCGCCAGGTAGACGCCAGACACGAGCGCTTTCTTTGTCTGCCGCTGGTCGGAAGGCCAGGACAGCCAAACCTGCCCATTAGAGTCCCTGCATGAACGGCAATGACGATCCTGCCCGTAGCTACTGTTGGCCAGCGTCTGCGGCTGAGTCCAAACTCGTTTGACAGGATCGTAGCGAGTTGCCGCGACGCGCCAATTCGTGGCGAACTTCGTAGTCAGATAGCAAGGGCCTCCGTAGAATCTTGCGGTCAACCAGGGATTTCCGTCGGCATCGACAAAAATCTCGGGCAAGTTGATGGCCTGAACACCTCGACCCGGTTGCCGACGGGCCGGTTTCTTTTTTGGGGCTTTCGCTGCCGCCTTCGCCGCCTTTTGGCTCGGCTTGTCCAACAAGGCGGGCGTGACATTGGCAGCTGGCGTCGTTGTTCCGGCGGCGAAGTCGTAGTAAGCAACTTCCACGCCCTTGCCGAAGTTCAGACCGGTTGCGTTCTCTACGCCACGCGTATTGCGGCCCCATCGGTCCTGCCCATTCTCCCAAGCCAACCAGAGACCCGCGCCGTCGAGCGTCGCTGCAACGGAAGGTCGCGCCTGATGGCGAGCGGAATCTGTCAACGGCTTAACGACGCTCTTGCCGTTCAGGCCAACTTGTGCCATGTAGATGTTGAAAGCACCACCGCGTGAGCTGTCGAAGATGACGACGGCTTGGCCATCAGGTCCGAACACCAGGCGAGGCTCCCAGTCACCCGCGGGATTCTTCGTTACTTGGATTTCATCGGACCATCGATCCTTGGCGGGGTCGTAGTATTTTGCAAAGATGTCCGCCAGCCCACCGCGGAACGATTGCCACACCACCCACACTCGCCCTTGGGGATCGGTCGCGGCTTCGGAAAAGACCGCGCTTCCAGAGTCACTTTCGAGCGTCGTCACCTTGGCTTGGATTTTTCCGTCGATGACCGCGCGAGCCTTCAAGCGCCAAGTATTGCTCGCCTCATCAACCTGCGACCAGATCGTCCACAATCGTCCTTCGCCATCGCTGGCCAATGCGGGTTGATGGATGATCCCCGGTCCAGCCAGCGAACCAATGACCTTCAGGCCATCGCCGGACTTGCGGGCGATCTTCAACTCATCTGCCGTACCATCGTATTGCACATAGGCAAGCCAGGGAGTCGCCTGGGCGTCAACGCACAGGGCGGGAAAATCCTCGTGCAGCGACGCGTCGGCAATCGACCACGTTTCCCGGACTAGCGATGGCTGTTGTGCACATACTGTCGAAACCGAATTGAACGTCCAACAGACCAGCAGCCCAAACAGATAGTTCCAACAAGACGGACGATTCCAATGAGTACGCATGTTCGTTCACCTGTCGCTATTAGTTGACGCTTCCGGGTACTTGCAGGCTGCGAGTCCATCAGCAACGGAGGAGTTCATTCACAGTAGATTATGCCCATCAGATGCCCCTTCGCAAGTTCTTCGCGGCCTGCACGTTGCCAGAACAACTCGAGAGAGTAGGGCGAGT
>CAZWOU010000252.1:0-8608 GCA_964635375.1 uncultured Pirellulaceae bacterium | reverse complement strand
CACTCCAAACGTCTCAGCAATCAAGACGATTTCATGGGCAAACGGCCACATCCCCAACCCAAACGCCAAGCCGGGGAGAATGGCGAGCAGTTGAGGTCGCCTCAGGGCGAAACCACTCGCGAACGGAATTCGATTCCACCAAGCTAAGGCAAACGGAATCAGGCCGAAAAGCAATGGTGTGGCGAGTCCGGCCAAGAGAATCTTGGCCGACATGTTGTCAACGCGGGACAGTAAGCCAAGGATCAAATAGAAGAGCGGGAAAATGATTGCCAGGCAGAGTGTGGCCGTCGACAGATTGGCCACGACTGCCTTTGCGCTGGAGTCCTCGCTTGCCCCACGGGCTGCGTCAGGGCGACGAAAGGTATCTCGCCAACTTCCCTGCGCTCCGTATAAGACTGCGTCGCCCCCGAATACTTTGGCGGCGATAACGACGGCCGTGGCCGTGTAGAGCAAGGTCGCGACGACTGCCATCGCCGCCAAAACTACATCGACCTGACCATTGAGCAAGTCCCGTGTGAGCAGCACAATGTTGAGCAATGGTGTGACGGCAAGAATCTTGTTGAGCTCTAGCCCGGGCATTACGCCGAGTATCCCGGGCGCTAAGGAGACTAGCATCAAGGGAACCAGGTAGGCCTGCGCCTCCTTGAAGCTCTTGGCCATACTCGTGAGCGTGAGCAGCACCGCGGAAAAGAATGCGGCGAACAGGGCCAGCAAGACGAAGACTTCGAGAAACACGATCGGCGACAATGCCGCCTCGCCAAAAATTTGCGGGCCCAATCCTGAGATCAGTATCGTCGCCGTCATAGCTACCATATTGACCGTGGCCGTCATTAGCGCAACCGACAGCACCGCGATGTACTTGGCAAGCAGCAACCCAATGCGCGGCACCGGCGCAGCGATCAAGGTTTCCAACGTCCCCCGCTCCCGTTCGCCGGCAGTCAAGTCAATGGCGGGATAAACCGCACCGGTAATCGTCATCAGAATTAATATCAACGGCGCCACATTGGCCAGCGCCATCCCCTGAGCGCGTTCAATTTGAATGACGCTTCGGCGATAGCTCGCTGGAGGAATCACAACGGTTTGACGCCGTCGCAGAATCTCCTGATAGTAGGCCTCGTTCAGCGCATTCAGTCGGTCTTCTACAAAACGTTGCGTCTTGCGGCTGAGGGCCGAGTCGGGACGATGTAATAGCTCCAAAGAAACGGCTGGGATACCTCGCAGATTGTTCGCTTCTTCCTTAGGTCGTTCGGTTAGGATCACACCGATGTCGGCCTTCAGCTCGCGGACGGCGCCGGCGACATCCTTGCTGGCGACGATTTTCAAAGTCGGCGCGGGAACCTTGGCGGCGACTTGACCGTTCTCTGGCACTCGGTCTTCAGCTTGGGTGCTCGGCGGTTGTAAGAACAGTTCGCCCGTGCTCAGCAAATCTCTTAGGTGGTCCGTGTGAGGTTCGTTGACCGCGACGATTAGCTCCGTGTTTGGCATCGTTGTCAGCAGGAATCGATTGAACACCAAGCTCAGCATCGGATAGACCAGCAGCGGCATGAGAATCAATGTGATGATCGTTCGCCGGTCGCGAAGAGTCTCACGCATCTCTTTGATTGTCAGTCGTTTCAGCCGCTGCAGGGTGAGGCGGCTCTCAATCGACGGGGCGCCATTTGTCATTGACCGTCGTGCTCCATCAATTCAGTCGCTGCGGCAGCCGCTCCCGTAAGGTCGAGCAGTTCCAAAAACATCTCCACTAGGTTCGCCCGGTTCGTTCTCTCCCGAAGCTCAACCAGTGAGCCCTCGGAAACCAGCTTGCCCCTCAGCATCATCCCGAAACGGTCGCAGACTCGTTCGGCCTGTTCGAGCCGATGCGTGCAGATGATGACGGCCTTGCCTTCCTCTCGCAGATGGCGGATGTAGTCGAAAATTACTTGGCTGCCGACGACGTCCAGTCCCCGAGTCGGTTCGTCGAGAAGCATGATCGGTGGGGCGTGGATCAACGCGCGAGCCAGCACAACTCGCTGTTTCTGCCCTGTGCTCAACGTGCTGCAGCGCTGGTCCAGAAACCCTCTCAAGTCGAGCACGCGGCTGAGCTTCTCGAGTTCACGTTGTGCGTCGTCTTCGCAGATTCCATAGGCGTCGGCAAAGAACAGTAGCAGTTCGCGGACGCTGAGCCATTGGTAGAGTCCAGCGCCGGCCGAGACGAAGCCGATTCGCGCCTTGATTTCATCTGAGGACTTTGAGGAACGGAAGCCGTCCACCTCGGCGAACCCGCCATCAGGCTTGATCAGCCCGAGAATCATTCGTAGCGTCGTCGTCTTGCCCGCCCCGTTCGGTCCCAGAAGACCATAGACCTCGCCCGGAACGACTTGAAACGAGAGGCCGTCGACAGCCCACAAGGGAACGCCGTCCCGAACGAACATCTTCTTCAGGTCGACGACCGTGATCATGGAAGGCGCCGTTGAGGGGTAGTGAATGCTGGCGGTTGGGCGGTGCTGGCGGTTAGGCCGTGCTGACAGCCGGCCCTGTTGCCAAGGCGTTCGGTCGTGCGAAGAATTGAAAGTGCTGGGCCGAATCGTTGCTGACGCACGCATTATAGTCGCCCACTCGCCGCGGCGAAGCGCTGTCGCAGGCCGATTCTCAGCGGATTTCTGGCGATTCAGGAGGTTGCGTTACCGCGAACTTTCTCAAACGCGGCGATTGCTTCGTCGAGATCGTCCTTCGAGTGGGCGGCGGAGATTTGAGTCCGAATTCTGGCCGCCCCCTTGGGGACCACCGGGAAGGAAAAGCCGATCACGTAAACGCCCTCACGCAACATCGCATCTGCTGTCGTGGATGCCAAGGCCGCATCACCGTACATGATTGGAGCGATCGGATGCTCGCCGGGCAGAATATCAAATCCTCGCTCCGTCATCGCCGAGCGGAAGTACCTCGTGTTCGACTCGAGACGGTCACGCAGTTCGGTCGACTCAGTGAGTAGCTGGAGAGCTCTCACGGATGAGGCGGCGATTACCGGCGCCAGCGAATTGGAAAAGAGATAGGGCCGCGATCGCTGCCGAAGCCAATCGATAATCTCTTGACGGCCGCTGGTGTAACCGCCGCTAGCGCCGCCCAAGGCTTTGCCCAGTGTGCCCGTCAAAATGTCAATGCGGTTCATCACATCATGGTGCTCGTGGGTGCCTCGCCCTCGGTCCCCCATGAATCCAACCGAATGCGAGTCGTCGACCATCACGAGCGCATTATAGCGATCAGCGAGGTCGCAGATCTCCGGAAGATTAGCGATGTAACCGTCCATCGAGAATACGCCGTCGGTGGCGATCAGGCGAAATCGGGATGAGGCTGATTCTTTCAAGCATCGCTCAAGATCAGCCATGTCGTTATTCTGATAGCGAAAGCGTTGCGCTTTACAAAGCCGCACGCCGTCGATGATGCTGGCGTGGTTGAGCTGGTCTGAAATGACAGCGTCCTCGTCGCTCAGAAGGGTTTCGAACAACCCGCCGTTGGCGTCGAAGCACGACGAGTAGAGAATCGTGTCCTCCGTCCCCAGAAACGCCGAAAGCGCGCCTTCCAGCTCCTTGTGAATAGCCTGAGTTCCGCAGATGAAGCGAACCGATGCGAGTCCATAGCCCCAGCGATCAAGGGCTTCCTTGGCCGCCTCAACGACCGCGGGATGTTCGGCCAAGCCAAGGTAGTTGTTCGCGCACAGGTTGAGCACCGTGGGGCCGCCTTGAACTTGGATTCTGGCGTCCTGTGGCGTGACAATAATTCGCTCGCGCTTTTCCAACCCCGCTTTGCGGACTTGTTCGAGCTGGGTTTGCAGATGGTCCTGAAGTGCTCCGTACATTTCCCTTCTCCCGTTAGAGCTCGTCGTGTGCGTGTGCGTGTCCGTGTGCGTGTCCGTGTCGGTCGCAGTCATTCGCGGCCACAAACTTGATTCCTGCTCATTCGCTCCAGTCCAAGACAATCTTGCCGGATTCGCCAGAAAGCATGATTTCAAAACCCTCTTGGAAATCCGAATAGTGGAGCCGGTGGGTTATGATCGGCTCGATGTTCAAGCCGCTCTGCAGCATCACCGTCATCTTGTACCAAGTCTCGTACATCTCGCGGCCGTAGATCCCTTTAACCGTCAACATATTGAAAACGACGGTGTTCCAGTCGATGGCAATCTCCTCGGAGGGAATGCCCAACATGGCGATTTTACCGCCGTGGCACATGTTGCCAAGCATCGACCGAAAAGCGGACGGGTTGCCGGACATCTCCAAGCCGACATCAAAACCCTCTGTCATGCCCAGCTGTTTCTGAGCGTCCTCGATGGTGTGGCTGCGAACGTCGATCGCCAACGTAGCGCCCATCTTCTTAGCCAGCTCCAGTCGGTAGGGGTTGACGTCGGTGACCACGACGAAGCGAGCTCCCGCGTGCCTGACAACGGCGGCGGCCATGCTTCCAATCGGACCCGCGCCCGTGATCAGGACGTCCTCGCCGAGAACCGGGAAGGAGAGGGCGGTGTGCGTCGCGTTACCGAAAGGATCGAAAATCGAGGCAATGTCCTCGTCGATGTCGTCCGCATGATGCCAGACATTGGTCATCGGCAGGGAGATGTAATTGGCGAAGGCCCCTGGCCGGTTGACGCCGATGCCCTGGGTGTCCGCGCAAAGGTGGCGGCGTCCGGCCAGGCAATTTCGGCAGCGCCCACAGACGACATGGCCTTCGCCGCTGACGATCTCACCCGGGAAGAAGTCGGTCACGTTCTTGCCAACTTCAACGATCTCGCCGACGAACTCATGCCCGACGATCATCGGCGTAGGCACCGTCTTGGCGGCCCACTCATCCCACTTGTAGATGTGCACATCCGTGCCGCAAATCCCCGTCTTGTGGACCTTGATCAGGACGTCGTTTCGCCCCGGCGATGGCCGTTCCACCTCATTCATCCAGATTCCTGGTTCCGGCTTCTGCTTCACTAGGGCCTTCATGATTTACCTCGCATGCCGCGTGCAGATATCGAGTGTTCTGTATGACGGATAACTGGTACAGTATACTAGACGCTGGGCCGCTCGCCTGCAAGGTGCCGAGTCCTGGGGTATGCGCGGCTCGAGATCGGGCGGTTGGAGGTCGCGAAATCAAGAATTTGTGAAAGCCCGAGAGTGGAACGTTCATGCGACGAGGTGGATATGAGCAGGCAAGCGGGAAAACGAAAGCGGAGGGCTGAACGCGACGCCGCGATGGATATTGCGGCTCGGGCATGCCACAGGATTGGCGAGTTGCGAGCCCATCGTGGCTGGTCGCTCGAGCAACTGGCCGTCGCTTCGGGCGTGAGCCGATCGATGTTGAGCCAGATCGAGCGTGAGCAGGCGAATCCCACCTTGGCCGTCACTCTACGAATCGCCCAAGCTTTTGAAATGTCGCTGGGCGAACTTGTGGAGGCGGACAGTCCCCGCCCCATCGAGGTCATTCGAGCGCGTGACCAGAAGTCGCTCTATCGGTCCGACGATGATTGCGACATCCGCACCCTCTCGCCACTCCATCTGGAAAAAGATGTGGAAATGTACGAGGTCAAACTTCGCCCCAATCGAACGCTTCACAGCGCCGCGCATTTTGAGGGAACTCGAGAGTTTTTAACGGTTCAGCAAGGGAAGGTGCAGATCGACAGCGGCGATAACAGTGAAGTATTGAGTCGAGGTGATTCCGCCAGCTACCGGGCGGATGTCGACCACTCCATTTGCAACCTAGCTCGCTCCAACGCCCTCGTGATCCTAGCTGTGATCTACGCCTAAGGCTGCCAACTCAACCAGGCCTGAACAAAAGACGCGCGAAGGTGGTTGTCGTAGTTGGCTCACCCGAACGGGCATCTCGCTCCCAGGTATTGGCATTCGACTTTGGCTGGCGTTCTTGATAGAACGGGCACGATGCAATGGGCACTGTCCGGTAGTGAGAACGCGAGTGCACTGGAACTCGGGAACTCGGTCGTGAGAACACGGGAGCTATTGTCTTGAATCCGCCCCTTTTTGACGCCTATCACCTGTGGCTTGGGATACCGCCCAAGGACCAACCGCCGGACGCCTACCGCATCCTCGGCGTCAGCCGTTTTGAATCGGACCCCAAGGTCCTTGACAATGCGATGCAGTTGCGGCTGCGGCACTTGGCTGCCCAACAGCCGGGGCCTCATGCGGCGGAAGCTTCGCGTTTGAGTCAAGAGGTGCGGCAAACGGGTGCTACGTTGCTGAACTCCGAGACGCGAGCCCGTTACGACGCTCGCTTGCGACAACACATAGAGAAGCAAGAGCAGACGCAGCGCTCGCCCGTGTCCGCCGCCTCCATGGCGTCGCCAGCAGTTTTGCGTCAACCGGACGCGTGGGCCCGCCGTTCACCCGCCGTGCTTCTTGCCTGCGGTGCGACAATGCTCGCAGCTGGAGTTGTGTGCGGGGCTCTCGTTTACTCGCTCCGCTCGTGGTTGGTTAATGAACCCGTGAAGCCGCCACCGGCGATTGCGAGCGCTGCCGAGGAAAATAACCAAGCCGTCGCTCCCGCCGCAACGGATGGCGAGCAGGGCGGCGGGACGACGGATCTCGCGTCGACGGGAACCGTCAGTGATGTTGAACCGAGCGATTCCGATTCAAGCGAATCGTCTCAGAGCCAAGATGAACACTCAAGCAGCCGCTCGGATCCTGAGGGACCCGACACCAACTTGCCCGCGGACGCGGTCTCGCCCGGAACGGTCTCGCCCGGAACTGGGGTGCCTGGCGGGGCGTTGCCCGATGCGCCGGCGGCCAATCCTGACAGCCCATCGAAGTCGCCTTTGCCAACAGTCGTCCAAGGAGATACAGCAACCGTCAAATCCGATCGAAGTGACTCAACGAGTTCAGCGGCAGATCCATTCGCCACTTGGCCGACTGCCGTCGAGCTGCCGGCGTTGTTGGTCAAGCAGCCTCGCTCCATTGGGTCGCTTTCTTCGACTGAGACGATTGAATTAGAGGTCGACAGCGAGTTCGCCAAGCTCGAGGAAGGCGAGCGAATAATTTCTACGCCGGTCGACGGTGACTCGACCCGGTGGAGGCTCCTGCTGACGACGATGACAGCATTGCCTCCGACAGCCCCGCCGGCAACAGGGGCGGCAGAGGAAGGCGTCGAATTGGCCCAACTCGCCCTTCGGGAAGACGAGCTGCAATTCGTGTGGTCAGAGGGAGCGCCAGTGGAAAAACTGTTGCAGGTTAAGAACTGCATTCTGAATATCGCCAGCGAGAGGCATTCTCGCTCAGTTTCCATGCGGACGCCGCTTCAAGAGCCTTCCTTCACCGTATCGCTGGCGAAGAAAGTGGATATTCGCGTGCTAGACCTACCCAACTTGCCTGATGTCGACAATTTGCGTTTGCACGCGGACGTATCGGGCCAGTTTCCCGTGTCCGTGAGTTGGAAAGAGGGGCAGCACGAGGCCCGCAAGGGCGCCTACCTTGCGCTGCAGCTGACGGATTATCCCGGCGCTGAGATTCGTTTCAAGGTCGATCGCAAAGGGAAAGATGAGATCGCGATCTACGTGATGCCAGTTTACAATCCAAATGCGAGGATCAGTTTTGATCTGTCTATCGATCGATTGCAGAACATGGAGAAAGGCACTCAGCGAGCACTGCTTGGGGCACGGCGTGATTTGACGCGCAACGGGGCTAAGTTGAACGCGTTGAAGTCGCGAGAGTCGTCGATCAATGCTCAGCGGGCAAGCACTGTTTTTCAACGACAGGCGAAGGCGGCTGCCCAGTTTGGCGTTCAGCGTGACCTGGCTTCCACGAGTCGCAAGATCAACTCGGCTAAGGCAAAAATCAGTGAGATGGAAGCGCGGCTCAAGTCACTTCCCGAGGCCCAGAAACTCGTGACGAAGATCCACGACATCGGCCATGTGAGCTTGCGAGTGTTCTGTGAGAGCGAGCAGTCCGAGTTGCCGCTCTATGTGGCGATCGACGAGCATTGAAGTTAGTGCAGCTGAGGAATCGGAGCGAGCTGAATTGGGTCTGCTTCGCGATCGAGTCGATGCGTTATGTCTGGTTTCGCGGGCTAGCGAGCGACCTTCTTGGTTCGCTTGTCGAAGCGATAGATGCCGCCGTAGGGCGTGTACTGGTAGTACTTGTAGCCCTTCTTCGATTCGTCCGCGTAGCCGTAGTAGGTCAGATAGACCAAGTTTCGGTCGGGCCAGCGGTGACGCTCGGCGTGGTATCGCTGAACCGCTTTATTCAACACCGCTTGGTTGTGCTCGTCGAGATTCCGCATCGCTTGCTTTGTCGTCTTGCCCAGTTGAGACACGCCCAGCGTCGCGACGATCGCCACGATCACAACGGCGATGACGATTTCCATCAAGGAAAAGCCGATTCTTCGATTTCGCTTCATTCTGTCTCCCCCTTCAGCGCGTTGCATCTGAGCATCTTCTTCAAGCAAGGCCAGCCAATGCGACGTGAACTCCGTGAGCCGTCATCCACTCTCTGGCCAGGGCACGCCAAGTTCGGTTCGCGAAAGGGCGTAGCTGAAGCGGAAAGTAGGCAAGCTCATCAGAAAGATAGTGCGCTAGTCCCGCGAGGCGGGTGAAATGCGTCGGTTTCTTCGGGAAACTCGAATTCGACGATGTGCAAAAAAACAACAT
>CAZWOU010000251.1:0-8691 GCA_964635375.1 uncultured Pirellulaceae bacterium | reverse complement strand
ATCAAGATGCGGCCTTGCCAGTAGTGACCTTGCGAGTGCTCCGGGGCGTGGCGCACACATTGAACGAAATCAAGCTGCGCGTGGCGATACTTGCCTTCGCTGAAATTGAGAACGCCTCGAAAGTAATAGAGGTCGGCGTCCTTTGGCCGAAGGGCAAGACAAGCTGCCAACTCGACCCGTTGACGGGCCGCATCACCCAGCTCGAGCGCACAATGGTATCGTGCGAAATGTGCTCCGTAGTTGTTTGGCTCGATCGCCAACGCCTTGTCCAAGATTCCCGCAGCGTCTGTGGGGTTCTTGTCCAACTTCAGTATCATGATGCCCATCAAGTAACGATCGGTGGCTGTGCTCAACCCCTGTCGGCCCATATCGGTCATTTTCTCGCCGGCCTGATCTGCCAGGTCGTCATTCCCAAGCCGGCGATGAAACAACATCCGTGCCATCCAGACGCCCATCGGTGGTTGACGCACCGTGTCGGCCAGTTCAAAGAGCCGAATCGCTTCCTCGGTCGCAATGCGGCCTGCTTCGTCATGCGTATCGTAAAGGGCCAATCGAATTGCGAGCTGGTCCACCAGTTCTCCAATAGTCTCCTTGGTTTCGGCTACCTGCCTGTCCGTCAACAGGGACTCGGCAAAGGACTGCTCCCAGTTGGGAGCTGTTGTGCCTCCGTACAACGCAAGAGCTTTCCGCGATTGGGCGACGGTCTGGTCCGGCTTGCGTTCGTCGCGAAGAGCGTGGACACCCTCGGACAGACTTTCAGAGGCAAGTCGCAGAAAAAGACTGTGTTGATCGGCTTGAGCGGACCAGGCTTCGACCTTTCGCCGAAGTTCGCTATGTGACGGGTCTCGGGACGCAATGCCGGCAGCTTGGCCGAACAGGCGCGACGCCTGGAGCCAGTCGTCTTCGCCCACGGCAGCAGTTGCGTTTTCCACGAGCATCTGGATTTGTTGATGCTGAGCCTCTCGCTGCCGCCAGCGGTAGACGCCCGCGGCCGTTCCGATCGCAACCAGCAAGATGACCGTTGTTGCCATTGCTGCGACGATTGGGAGGTGATTGACAACCCAGCGGCGTAGCCGGACCCTTATCGGCTCACGCCAGGCGCGGACCGGTTCGTCGGCCAACCAACGTTGAAGTTCCTCCGACATTTCGCCAGGAGATTGATACCGATCGTTCGGCTCCCGGGCCATCGCATGCAGACAAACAGCTTCCAGTGGCCGCGGTATTCCGGGTTTGAGCGCACGGGGCCGAACAAACGTGGCCTCTTCCAGCTGGCGCATGATGTCGGTCGACTTGACGTCGTAGGGAGGACGACCGGTCAACAGGCAGTAGAGTGTGGCGCCCAGTCCGAACACGTCGGTCGCCGGGCCGAGTAGATCGAGTCGGCCCACTGCCTGCTCCGGGCTCATGTAGGCCGGTGTTCCAACGGCCGCCCCCATCTGGGTCGGAGCGGAATCAGATTCCTCACTCGGATGAATGGACGGCTCTTCGTCCAGGCTGTGTGTGACATCGCTGCCAACCGTCTTGGCCAGTCCCCAATCGACCACCAACGTCTCACCATATTTGCCCAACATGATGTTGCCTGGCTTCAAGTCACGGTGAAGAACGCCTCGACTGTGCGCATACTCGACGGCATCACAAATGTCGATGAACCGCTGTATCAACTTTCGAAGTTCCATCCGGTGGGTCGCAGATTGTGATCTCGAGTCTTGCGATTTGTGGAATCGCTGGATTGCCTCTCGAAGGCTGTCTCCCTTGATAAACCGCATCGCGTAGAAAGGGCGTCCGTCCTGATATCGGCCCAGTCCATATACTGGAACGATGCCGGGATGCTCCAGATTGCCGGTGATCTCCGCCTCGTGGACAAACCGAGCCCGTTTGTCCGTGTCGCTCGCCTTGTCAGGGAGTATTTCCTTCAGCGCCACTTCTCAGTGCAACTCGTCATCGATTGCGACCGAGATCTTGCCCAGGCCTCCTTGGGCATGGAAGCGGACAATTCGAAACCGCCGGCTTGCGTGGCGTGTCGCGCCCGGATCGAATGACTCGGTCGCTTCGAGGTGCGGAGTGCCTTCCGACGGAAGGTGGGCTACGCTCTGTTCCAGATCCGCGTCTCGCAAGCGGGCCAGTGCACTTCGTATGGAACTGGCCGAACTGATTGACTTCAGACTCTCTTCGGCTCGCCCCCCGTGTTTCTCCACATGGCGGGTCACCATGGGCTCAAGCAAATCTCGGTCTTCCGCCGAGATGGCGCCCCGTCGCACCAGCAGCTCGCCAACAGAGACTTGCTTCTGGTCAATCCATGTACTGAGCGCTGAGATCAGTTCGGACCGATCGACGAATTCAAGCTGATACGCCAGGACTCCGAACAGCAATTGGCGGTCGGTGCTTGATTCCGGCATGACACACGACTCCTCTATTGGATCGGGCTGTTCTGCCAGATGTCTGGGGTGGCCGCTCCCATGGCGGAATTCGCGAAATCGATCCACTTGGTAGGGCAGATCCCGTACTATCCAGAAACTCATCCGACCTGTATCTGCAATGATTGTAACGGCCTGTAGCACGCCAGACCGCTCAACTTAACGAAAAACCAACAACCAACAACCAACGTCTTCAACCTTTGCGCAAACTAACGAAATGACCACAAACCACGGCTGAGCGCGCCTTTACCCGAGCGCGCCTTTACCGAGCGCGCCTTTACCGAGCGCGCCTTTACCGAGCGCGCCTTTACCGCGGCGAGCTGGCGGCGCTTAGCAGATGGGCCAAGACAATTCAGCCATCAAAGATCCCAGCCAAATGGGCGAAGCCAGTTGAGTAGTTGCGTAGGCTGAAGCGACGCCGCTCCGGCAAAGCGACGCAGTTAACTCAAACCGTCATCGGTCGCTTTCCAGCACGGCGGTGGCGTGCCGCACGAATAGACCGCGAATGTCCTCGGCATATTCGCGCAGGATTGTCTCGCCGAGACGTTCGTGATCGCCCAGTCGGTAGAGCACACGAGCCCAAACGATTTCGCGCAGAGGCCCGGTCCGCCGACGCAACGCGCGCTGACTGTTGTGTAGCGGCTCGATCGATCGCATGACATGGCCGCGCATGCCTGGCCGACGAAGTAACTGAGCCAAGGGCTCAGCGGCGGCGGGATCTCCCAAACGCTCCAACGCGAGCGCGACAGCACGATGATGAGACAACGTCGTGCCGGCATCCAGCATGGCCAGCTTGTCGAGGATCGGACCGAGCGCGCGGCGGTCGCCTGTCGAGCCGAGAGCGAGAATCAGCGAATCAACCGGGGTCGGCAGGTGGGCATACTCGGCCATCTTGCCCTGCAGGATCTTCTCGTCCCAGGTGGTGACTTCTTCGAGCGATTCGATCAGCTCGTCGACGCCGGTCGCATCACCAAGCATGCCCAGCACACGAGCGTAGACGAGCCGCTTTGGTCCGGCGGACTTGTTGTAGGCGCTCCGAAGATAACCGAGGGCCGAGTCCTGGTGGGAAAGCACGATGGCCAGCGGGATGGTGGCGGTCCGTGGATTGGTTGCGTCGGCCAGCGATCGGACGGCCGAGGCAATCTGTTCTTGCGAGAGTGGGAAGTTGTCGTCGTGGGTGAGTACTTCCTCGGGCAGAGCTCCGGTGTCGACCAGATGGCGTTGGAGTCGACGGACGTCGATCGCGCGCACCGCGATGCCTTCCTGGGCCGCCAAGGCGGCGGCAACTCCCGCGGCATAACCCTGGTTGCTGATGTCCAACTGCATACGCACCATCGCTGAGGCGTCGCGGTCCATGCTGATTCCCAGCCCGATCACGAGGAGCCGTTCAAGCCCCCTCGGCAGCAGGCAGCGATACGGCGTGTAGCACGTACCCCCGGGCGCCGGATGGTTCTTCGTGCGCGACGCTTCGTCGTGCGGCAAGAGCGCGAAGTAGAGACTCGTGGGATAGCCGTGCGAGTCGTAGTCGCTGCCCGAGAAAACGATGCTGTCGGGATAGGTTCGACCGGCGACCTGATCGAGGTAAGTCAGCCGGTGGTCGCCGACCACGCGACGACGTTCTCGCGTTTGGATCAGCGATCCGGCGTCAAACGTGTTCTGGGGCATGGTCTGTTTCGTGCCGACCAGTGTGCGCCAGACGTCGAGCATGTCCGACTCATCGACCAGAAGGTAGTCGCTATTGGTGTAGAAGGCATCGAGCTGGCGTGTTGGTAAGCCGGCGCCCTGAGAGGCGATGTCTGAAGCATTGGCGCCATGGATCCAATCGGCCCCCGCCGCGACGGCAATGTCGGCATTGCCGGTGGCGTCGATCGTGGTCCGCGCCAAGACGACACCGTGCCCTTGCGGCGTGGCCACGACCGCCCCAAGCACTCGGCTCTCCTGAACATAGGCCCCACAGCCGACCGTGCCGAACCAGATGTCAGCCCCGGCGGATCGCAACTGCCGACGATACCATTCCATTTTCTGCTCGATGGAGAACTTCTTATTGGGAAACGGCACTTCGGCCGCGAACCCAACGGCGCGACCATGATAGGCCTTGCCAATCATCCCCAATGTCCCAACGCCCCCCAGGCCGTCTTGGTATTCGACGACCAGGGTCCGGGCGCCCTGACGCGCCGCCGCAATGCCGGCCGCCGCGCCGCCGGTTCCGCCTCCGATCACGACAACATCGTAGCGCCCCAAGACCGCAAGACCACCGTCGGGCGACGGAATGGTCCGCTCGACATTACTAGTCGAGCGAATTCCTTGAAGGACTTCGCGGATGTCTCCCTCGGGCTTGCTCGGCGGTTCGCTGGTGAGAACCGTCACGTTCTCGGGCGCTGAGATCGTCGGCAGTAGGCTGCCAAGCTCCCGGCCGAGACGCTCGCCTACCGGCACCAGCCCACACGGCTCAAGCAATTTGCCTGCCGCGTCGCGCGGAATGTCGGCTCGAGCGGAGAGGACGATCAAACGGTCGCGCCCTTGGGCGCGAAAATGATCGGTGTCGATCGGCTCGTTGGCCGAGAAGTCGGCTGCGGATTTCTGGCAGCGGACCGGATCAGGTGGCACGTATGATAGGGAGGCGGCCGAGCGTACCTGATCGTCGGTGAACGTCTGATCGCGTACATCCTGTTCGGCCCCGGCCAGCGACGGGAAACTGGCATCGGGTAGCGTGAGGGAAAGCCGGTGGTTCTTGGTGAGCGGTTCTCCCGCGGGACCCTGCCGCAACGTTGCATGGTGGAAGAGCCACTCCCTGTTCGGCCAGGGGCGAGATTCGACTCTTGCCATCTCGGCTACTGCGGACCGCGGCGTGGCATCGACGACCATTTTGGCCACGACCGCCTGACGACCCGCACGGTTGGCCATCACGATACCGGCCAGTCGACCCTGCGCATCGACGAGAACATTGGTTGCGTAGCAGCCGTGCAGGTAGGTGACGCCGCCTTCCAGCAAATGTTGGTCTAAGACGGATTTGACGCGATATGGCGTCGTCACCTGAATCGGTGGTCGCGAATTGACCGCAGGCAACTTGCTCGCGACTGGGGCATGGATGATAAGCTCGCCAAGCAGGATACGCTGGCAGTCGGCCCGCATCTGGACGTTGAGGTCGAGGCGATCCACGACCCGATCGACCGGCACAGTCATCTCGATTCGCGACCAGGGGCGTCCCGTGGCTTGCGTTGCCCGGTCGTCGATGGCGCCTCCGCCGCCCTCGGCCAGTTTGACGTGGTCGATACCGTAGTGCCCCGACCTCTCGAAAGCGATGAGCGTCAAGTGGTCGACCGGCTGTCGGCCTTCGAGTCGGAGAGAGAGCGTCACGTCGCCGTCGAACTGTACGCTGTCTCGGGTGGCATCTCGCGAGTGACCGTTGGAAAGAAGCGTCGGTGGGTCCGTGTCGCGATGTTGGGCCGAGGAGGGACGACTGGCTTTGTAGCGGTAGGGAATCGAGGGAACGCTTGGTGAGCGGCTAAGCGGTCCGAAGATGGCTCCCTCCAGATCGGAATTTGGCTCGTCATACCTGTTCCGAAGCGAGAGCGTGTCGACCAAGTCTTCGCCCAAGTAGGGACGCGGTGCGGCGAGAAAGACCGAGGCCCCCTGCTCTGAGACTTCGGCCGCCAGGGCCACGGCGTGCGTCGATCCGCCCACGACGACCACGTCCACGGAGTAGGCCAGCGGAATCTCGCGCGCCGATTGAAAGACCGTTGCCTCCTCGGCGGCGACGGAGCCGGGGCTTGCGGTAAACATCGTTGCCGTGAAAAACAAGACTTGGGCAACACGGGTCCGGTGGAACATGCGAGTTCTCCTGACCGAGGCTAAAACGGGATGCGCTGCGACCACGTTATCGGATCGGTATGGGGCGGGTCAATGATGGCGAGGCAAATGCTGGCGAGGCAAATGAGACCCCTGGCGATAAGCCTGGTCGACGAGAACCCGCGCCTGTTGGTCGGCGGCAGGGCACACGGCGCAAGGATCGATGAACTTCTTGGGGTTGTGGTACTGATAGTTCTTCTTGATGGCGGCTTCATCGGTGCACCATGGATCGTCTCGCAAACGGCAGCATTGTCCAGACGATCCAAAGCAGCGATAATAATAGCGTCGGCGACCTCCTTGGACCGTCGGAGATGCTGGGCGAGAGCGAGACGATGCGATCGACCTGCAATTCAATCCTATCGGAGGCAAACGAGTGACGTTGATGAGATTCCCAAAGATCTTGACATTGCTCTTGTGGTTCGTCGCCTGGGCGGCGGATGCAGCGCCGAATGACCAACGCAGGATTCCCCATCAGGTCCAACTTCGCCATCCTGGAATCGACTCAAATCGCTTGAAGACGCACACGCTTTACCAGACCAGAGACCGCGAAGGATTGATTACCGGCTACACAATGGTTGTCGACTCAGTCGTCTGCAATGAAACGGTTTGTGAGGTTGTCGGGGTTACCATCGTTTGGGACGCCCTGGGACAATGTGAAAGCTATAAGTTGGAAAAGGGCACGTCTCTGGAAAAGGCGGATCTCGCTGGCAAGGAGAAGTTCTTGAAGGGTAAAGCGGCGTCTTACAGCGCTGTCCCGTTCACCGACGCTGACAACAAGAAACTCGATCAGCTCCTTAAGGACAAGTATTCCGTGTTGCAGACACTCAGACTCAGCGACCTGACGACCGTCCGCGACAACGACGAGGTTGACGCTGTGACCATGCCCACTCCGATCAACGTCCAGAATGCGGTGGTCGAGGGGGCCGCACTCACCTGTTTTCATCTCTGGCACTGGACAAACGGCGAGGTCGGCGCAGCGGCGAAGAAACTCACCCATCAAAGTTGTGACAAGAAGCTGTTGAGTAGCTTTCTGTCCTCTAACAAGCCGCACTATGTTCTCTTTGCGCTGGACCATTCCAGACAACACAAACTGTTTAGCCCGAAGTTAGTGAAGCAGATCAGCGAGCTGATGCGTGTTGCGGAAGATAAGAAGGAACTTGATCTCGGCTTTGCCTATTTACAAGACGCCATCCCCGTAAAGAACCAATTCCAAGAACACCTGGGAGTGCTGTTCGCTGAATGCAGCAACAAGGGCCGGGTTCAGCTACTGGGTATTCTGGCATCAAAGAAGGAGCTTCCCGATGGCCTGATCGAAGAAATGGCCCAGGCTCTACCGGCGATGAGAAACTACTACGAGCTCCATCTCTTCCTTAGCTTACTGGAAAAGCATGACTATGTTTCTCAGTCAATACTCACGCTGACAGCACGGCTTCTGGAAGACAAAAACTTCTTTATTGCCCGGCGAGCGTATTGGTACCTGAAGAAGCAGACCGTTGACGAGCAGATCACGAGTCGCCTCGAGGCATTTCGTGAAGAGAGCAAGAAACAAGGTCGAATTTTGGACTGAGTGGCGCCGCAAGCAACTCGGCAGACTGTCGAGCGAACTGGAAGTACGATTGAAGGTCAGACGCCCAATTTCACAGCCATGACACGGAGATTGTGGAACCGCACTTCTTTCCAGGGCCAATGCACCCGCAGGCCGATGCCGCCGGAGTTGGGAAACTTCAGGTCGACTTCTTGAATCGGATACCGATCAATAGTCGCGCGACCGTTGAGCCAGACTGATACGACGTTGTTCTCGACACGAACGTCGAGGTAGCGGCCGGTTCATGTGCAGGAGGTTTTTGCCACGCTGTATCACAACCTGGGCATGGACATCAACCGCGTCACGATCCCGGATTTGAGCGGCCAGCCACGATTCCTCGTGGACGACAATCGGCAACCAATCAGCGAGTTGCTGTAGCCGCCAACGATCGGCGTGCTGCTGCTCAAGCAGTCGCCCGGCAACGCTCGGCTTGGTGCAGCATGTCCGTGCCCACCAACGCGCTCCAGGCGTTGATCAATCGCTGAAACGCCGGTCCCCGTGGGGTCACCGCAGACTTGGGACTACGGCAGAGGCACGGCAAAGGAGTTCAGCCCCGATGAATATCCACTGCCCGCAGTGCTTGAATCCGATCGAGCTGCTTGAGGACCAGCAAGGGTAAGCCTGCCCAGGGATTTGACTGCCTTTCGCACACCGGTGATGATACGGTCCGTCCGAAATCTTGGACCGTGCTTCGCGAAACGGCCAGATCGAGCAGAATGGAGATTGGGTAGTTTCACGCATCCCGTAGCCGAAGTGGCCGAGACTTTGGCATAAGCACCGGCAAACGGCTAGTGCAGGGTCAACACTAAGAGTTGGGGTTGGTGGATATCTTGAAATCGAGGA
>CAZWOU010000250.1:7420-8829 GCA_964635375.1 uncultured Pirellulaceae bacterium | reverse complement strand
GGGCTGGAGCCAATCGAATTACTTCACACTGCAGGAAAAAGGCCAGTCGTTCGGCTGTTCGCTCTATCAAGTTCCAGAAATCGGCTACACGCGAGAGATTTTCCGGCGAACGGCTCGCAACGCAAAGCAGCACGGATGTGAAGAGGTGACGCCCTGGATCTCGCTTGCATCGGGATACCGACGGCAAGTCGATAAGTACCACGAGTTCTCGCTCGACTGGAACTACGACCTGATCTACTCCTGGAAACTGGGCGCCGAGGTGAACCATGCCTGGTTCGGCGCCGCAGAGCGTCAAGAACGTTTTGCCCCGTGGAACAAGGCCAAGATCGCGATCTTCTACCCGGAGCCGTTTGGTCGCTCCCCTCATTGGGGAGAGCACTTCGTCGCCTACGTCCGGGGCGCCCACCTAGTCAAGACGCTGCCAGGCCAGACGACGAAGCCATAAGGAAGCAGATCGACAGAGGCCGGGCGACGGAAGGCTCGCCTTCACCCAACCAAGCGCGAGAGCCGATACACGCCAAGCGCCACGCCGACCGCTCCGATCCCGACCAGGATACCGCAGGGCAAGAGCATTTCTTGCAGCGAGAAACCGCGCCAGATCGCGCCTTCCATCGCCAGAATGCCCCACCTCACTGGACTGAAGTTGCTTATCGGACGCATGAACCCCGGCATGAATGCGAGCGGAACCATCCCGCCGCCGAACATGGACATGAGAATATTCGCACCCCACGCAGCTCCGCTGACAGACTCCTCGCTGCGGCCGGCGACCGACATCAACATCATCACGCCGACAAAGCAAATTGAGAGACTCAAGGAAGCGAGCAGAAGCAAAGGGTAGCTTCGCGGTCTCATCCCCAGCCAAACCCCAAGGGCGACCAGTACGCAGATAACGCAAATCACGGTGAGGAAACAGGCAAGGGCTTTGCCGCCGAGGATCTGGAAGCGTCGCAGCGGAGCGACTTGAAGTCGAATCATGGTGCCTTGCGTTCTCTCGCGAACCATCGTCACCGCGAATCCCGCGCAACAACCAAGCACGCCCCAGAGCATGGCCTGCGGAAAACTAATGTCCCATCTTGACCTCAACTTCGAGGCAAGAGAGTTGCTTGATTGGCGTGTGATATCGATCTGTTCGATGTTGACGAATTCAAAACTGGGACCGTCACTAGACACCGCGCCGTTCTCTCCAGCCCCCTCGCCATCGCCAGCGCCATCAGCGTCCTCATTCAGTTGCTCAATGCCGTCCAAGAGAGTTTCAAGTTGGCCTAGCACACCCGAGAAGATCGGGCGGATCAGCAGCGGAACGTCGTCGTCTTCAGCTATCTCTTTGCGAGCTTTCGCGATGAGCGGCTTCATCTGGCTGGGGTCTTGGAATCTCGTAAATGCAAGTTCGCCAACGGACTGCATAATGA
>CAZWOU010000250.1:0-7410 GCA_964635375.1 uncultured Pirellulaceae bacterium | reverse complement strand
GCATAATGAACCCTTGAAGCATGCTGGATTCGGCGGACCGCGATGGATCGACGCCAATCTGCAGCGGCGGCCCCTCTTCCCAGAACAAGCCGGCGATCTCACCGTAGTCCTTGGGAATCGCGATCATGGCAACCAGCTTGCCCAGACGGACTTGGCTGACAGCCTCTTCTCGGTCCAGGCGAGTTACTTTGAGGTCCTTATTCTCCTCAAGCGTCTCGATCAGTTTGGCGGACATCTCCGATTGATCTTCGTCCACAATCGCAATGACGATCTGCGTGTTCTTAGACGAGCCAATTCCAGTGGTGATGGCGCCCATGAACAACGCCAGCGCAATCGGGAAGCCAATGATGAAGAACATTCCCATCTTGTCACGGGTAATTAGCCGAATATCCTTCAGGGCCATCGTAACAATACTTCTCATTCGTCCCTCAGCTTTCGACCCGTAAGCGACAAGAAAACACCTTCCAAATTGGGGCGGGCAACTTCCAGCGTACTGAAGACGACGCCCTCCGACACAAGGCGGCTGATCTCTTCTAGCGGATGGGGGCTGTCGAACTGAAGGCTGTTCCCTTCTCGCTCCCCAGGAACCTCCACGCCGTGCGGTGGAGGATCAGCCAATTCCGCCTTGACGCTCGAATCGCCGCCGCGGCGCCGGATCAATTCATCGGTCGTGTCAATATCAAGCACTTTGCCGGCGTCCATAATTGCAATACGATCGCACAGACGCTCGGCTTCCTCCATGTAATGGGTTGTGTAGAGAATAGTCCGCCCATCGCTTTGAAGTTGCTCGATACACTCGAAGATGTGGTTGCGAGATTGGGGATCGACGCCAACGGTCGGCTCGTCCATCACGATAATCTGAGGGTCGTGGACCAGGGCAGTCGCGAGATTGAGTCGTCTCTTCATTCCTCCGGAATACGTTGAGACGCGACTGTTCTTGCGATCCCCCAAGCTGGCGAACGCCAGCGCCCAATCAACTCGGTCGCCGAGTTGGCTGCCGGAAAGCCCGTAGAGTCTCGCGAAGAACCGCAGATTCTCAAGGGCGGTCAGCTCTTCGTAGAGCGATAGCGATTGAGGTGCGACGCCGATCATTCTCTTTGCCTCGAGCTGACTAGGAGCGTTCCCGTCAGCTATCGAAACCGAACCGGAATCGGCGGCCATCGCCCCCGTCATGATCCCTATCGTGGTGGTCTTGCCGGCGCCGTTGGGACCTAGCAGGCCAAAAGTCTCGCCTTTCTCAATTTTGAACGAAACGCCATCAACAGCTTTCGTCGCCCCAAATGACTTGCGAAGTTCATCGATCTCGATCATTGAGCAGGATATAGTTCAGTCTGAGTTCGGGGCTTGTCGAACGTGGCGATTCAGGTCCTAGCGGGAAGAATCAGCTAGGTGGGCGCTCGGGACGTCAGATTCTCGTCCCTTTCGCATTTTCCGCTAGACCTTTTGCATTTCCGCTAGACGAAGGAGACAATGCTCACTCGAAGTTTCCCCAAACCTTGGGCGAAGTGAACCCGTTCGGCGGGCGGTTCGGCGGGATATTGGGCGGCGCCGCTTCCAGTGCAAGCGAATCCAGCTTCTTCTTTAGGCGTTCCACGACGTCCGGATACTGTCGACTCAGCTCGGTCTTTTCCGAGGGGTCCTTGCGAATATTGAACAGCTCCCATGTTTCCTTCCCGCCCACCGCCGTCGCATTTGAGCTGACGTGCCCGTTGTGAATCAGTTTCCAATCGCCCTGCCGAATAGCGCCGTGAAAGGGAGTTAAATTGTGCAAGATGAACTTGTGCGGAGAGGCTTGCCCATCGGCAATCACCGGCCAGAGATCCCTGCCGTCGAGCTGCTTAGCGGAAGCAGTCTCAGCGTCCGAAAGTTCGCCGCCTGAAAGCTTGACAAAAGTTGGAAACAGGTCGACGACGTGAAGCGGCTCATCGACAGCTGCGCCCGGTTTCAGCTTCTTCTCCCAAACCGCGACCGCTGGTACCCGAACTCCCCCTTCGTAGAGGGTGCCCTTGCCGGCTCGCAACTCGCGGTTCGAACCGAGACGACGGATCCCGCCATTGTCTGAGCAAAAGAAGATCAGTGTGTTGTCGGCTGGGTAGTCGTTTTCCTCTAGGGCCTTGGTTATTCGCCCCACCGCCACGTCCATGCAGTTGACCATCGCGGCGAACGTGCGGCGGCGCTCGTCCTTCATGTCTGCAAAACGACGGATGTACTTCTCGGGTGCTTGCAGAGGCGTGTGAGGCGCATTGAATGGGACGTACAGAAACAAGGGACGACTCTTGTCGTGCTCGGCGATAATCCGAGCGGCGTGTTCGCCAATCAGGTCGGTGGAATAGCCTTTGTCGTGGTTGGTCTTGTCATTCTGGTGCCAGTCGTGTCCCCCATCTCGTATGTGGGTAAAGTAGTCGAGAGCACCGTTGTAGTGGCCATATTGAAGATCGAATCCGCGGCGAGTGGGAAGGTAGTCAGCCGAGACGTGTCCTAGATGCCACTTGCCGACGATGGCGGTGGCATAACCAGCAGCGCCCAACGCCTCTGGCAATGTCCTCTCGTCAAGCGGAAGCCCATGTCGCGCCCACGGACGAACAACCCCGCACTGCAGACCAAGGCGCATGGGATATCGACCGGTCATGAGCGCCCCGCGAGTGGGCGAACAGACGGGCTGCGCGTAAAACTGCCCCAACCTTACTCCGCGCTTCGCTAAGCTGTCGATGTGCGGCGTGGCGATCCGGCTGCCGTTGTAGCCTACGTCGCCCCATCCGAGGTCGTCGGCCAGCATAAGCACAATGTGTGGCCGTTCAGCAGCCTGACAAACTGACTGTCCGAGGCACAAAGCGAGAATGGCGACGAGTCGCGAACCGTGTGTTTTCATCGTTCCTGCTTTCATGTTATCCAGAGCAAGACCGCGAGAAGCAAAACGTGCGGCGGCTGGGTTTTACGGCTATGATCACTGAGACCGATTCAATGCGGCCGCTTTGGTCTTGCCCCCACTAGTTTGGGCTGAGCGAGTTCGTTTTTCAAGGCTGTATGCAAAGCACCGTTCGGAGCGTCCAATTGAATAGACGACGCCATTCCAAGTTTGCGAATAATGCACCCTGTGAATCCAACACAATCAATGCCGGAGACAACATGAGATTTCCCATTCTCGTTTCGCTATCACTGATGCTGGCCTTCTCCTCGAATGTTGGCGCACTCGCCCAAAACAAAGCCAAGAAACTTGCGCCCACCCATGCGAATGTGTCCTACGGGACCCATGCGGCAAATGTGATCGACATCTGGATCGCAGAGGGCGAGGGGCCGCGACCGCTGCTCGTCTACATTCACGGAGGAGGATGGATCGGCGGAACGAAGAACCGGAACGCCGCCAATGTGACTCCCTTCTTGGACAAAGGCATCTCCTACGCTGCCGTCGAATACCGCTTGACCGGCGTCGCTCCGTTGCCGACACCCGTGCACGATGCAGCTCGAGCGATTCAGTTCATTCGCTCCAAAGCAAAGGCGTGGAATATCAAGACCGATCGGATTGCCCTAACCGGGGGCAGCGCCGGAGCCTGCACGTCGATGTGGATACTCTGCCATGACGACATGGCCGATCCGAATTCGGATGACCTGGTGTCTCGCCAGTCGACGCGAGTGACTGCGGCTGCGGTCGCCGGCGGACAAACGTCCATCGACCCCAAAGTCATTGAAGGTTGGCTCGGTCCCAACGTGCTAAAGCACAACATGATCAACCGTGCCGTTGGAGAAGACACGATAGCCGGAGCGCTGAAGAACTACGCGAAGCACCGCGAGCTGTACTTGGAGTTCTCTCCCTACAATCACCTCTCCAAAGACGACCCGCCGTTGCTGATGACGTACGGCAACAATATGAAACTGCCGTCGGAGAGCGCTGGACACGGCATTCACCACCCGGTCTACGGAATCAAGATGAAAGAGAAAGCAGACCAAGTCGGTAGTGAGTGTCATCTGCTGATCAAGGGCGTCTCCAAATCCAAGAAGTACGCCAGCTCGAATGAGTTCTTGTTCGACAAGTTACTCAGCCCCTGAGAAAGGGCAGATGGCGACGGCGATGAAGACCCGTCGCGTCTGAGCACGAGGGACAGACGTTAGGTCGAGCGACCATTCGGATGCGGCTGCGCCAGAGGCCGAATGGATCGCGCTCAACCCAAACAAACAGAGAAAACTACCGAGGTCGGATCCTCTCGGCTGTTGTCAGCAACTCATCAGCCCGCGCGAGCAGATCTTCGCCGCTATCGGAAGTAGCCGATATTGGGGGAAGGTCGGCATCGGTCGCGGTAAATTCGGCGCGGCAATGAAGACAAGCAACATTCCGGCCTAGATATTCAACTCGGACTTGTGCGCGGCGCCCGCATGTGGGGCAAGCGTGGAAGAAATATGTTCCGCGAGACATCGGTACCTCCTGCAACCGTTTCACACGTCTTAGAAATGAGCCGTCATGATATGTCGTCAGCCAGGAACGAGCAAGAAAGACCCGAGTCTGATCTCGTTTTTGCAACGATTTTCCCGCTAACGGCCGAAACAAACCGAAGAAAGCCGTTCCTCGTCACAAGCCGCTCGAAACCTTCGAACGACATCGCCGAGACTCGCAATTCGTGTGCTAGGTTGTCTAAGTAGCGAAATCGTAAACGCTTACGACAACACAGCAGAAACCGGAAAGAGAAGCGACTCAATGGCCAAGCTCTCCGCGACCACGCCAGCCTGCGCAGTTTACCTCGCCGCCCGTCCCGCCATAGTGCTGGCAGTCACTCTGGGGCTCTTCTCATCCGCCCAAGCCCAGCGGCTGAATCGGACGCCGATGCCCGAGTGGAAATCGGTCGAGGGATCTGTTCAACAGTACTTTGCGAATCTGAAAGGCTATCAACAAGGCGACTTGATAAGCAAAGGCGGCGTGGAAGCAACTTTGGCCCAGCTGAAGAAGTTGGGCTGGAACGTTTCTGACCGCGCCGCCATTCTCAAAGACACCCTGGATGATGGCAACGTGATTGTGAAGCAGTTTCAGTCGCAGGCAGGCCGCAAGTTCATGCGAAAGATCAAGCGTCACCCGTTGGCCTTTTCCCAACTTGATCGTGTGAGCCGTCAGTATGGCGGGCCGGCATTGGTTCGGGACATCGTTCGTCTGCCCGATGGAGCCAAGTACGCTTCGCCTAGTCGCGCTCGCGGCGTGCCAAACCTTCTCGACCTATTGCCAAAACGGGGTGGAAGCAGGGCTCAACGAATCGCAGGTTATGGTAAACCAACTGGGCGAATCTACACGGTAGCGAGCCTGCTCAAGCGACTCCAAGCGAGCTACCAGATGGACTCGAAGAAACAGGGTTCTATCTGAACTCGCCGTGGACTGCAGTCAGAGGGTGCACGCTGGTGCTAGTCCTTTTTGACTTCGACGCTGAGGATCACAACCGACTCAACGGGTACGTTCTCAAGCCCTTTGGCGGATTGAGTTGCAGTTCGCGCAATCTTGTCGACGACGTCCATCCCGCTGACGACCTCCGCGAACACGCAGTAGCCGTAATCTCCCGCGGCCTCACCCGCGTGGTCGAACTCGGGGTTGTCGCCAACATTGAAGAAGAACTGTGACGTGGCGCTGTCGATTTGATCGAACGCGCGCCCCATGGCGACTGTGCCGCGAACGTTCTTCAGACCATTGCTGGCTTCATTTCGAATGGGCGCCGATGCCGGCTTCTCTGCAAGATCTCCATTAAAGCCGCCGCCAGCAATGAGGCTTTGGTCCGCATAGTGGATCACGGTTTTTTCGTAGAAAGCTGTTTCGACGTAATTCCTCAGGAAATTATCAACAGTCAACGGCGCTTTGTCGGCAAGTAGCCGGATCGATATTGGGCCCGCGGATGTGGAGATCGTGGCGACAATCTCTTGCTGAGTGAAAGACGGATACCTAGCGGCGCTGGCTCGAGCGGGCGCGGCGTCTGCCGCTGCACTCGCGTATCGCGACGGCGTCGTATCTGCGGCGTTCACGCTCGGTGCGCCGCCGCGGTGCGCAGCTGGACCGTACGTAGACGCATTCTGAGTTGGGCCCAAGACATTGGCTGCGGGGCTGCTGTGGGCTGAACCAGAGGCCGATTCCGACGGCGGGGCGACACTCGCCGCTGGCGGGTCCGCGACGGTCTGGCCGCAGCCGATGATCGCCGTTAGCGCCAGCAACGCCAGCACGCCCTGCATCCGTGAGTTCTGCATTATTGCCTAAGCCTCCTTGCTTTCAACTGAAACGTCGAGGCCGCATAATGCCGACCTTGCCCCTTTCATGCAACAGCGATTGGCAAGAAATCGGCAGTCGGCCCGCGCCAGTCCTGGAAATCTCCAAGAACGCTCGGGGGATTCCGCCCAAGCGTCGCCTCTCCAGCGAACTCGACGTCCGTCTAGGCGTAGTTGATCCAGCCGATCGAAGTTAGGTACTCGAACAACCAGGGATGAGTCCACGGATTGGCCGACGAGTATTGCGCCGAAGCGATGCTGGCAGTCAACATCAACAGGCACAACACGCTGCTCCATTTTCGCCGTACGCACCAGTCGACGCCGGGGATGAGCGGAATGAGCCAAAGGGGGATGAGCCAAAAGGACCAGCGGAAAGCGCAACTCACGCCACCGTAATTGCGGTCGATTTCCGGGCGAGCGATGTAGAATCCAATCACGACAACGGTCAGCACCAAGATGCATATCGCAATTTGTTGCTCGCCGCCGCCGCGACGGAACATGATCCAGCCGCCGAGCACGGCAAGAAACCAAATCGGCGTTAAGGAGAAGATCCCATGGTGGCCGATCAACGCATGAAAGGCGTAAACCGCCCGACTCGGCTCGCCGCGGTCGACGCCCTTCTTTGCCGACATCCAATAACTTGCGGGATAGTCGTACCAATTCCCCCAAGCCCGAACCGACAGCCCGCGTTGGTGGTCGTCGACGAGTGCGAACCGTTGCTCGGTCTTTCGAAGTTCGATCGACCAGCGGTCCTGGCTGGCTCGGAAGCAGTGGGCGCCCTCCGAAGCGTCCTCGCCAACCACAGAGGCAAGCGAGTCTTTGACATCTTGCGACAATTCGCCTTGCCCCAGTTCGTCTCGCAGTCGTTCATCCAGTCGCCCCAATTCCCCGCCGTCCTTGCGGTGGGCGTAGGGCGGCACGATATGGCCATGGGCGAAGAAGTTTAGGCCCAGAAACGCGACACACACGAGAAGGGCTGGCGGCGCGAAGCCGAAAATCGTGTTCCGAGGCGACTTGAGCGCGAGGATCACGCCCACCATCGTGAAGAAAGCAAGGGACGGCAGTTCGTTGGTTACCGCAAAAGCGGCGAACAATCCCGCTGGTGCAAAAAGCCAGCCTGGCGGAGCTTCCCGTCGCAGGATCTCCGCTAGGAACACGATCGTGATCATCACCCCGATGGCCGCG
>CAZWOU010000249.1:0-8862 GCA_964635375.1 uncultured Pirellulaceae bacterium | reverse complement strand
CACCGCCCATGCCGCCCATGCCGCCGCCAACTTGACGGTGAACAGGAACGCCAGCGAAAGCGCCTGGCAAGGCGATCCGAACGGGCTTACCAGTCTTGTTCTTAATCAGAACATTGGCGCCTTCCGGGCCCTTGGGGATAAAACTCACGTCGAGTTTGCCCGCCTTCATTCCTTCAAACAGGTCAACCACCGGCGTGCCTTCAGGCACTTTGACCGATGCCTTGGTAATTCTCTCTCGCTTCGCCGCCTCTGCAGAGATGGGGGCGATCAACAGACATGCGACCAGGGCGCAACCTGTGGTCCAGCGTACGAACGATGCGACTTTCATCAAGAAAACTCCTTGTGCCATCCTTTGTTCCGAGACGAACAGACTTGTTCGTCGCTGCCGCTGGCGTCGTAATCGGACGCCGCCAAAAATGCACCTGGCCCGGTGCTATGCTGACTAGACTCTACCCATAAGATAATCGGCTGACCGCTGGTTTCCAAGGATAATTTCTCCGAACCAACCGCCAATTGACCCTTTGCCACCCATCAGACCCCTCTTTGACCCCTAAATCCCCCCTCTAGAGGGTTGTGAATGCGGGGCTAGCGGCTAGCCCAAGAGTTGATCGATGTGTTTGGCGAACACCTTCTGAGTGCCGGCGCCTTTCCAATTCAGCTCGCCATACCACCATCGTCGGAGATACCCTTCGGTGTCGATCAGATAGACGCTGGGCCACCTCCAATTGGCCCAAGCGTTCCAAGCCGCTTTGTCTCTGTCGATGGCGATGGGAAACTCCAAGCCCTCTTTCTTGGCTGCGGCTCGCACATTGGCCGCCGACTTTTCGTGATTCATTTCGGGCGTGTGCACGCCCAAGACCACCAAACCTCGTCCCGCAAACTGGTCGTGCCATTCCTTGTACCAAGGAAAGTTCCGTGCGCAGTTAATTCAGGCGAAGGCGTAAAAGTGCAGGGCTACGACTTTGCCTTTGAGTTTGTCGAGGGTGAGCGGTTCCGAATTGATCCAGGGGCCGGGAAGCGGCATCTTAGGCGGCTTGAAATGGGGCAGCGGGTGTTGCTCAACCTGAAACGACGCGCCAAAGATCAAGCGGAGTCGAGGTTCTTGCGTCGTGTTGAGTGCGGCGACAAACTTCTTCCGTTCATCGGTCATCAGCTCGATAAGATCTTCTTGGGCGTCGCGTCGGGAACCTCCGTTTCTTACTTTCTCGTTGAGCTTAGTCTTCTCTTTTTCCGTTTCGGCGGCGATGTCGAGCAGTTCATTGCGTTGCGAGACCGACAATCTCAATTGGCTCGCTGGTTCATCGCGCAGCAACGCGCGGTGGCCTTGGCTTTGGGCGACGATTTGCGCGAGTCGCTGTTGCTGAAGCTGAGACAGCGTTTGTTGCATTTTGTCCCGAACGCGGCGGGCCAGCGGCGCTGATCGCTCGACTCGCTGCTGAATCGGAAGATCGCGGAGGAGGAACAAAGGGCCGTCGATCTCGTCCGTGGCCTTTTGGATCGCTTCGGTTTGTTCCTTGTTCAGTTCCAGTTCCTTGTGCACTCGGCTTTGCCGAACCACGATCAGATAGGGATCTTCGACAGTAATCGCCGCTGACCGTGGCTGGGCCGAGGCTGTACTGGACGTCAGCGGCGCGCCAACGGCAGCGCCCGCGACAGCCGCTCCGCAGGCGGTCCCAAACCGTCGCCGGGCCATGAATAGTTCGCTGCTCAAGTAAGCGTTCCTTTGCGTGGTTTCTAGTTGGTGGTTTTGACAGCGTGTTCAAAGTTCAGTTGTTTGGCGCCGTCGGCGGCGACGTCGACTTTGCCGATCCAGTGGACTTCCCCTATTCGACAGACGGCCTCGCGACCCTCTCGGCAGTAGAAGAACGTTGCCGCAATTCGTATGCGGTCGCTACCCGAGTTGGCCGCGAGCGGCGCTTCCAAGAGGATCTCTTGGTTCGGGTCGTACTCAGTCGTGGAGATTTGGGCGAGTCGTTTCTTGTCGAACAGAGGCTCATCGCCGGCGACATCGATTCGGCATTGAAACCCCGCAACGCGATTCCATTTGAATCCGATGGGCAAAGCCAGGTCTAGCTGAATCTTGACAACGCCGTCGCTCGGCTGCACCTTCACGGGGTCAAACTTGACAATCGTCGCGCCTGGCAGAGGCGACCACTTTTCGGTCGGCGGCGTGGGAGGAGCCAGGCCGTCAATGGTGAGCGTCGCGATGGGGGTTGTTGGATTGTCGAGGTCGAGGTCGAGTACGCGAATGCGGTGGGCGTTCGTGTCGGCGATGTAGAGCTTCCCAGCGGCGACACTGACTCCCGACGGTTCGTTCAAGACCTGGTTCTCCGAACCCTCCTCGGCCGGCTTGAGAGCTCGCTCGCCAGCCAAGGTCGTGACGCTGCCTTTGCTGATGTCGATGGCGCGGACCTTATCGTTGTACGTGTCGGCGACATAAATGATACCGTCAGCGAATGTCAGCCCAACGGGGTGCTGCAGCATTGCCGTTCGCAAGTTGCCGTCGCGATCGCCAAATGTAAACAACCGATTCTCCTTGAGTTGGGCTGTGCCCAGCACCGTGACGACGTCCTTCTTGGGGTCAAGCGGCACAGCGCGAATCGAACTTCCCTCGCTGTCGGCGACAAACACCCACCGGCCGTCGGTCCCCAAGCCGCTGGGCTGAGCAAACTCGGAGGCGCCCTTGGCGTAGGGTTTACGGGCGAGGCGAGCCCCGTCGACGATGTCCTCCCCGCCATTGCCGGCGTAGGGTCCGATCCGCGACTCATCAAGCGGCATCTTCCAGATCTGATGTGAACCGGCCATGGCGATGAACAGGTCGTCGCCCACGATCAGCAAATCCCAAGGACTTGCGAGCATCATGCCTCGCGGCCGAGTGCTGCTCCGCACTTCCTGTTTCTTGCGTTGCGTTCCGGTGCCCGCCACGGTCGTCACGCGGCCTGTCGCCAGATCCGCCTTGCGTATGAGGTGGTTCTCCGTGTCCGCGATGTAGAGTGCACTGCCTTTCAGGGCCATGCCCTGTGGATGATCGAACGTCGCGTCTGCGAAGGAGCCATCGAGGCGTCCCGTGGCGCCGTTGCCGATTTGTCGGACAAGAGTTCCATCGAGTCGAGTGATGACGATCCGATTGTGATAGGTGTCGGCGATGAACAGCCGATCCGAGGCCGCGTCGGCAAGCACCTTGCCAGGATATCGCAGCGGCGTAGGGGCCCGTTTTTCGGCCTCCTGGGCAAAGTGAAGAGGCGTCTCGTCAAGCACTCGCTTGCGACGGTACTTGGAAACCAACGGCTTCATCAGCTTGTCGAGTTCGCGAAAAGTCGTCTCACCCGCGTGCGCCGCCACGACGTAGCCTTCAGGATCGATCACGCGCAGACTGGGCCACACTTTGACATCAAACCGCTGCCAAAGAATGCGCCGAGGGTCGTTGAAGACTGGATGCGCGATCTTCTCTCGGACCACCGCTTCACGCACGTTCTCCGTATCTCGCTCGGTGACAAATTTGGGCGAATGAACGCCGATGACGACGACTGAATTTGGGTAGGCTTCCTCCAGCTTCTTCAGCTCCGGGAGAATGTGCATGCAATTGATGCAGCAATAGGTCCAGAAGTCGAGGATGACAATCTTTCCTCGCAGCTCCGCTAGCCGCAACGGCCCCGCGGTATTGATCCAATCGCCAGGGGCGTCGAGCAAAGGAGATCGAATCCGTTTGGCCAGGGGGCGAATCGTCTGCCCCGAGACCGTCGATGTTCCCATCAGGAGACCGATCGTCAGCGCGAAAACTGCCGCTCGAGAGAGTCTGCCGCTCATCATTCGCACCTATTCGATTTGACGCGAGTCCGCCGCCCGCCGAGTTGGCTCGTTTGGCAAGCAGCCGATTCCTCAAGCGGGCAACTGCTGGGCCCGTTATCTGGCGGTCACAGACCGTCCATTCCAGCGTATCGTCCATCTGGGGCAGGATGCAAGAAATTCCTGGCTGGCCGGACCGCTGAGGCTCGCCAAAGCCCAAGTGCGCTGCGATTTGATTCGAAGCGACTTCCACCGACGCTGGCTACCGCGGATCTTCTCTCGCCTGGACGGGCAGTCTGGCACAGACGATTTGTTTGTCGTCGCGGGCGAACACGCAACCGCTGGCGTAGGCGGGATGGGCCCAGGTCTCTCCGACTAACGGAGCGCGGCCGAGCTCTTGGTAGCCGCTTGGTGAGAGGCGAGCGTGGATCAGTTCGCCGTCGGCGTTCAGGGCCAGGATACGCTTGGAGTCGCCCAGCCAGACCATCGTCGCCTGCGGGTTTCTGGCTCGCGGCGTCAATCGGTTGCGGTCGTTCCAGATCATCTTGCCAGAAGCCAGCTCAAAGCAGACCAGACCTTGCGTTCTGTCGAGCAAGTAGGCGTGTTCGCCCTGGACGAGTGGTTGGGCCATCAACCCGCGAAGATTCCGGTTCTCCTCCCAAGCGAGCTCTGCGTCCGTCGCTTTTGGGCCCAGCCGAATGGCCTTGCTCCCTTCCCAGTAGCCGCAGACGACGACCAGCGAGTCCCGCACGATCGGTGTGGCGATCGCGACGCCGTAGGTCACCTTGTAGGGTTGCCGCCAGAGTACGCGATGTTCTTTCAGCGAGATTCCCAGGACATTCTCAGGAGTCCAGCCGATCAGAAGATCGCGACCACGATGGCTTGTGATCACGGGCGCCGCGTATCCAATCGGGTCGTCGCCGGCCCGCCAACGTTCGTTGCCGGTCTTGAGGTCAAAACCGACATAGCACCCGCCGGGTTGCAGGCCGGCGTGAACGATGAGGTCTTGCTTGTAGACAACTGGCGGCGAGGCAAAGCCCCAGGTCGGTTGTTTTGCCTGGTGGTCCTTTACTAGCTCCTTGGCCCAAATCGGCTTTCCCGTCAGGGCCTCCAGACAACTGAGGCGACCCACCGCGCCAAGCGTGTAGACTCGCCCCTGATGGATCAGAGGCGTGGATCGGGGCCCCTTTCCGTGGTCCAAGTCGCCGTAATCGGCCCGGTAGAGGTGCTCCCAGACCAGCTTGCCTGTCGCTCGACTCAGGCAGACAACGCGTTCTTGTTCGCGCTGTTTGTCTCGATCCATCGAGTAGACAAAGTCGCCTTGGACGGAGATACCCGAGAACCCTGGCCCAATGGGCGTTCGCCAAACGGAGTCGAGCTCTTTCGGCCAAGACTCGGCTACTCGCGGGGCGTCGACCCATCTTCCTGTCCCGTCGATTCCCCGCCACCTCGGCCAGTCATCGGCAGCCCCCGGAGAAATAGTGAAAATAACCGCGAGGAGCCACACGATCGCGGTTGTCAAACCGGCCCCACCTGAGTTAAAAATAGCAAATCTGGGGCACATAGAACGGGTGTTCCTCCTGGTTGTGGCGGTCATTTTAGCTTTCAGCCAAGCAGTCCACCACCCAACCTCGATCCATCTACGTCGTCCTTCTCGGACCATTCGGCCTTACGGGACGACCGTTTCGAGAAGACAAGTCATACCTTTAGCTCATCGTGGCGTCGGCCACTGTAACTCGAGCATAGCAAGCTCTTTACCTCAAAGGATTTGAAAACAATGGACAACGGTTTGTCTATGGGATTTGACTTGGCAACGCCAATGATAATGGCCCAAAGCGAGACGGGCGGGATGGTGGTGATGGTCTGGGGTTTGGCCTTCATCATGTCGATTGTCGCCCTGGTGCAAGCATGGATGTTCTTCAAGTCGATGATGGCGGCTGATGAAGGCAACGAGCGGATGGTTGAGATTGCTGGATACGTGCGGGAAGGCGCCAACACGTATCTGTTCCAACAATACAAGGTGGTAGGCGTCTTTTTCGCAGTGATCTTCGTGCTGCTTGCAATCGCCTCGTTCGGGTTAGGGGTGCAGAGCAAGTTCGTTCCGTTCGCATTTTTGACGGGCGGATTCTTCTCCGGCCTGGCGGGCTGGTTCGGAATGAAAACGGCCACCTGGGCCAGCAGTCGAACTGCGGCTGGCGCCCAGAAGTCGCTCAACCAAGGTTTGCAAGTCGCCTTCCGCAGTGGAGCCGTGATGGGTCTGACCGTGGTCGGCTTGGGACTGCTCGACATCGCGATCTGGTTTGCCTTCCTCTACTGGATTTGGCCGTTGATTGACGCTCCGTTGAGCCTTGGGGATATCACGGTCACGATGCTCTGCTTCGGCATGGGCGCCAGTGCTCAAGCGCTGTTCGCCCGCGTTGGCGGCGGCATTTTCACCAAGGCGGCCGACGTCGGCGCCGACCTAGTTGGAAAAGTTGAGAAAGGCATCCCCGAAGACGATCCCCGCAACCCGGCCACGATCGCGGACAACGTCGGCGACAATGTGGGCGACGTCGCCGGCATGGGCGCCGACCTGTACGAATCCTATTGCGGCTCGATTCTGGCGACCGCCGCCTTGGGCGTCGCCGCGTTTTCCGGCACCGTCCCCGGCGCCGTCGCCAACCAACTTCAAGCGATGCTTCTGCCGATGGCTATTGCCGGCGTCGGCATTGTTCTGTCGATCTTCGGAATCTACTTGGTTCGCACCAACGAAGAGGCCACTCAAAAGAACCTGCTCAAGGCGCTCAGCCGAGGCATTAACGTAAGTACGATCCTCGTTATCTTCGCTTCCATCGGTCTTTCGATGTGGCTGATGCCGAAGGTCGAGGGTGCGACATTCTTCGGGCTACCTGGCGTCTCGATGAGTATCGCCGTGGGGCTGATCGCCGGTTGGTTGATTGGTAAATGGACCGAATACTCGACCAGCGACGAATTTGCACCGACCAAGAATCTGGCCGAGCAAGCCAAGACTGGCCCGGCAACGATCATTATCGGCGGCATCGCTGATGGCATGGCCAGCGTGTGGGTTCCCGTGTTGGTCGTTTGTGCCGGTACGCTCTCAGCATTCGGTTTCGCAAACGGTTTTCAGTTCAACGATGTCAGCTTGTTCGCGTTGGGATTGTACGGGGTCGGCATCGCCGCGGTTGGCATGCTCAGCACCCTCGGCATCACCCTGGCGACGGACGCGTATGGCCCGATCGCCGACAACGCCGGCGGCAACGCCGAGATGGCTGGGCTCGAGCCGATCGTTCGCGAACGGACCGACGCCTTGGACAGCCTGGGCAACACGACTGCAGCGACAGGCAAAGGATTTGCGATCGGCTCCGCCGCCTTGACTGCGTTGGCTTTGATGGCCGCCTACGTTGAGGAAGTTCGCATTGGCTTCGAGCGATGGGGCGACTCGGTTGCCGAGGAAATCACCGAAGATGGTTTCTACAAGTTGTCGCCTGGATTCGTTATTCGGAAGCATGGCGACGAGGTCCACCATTACTTGGCGATGCCTGCAATGAGGCGTGACGAAGCCGTTCGGACGGAATGGGAAGGCTTCAACAACGCCAGCTGGCCCGCTGCGGTTGACAAGTTGATCTTCGACGATCCGGATCGAGGCGTCAGTTTCGCGGACACGGGTGACCGCCTGGTTGAGATAGGCGCGGCAACGTTGCCAGACTTTACGACCTATTACGACGCTTCACTGATGAACCCCAAAGTGCTAGTCGGCGTGTTCATTGGCGCGATGGCGACGTTCGTCTTCTGTGCCATGACGATGAAAGCAGTCGGCCGCGCCGCCCAAGGTATGGTGGAGGAAGTGCGTCGGCAGTTCCGGGAGAATCCAGGCATCATGGACGGTTCCGTCAAGCCGGATTACCGGGCTCCGGTCGGTATCAGCACTCAGGCAGCCCAGAGGGAAATGGTGATGCCCTCGCTGCTCGGACTTTTAACGCCGCTGTTCGTTGGCGGCCTGTTAGGCGTCGGCGGAGTGCTGGGTCTGTTGGTTGGCACCCTGACCGCTGGCTTCTGCGTTGCCATCTTCATGTCCAACGCGGGCGGATCATGGGATAACGCGAAGAAGTATATCGAGGCTGGAAACTTCGGCGGCAAAGGTTCCGAAGCCCATAAGGCCGGCGTGGTCGGCGACACCGTGGGCGATCCCTTCAAGGACACCAGCGGACCAAGCCTCAATATTCTCATCAAACTGATGAGCATGGTCAGCGTGGTCGTTGCCGGGCTCGTTGTGCGATACAGCCTGATGGCGATGGGTCTCTTTTAGTCGCGACTGGCGCCGCACTGCGGCCAGCTCAAGCTGACTTTGAACAACACCAGCCAGGCTGGCGTCCCCCATGGGCCGCCAGCCTTTTTGATTGGTGCGCAAAGCGACGGGCGAACCTGCCCGCTGGCCTAGGGGTCGTTGATGGGTAGAATGGTGTCCGCGAGTTGAATAATCGAGGAATCACGGTGGCCAACGCGACTATGTCCAAACGAGTTTCCCAAGAGAGCCGAATCCAACGCAGCCTAGAGCTCGCCCTGGCTGCTGCGCGAACCGCCGCCGAGAACCGGGGTTGCGATATCGCGATTCTCGACATGCACGGACACACGGCGCTGTTCGACTATTTTGTCATCGCCACCGGCGCCAGTCGGCGGCAGCTGCACGCCGTCAGCGAAGAGATTGACCACAAGCTGGAGGACGAGCTCAAAGACAAGCGAATGGGCATCGAGGGCTACGACGAAAGCAAATGGATCGTGCTCGACTACGGCTCCGTCGTCATCCATCTGTTTGACGAAGACACGCGGAAATTCTACGGACTCGAGGCCCTTTGGGGGGATGCCCCCCTGGTTGATCTGCGTGAGAGCCTGAGAGAATTCGAATCGCAGTTGTTGCCGATGCGAAACGCTGCGCCGGCCTCGGAAGCGATCGAGACGGACGCCGACCCGGCCGAATCCAACGAGACGAGCGCCGAGGAATCGCAAGTGGACGCTGACGACGGGGCGGGCGAGGCTGCGGCGGACGAGGCAACTGCCGCCTCGGATGGCGCCGCCGGC
>CAZWOU010000248.1:690-8872 GCA_964635375.1 uncultured Pirellulaceae bacterium | reverse complement strand
ATGACCGTCGCCAAGTCTCCGCCTCGCAAGGGCTCGTTGTAGTAGTCCATCCCATCGGGAAGCATCGTATTGAAGAGAATACGCCCATAGGAAGTTGTGATCGTCTCGCCCAACTTCGTGCACTCATCGTCCGAATTCACTCGTTGGTCTTGAGGCAGCCGCAGCTTGATCATTGTGTGGAGTTCGATCACGTCCTGCGAGAAGGCGAGTTCGGCTTCCGCTGTCGACGAGAACACCATGCCTTCGCCCTTCTTGTCCGGCAAGGCGAGCGAGATGAAATAGCATCCCATCACCGTGTCTTGCGACGGGCTCATGATTGGCCGGCCGTTGGACGGGGCGAAGATATTATTCGTCGACAGCATCAGTGTATGTGCTTCGACTTGAGCTTCGATTGAAAGCGGCAGATGGACCGCCATTTGGTCGCCGTCAAAGTCGGCGTTGAAACCCTTGCAAACGAGCGGGTGCAGGTGAATCGCGTTGCCTTCGACCAGAATCGGCTCGAACGCTTGAATTCCCATTCTGTGCAAGGTGGGCGCCCGGTTGAGCAGAACGGGGTGATTACGGATGACTTGTTCGAGAATATCCCAAACCTCTTCATCCTTCCGTTCGAGCATCTTCTTGGCGCTCTTGATGGTGTCGGCGTGGCCCAGTTCCTTGAGCCTGCGAATGATGAAGGGCTGGTAGAGTTCCAACGCGATCTTTTTAGGCAGACCGCATTGATGCAATTTGAGCCTGGGGCCGACGACGATCACCGAGCGGGCCGAGTAATCGACTCGTTTGCCAAGCAGGTTCTCTCGGAAGCGGCCCTGCTTGCCCTTGATCATATCCGTCAGTGACTTGAGCGGGCGATTGCTGCTGCCGAGGACCGGCCGCTTGCAGCGGTTGTTGTCAAACAACGCGTCGACAGACTGCTGCAACATTCGCTTTTCATTGCGGATGATAACTTCCGGCGCATTCAAGTCGACCAGTTTGCGAAGCCGATTGTTGCGGTTGATAATGCGACGATAGAGATCGTTTAGATCGCTGGTGGCGAAATTTCCGCTGTCTAGCAGGACCAAGGGACGCAGATCGGGCGGGATCACTGGAATCACATCGAGCACCATCCACTCGGGCTTGTTGTCGCTATCGCGAATCGCCTCGACGATCTTCAGCCGGTTGGTAAGGTCTTTCTTCTTCTGTTTTGAATTCGTTTCTTCGAGATCCTGGCGAAGCTGTTCGGAGAGGGTCACGAGATCGAGCACGGAGAGCAGCTTGCGAACGGCTTCGGCGCCCATGTCAGCGTCGAAGGCGCCATCGCCAAACTGTTCCCTGGCTGCGCGGAACTCTTCCTCAGTCAACAGTTGCTGTCGTTCGAGGTCCGTATCGCCCGGATCGACAACGACATAATCCTGGAAGTAAATAACTTTTTCGAGGCTGGACGTCTTCATGTCCAGCAGGTTGCCCAACCGGCTCGGCATCGCCTTGAAGAACCAAATATGGACAACCGGCGCGGCCAACTCGATATGGCCCATCCGCTTGCGGCGGACGCGCGAGTGGGTGACCTTGACTCCGCAGCGATCGCAGATCATCCCTTTGTACTTCATTCCGCGATACTTGCCGCAGGCGCATTCCCAGTCTTTTTCCGGGCCAAAAATCCGTTCGCAAAACAGCCCGTCTTTCTCGGGGCGGTACGTCCGATAGTTGATGGTCTCGGGTTTCTTGACTTCGCCAAACGACCAACTGCGAATGTCGTGGGGCCGCGCCAAGCTGATTTTCACCGAAGCGTAGTCATTAATACGGTCGTAGGAGGTTTCGCCGACTGTCATCCGCCAACTCCTTTGTAATTCACTTTTGTGTTGTGTTCTTGAGCAGTGATTCCCGGCCATCGCGTGCGGCGGCCAGCGGTGCTTGGATCTGCGAAAGTCGTCGACGCCAGTCGTTTGCGCGGGCTGGCGGCGACCGGTTCGCTATACCCGACGTTTTTCAAGCTGCATGTTCAACGCCAGACCACGAATCTCGTTAGTCAGCACGTCGAAGCTGGCGGGAGTGCCGGCTTCCAACGAATTCTCGCCCTTGACCATCGATTCGTAGATCTTGGTTCGACCTTCAACATCATCGCTCTTGACCGTCAACAGTTCTTGCAGGATGTAGGCGGCGCCGTACGCTTCGAGCGCCCAGACTTCCATTTCTCCAAACCTCTGTCCGCCAAATCTCGCTTTGCCGCCGAGCGGTTGCTGGGTGATCAACGAGTAAGGCCCAGTGCTGCGTGCGTGCACCTTGTCATCGACCAGGTGATGCAACTTCAACATGTAGATGTAGCCAACCGTTGTCTCTTGCGAGAGTCGTTCGCCGGTGCGCCCGTCGCACAGGCGGATCTTTCCATGCTTTGGCAGCCCGGCTTCCGCGAGACATTCGTTAATCGTCTCTTCCGAGGCGCCTTCGAACACCGGAGTGACCGCTTGGAATCCCAAGGCGGCGCCGGCCCAGCCCAAGTGGGTCTCGAGAATCTGACCCACATTCATCCGGCTCGGCACGCCCAGCGGATTGAGCATAATTTGGATTGGCGTGCCGTCTGGCAGGTAGGGCATGTCTTCGATCGGCAAGATCTTTGCGATGACGCCCTTGTTGCCGTGCCGGCCGGCCATCTTGTCGCCAACCGAAATCGTTCGCTTGGCGGCCACGTAAACCTTCACCATTTGCAAAACGCCACTACGCAGCTCATCGCCGCGTTTCATGCTGTTGAGCCGCCGGTCGCGTTGGTCGATGGCGTCTTCCACCGCTCCCCAACAGGCTTTGTAGATCGCTCGTGTCTCGGCAACTCGCGTTTCGCTGCGAAGCTTCCCGACAACCGGTTCCAGGCGGAAAGTTGTCGCTTGCTCCGCGATGAAACGAGGATCCTGGTCACGAGTCAGCGGAGTCCCGTCGTCGTCCGTCATCGGTTTGCCGAGCACCTTCTCCATCTGCTCGATCATCTCGGCGAATGCGGTCGAAATATCGGCGTTGCCTTCCGCTTCAACGTCTTTCAACTCTTTCTCAAACTTCTTCCGCTCGTCTTCCGACAGGCTCAATCGACGAGAGAACTTTTGCGTGTCAATCACGATGCCCTCGATGCCCGAAGGCACTTCAAGCGAGTCGTTCTTCACGTCTTCGCCGGCTCGGCCAAAGATCGCGTGCAACAGCTTCTCTTCCGGAGTTAACTCGGTTTTCGATTTGGGAGAGACTTTACCAACGAGAATGTCGCCGGGACGGACGAACGTGCCGACTTGCACGATTCCGCTTTCATCGAGGTTGCGGAGGGCCTTCTCACTGACGTTGGGGATGTCCCGCGTGAATTCTTCGCGACCGAGTTTCGTTTCCCGGATTTCAACATCAAACTCCTCGATGTGAATCGAAGTGTAGGTGTCGTTATGGACAAGCTCCTGGCTGATAATAATCGCGTCTTCATAATTGAAGCCGTCGAACGACATAAAGCCGACGAGCACATTTCGGCCGAGGGCCAATTCACCGCCCCGAGTCGCGGCGCCGTCTGCGAGAACCTGCCCCTTTTCGACCTTTTCGCCCAACGCCACAATCGGCTTTTGGTTCTGGCAGGTTCGTTCGTTGAGGCCTACGAATTTCTTTAGGTGGTATGTGTCGCCAGCGACTTCGATTCGCGTCGCGTCGCAATACGAGACCTTGCCGGTTCGCCTCGCGCGAACCACCATGCTTGAGTTGCGAGCAACTTCTTTTTCAAGTCCAGTCGCCACAATGGGCGGCTCCGCCACGAGCAGCGGAACTGCTTGTCGCTGCATGTTCGAGCCCATCAAAGCTCGGTTGGCGTCATCGTGCTCAAGGAAGGGAATCAAGCCCGCGGAAACGCCAATCATCTGACAGGGCGCCACGTCGATATAATCAACCATCTCCGGCTGCACGATCTGGAAGTCCGCATGGTGCCGCGCGATCAGACTGGCGCCGCCTTGAATCTTGCTGTCGATCACATGGGTGTCCGCAGGCGCCACATAGGCATCCGCTTCTTCGTCCGCCCGCAACCACTTGACTTCGTCGGTCAGCTTGCCTTTCTTGACCTTGCGGTAGGGCGTAACCAGGAAGCCATAGTCGTCGACGCTGGCGTAAATGGCCAAGCTGGAGATCAAGCCGATGTTCGTGCCTTCCGGCGTCTCAATCGGGCAGATGCGGCCATAGTGCGAAATGTGAACGTCGCGAACTTCGAATCCGGCTCGTTTGCGATTAAGACCGCCAGGTCCAAGTGCGGAAAGGCGGCGTTCGTGGGTCAACTGCGAGAGCGGATTGGTTTGGTCGACGACCTGAGAAAGTTCGCCGCGACCAAAGAAGTATTCGATCGCTGCTGAGATGCTCTTCGGATTGATCAAACTTCGCGGCGTCATGTCGTCCGCGTCCTTCAAGCTCATCCGCTCCTGCACGGTCCGGCGAAGTTTGAGGAATCCCTTGCGGAGTTCGTCTGACGCCAACTCATCGATCGTTCGCAGGCGGCGATTGCCGAGGTGATCGATGTCGTCGATCTGCGCCTCGCCGCCCGACGTGCTGAGTTCGATCAAGTACTTGACCGCGGCGATGAGATCGTCAGGCCTCAACGTCATCTCTTCATCGGAGACGCTCAGTTGCAGCTTGCGATTGATTCGAAATCGACCGACGCGGCCGAGCCGATATCGATTGACATCGTAGAACTTTTCCTTGAACAATGTCTTGGCTTGATGCAGAGCCGGTGGATTGCCAGGGCGAAGTCGCTGGTAGATCCGCAGCAGCGCTTCCTCGTGGCTCGACGTGTTGTCATCCGCCAGGCTGTTGAAGACCAAAGGCGACTTGGGGACCTCCATCACCTCGACCTTCTTGACGCCCGAGGTGCAAATCAACTCGGCCGCGTTCTTGGTCACCTTGTGTCCGGCTTCGACAATGATCTCGCCCGCCCGGTCACTCTTGGCGGGATAGACAATGTCATCCACCGCGATCTTGCCTTCGACCTTGACCACGCTTCGGCCGTCAACAATCTTCTCAACCGAACTGTCGTAGAAGACCCGCAACACATCGGCGTCGGTGCCGTACTTGGCGTCCATCGCACGCAGCAACGTGATGGCCGAGAACTTGCCGCTCTGGTCAATCCGAACGCTCAGCAGGTCTTTCTTGGTGACGTTGACTTCGATCCAACTTCCACGTTCGGGAATCACCCGGCAGCTGGCTAACTTGCGATCCGAAGTCGTGTCTTGCACTTCCACAAAGTCGACGCCGGGGCTGCGGTGCAACTGGCTGACCACAACGCGTTCGGCGCCATTAATGATGAATTCGCCGCCGCCAAGCATCACGGGCATGTCGCCCAGATAGACCTCTTCCTCGACCGGCTCTTCCTTGTTGAGTCTCAGCCAAACGCGAAACGGACGTCCGTAAGTGAGCCGCAATTGCCGGCACTCTTCCGGCGTGTATCGCGGCTTGCCAAGCTCGTACCGCAGGTACTCTAAGTTGATCGACTTATCGTAGCTCTCGATCGGGAAGATCTCGCGGAGGACGCCTTCGAGTCCCTGATCTTTCCGCTTCTCGGAATCACGATTGTCCTGCAAGAACTCTTTGTAACTGGCAGTTTGAATCTCGGTCAGATCGGGCATTTCAGCCGCGAGATCCTTACCGAACATGCGAACTGATTCGGGTGTCAAACGGCGATTAACGGTGGTGGCCATAAGCGAGCGGGCTCCTGGTGGTCAAGCCACGATGAGACGGTTAGTTCGAAAATGGTCGGCAGGCGAGGCCGGGCGCACGGTAAGTCCGACGCGCGTAGCGATGTCCGCGCACACCTTCCCCAGGGCCAAGACAAGCACGGTTTTTGCGAACGGCTTGATTGGGGACCGTATGGACAAGCAAATTCACCCGCGTCACCGTCCAGCGACGGCGACGCTTTGATGGGAAGTCGGTAGTGACCTGCTTACTTGAGCTCGACGGAAGCACCCGCTTCTTCGAGTTCGGCTTTGACTTTCTCGGCTTCGTCCTTGTCGACTTTTTCCTTGATCGTCGCGGGGGCCGCTTCGACCAATTTCTTCGACTCGATCAACGAGTTTCCGGTCAGGTTCTTGACCACTTTGACGACGTTCAGTTTCTTATCGCCGAACCCGGTCAAGACGACGTCGAATTCTGTTTGAACGACCTCTTCAGGACCGTCGGCGGGCGCCATGACAACAGCGCCGCCGCCAGCCGCCGGCTCAATGCCGTGCTCGTCTTTGATGTAGTCGCTGAGCTCTTTGGCTTGCTTCAGGGTAAGACCAACGATCTTGTCACCAAGATCTTTCAAGTCTTGGTCGACCGTTGCAGTTGCTTCTTCGGACATGGGAGGGGACCCTTTCTCTAACATTTGCACCCGTTTGCATCATCGCAGTGTCTTGCGGTGCGGCGGAGTGCGGTTTCGGAAGTTGGCTTGTTGGTTCAAAAAACGCGATACGTCTATTCGGATTCGCCTTCGGCGACTTTTTCAATCTGGCTCGCTAGCGCGCCGCCCGAGGCGATCATTTGCGAAACCACAGCGGCGCCTGGCGACAAGGCCTGGCCGATAACAATCGAGATCTGCTCAGGCCGACTCGGCCATTTACTGATCTCCAAAACTCGCTCCGCGGACAACTGCTCGCCATCCATGACGCCGCCGCGAGCGCCAAAATTTTCGAAGCTCTTGTCCTTCTCGATGTCGGCGACTTCCTTGGCCAACGAGACGAGATCCTCAGCACCCCAAATCAGGGCGAGTGTGCCCTCCACATCCTTGAAGGCGTTTTCCAGCTTGGTGCCGACGGTTGCCCGCTGAGCCAAACTGTTCTTGACGACTAATAGGTTAATGCTCTTCTCTCGCAATCGACGCCGAAGGGCGACGGTCGAGTTGGCGTCCATTCCGACAACATTTACCAGCAGGGCGTCATCAACGCCTTCCAGGCGTCCGGCAACATCCTGCGTCAACAGATTCTTGACGTATTTACTCATGACAATTTCAACCGTCTGAAGGTTCTTTCTTTACGTATTGCCCATTTACGTATTGGCCATTCGCGTTTCACCCAAGGCCGCGGCCAACTAGGCGGCAACTTTAACTCCAGGACTCATCGTCGCCGCGATCGAAATGCCGCGGACGTAGGTTCCCTTGACTGCGATTGGCTTGAGACCATTAATGTGTCGAATGAAGAACTCGATGTTCTCCAGCAGCTTCTCTCTGTCGAAGCTCATCCGGCCGACCACCGCGTGAACGTTGCCGCCCGAGTCATTGCGAAACTCGACCTTTCCGGCCTTGTATTCCTTAACGACGCCGCCGACATCCATGGTGACCGTGCCAGCTCGCGGCGACGGCATCAGTCCGCGCGGACCAAGCACGCGTCCGAGCGGGCCAACCAGGCCCATCATGTCGGGGGCGGCGATGCAGGCGTCGAAGTCCGTCCAGCCATCCTTGATTTTTTTGGCCAAGTCTTCCTGGCCCACTTCATCGGCGCCGGCGGCAATCGCCTCGTCGACTTTGTCGCCCTTGGCGAACACGACGACTCGCTGAGATTTGCCGATTCCATTGGGCAGCACTACCGAGCCGCGAATGAGCTGGTCAGCCTGCTTGGGATCGATCCCCAAACGAAAATGAATCTCGACGGCCTGGTCGAATTTCGCGGCACCCTCAAACTGCTTGAGCACGTCGATAGCATCGCCCAATGCAATTGGTTCTTCAGGCGATTTCTTGCTGAGTTTGTTCCAAGTCTTGGATCGCTTTGCCATTTTTCTTATCCCTCGACCTCAATGCCCATACTGCGGGCCGTTCCCTCGATCAGACGGCGAGCATGTTCGAGATCACGCGCGTTAAGGTCTTGCATTTTCTTTTGGCAGATTTCGTCAATCTGCGCGATGGTGACTTTACCGACTTTGTCGACGTTGGGAACGCCAGAGCCTTTGGCGATGCCAGCCGCCTGCTTGAGCAGAGACGAAGCAGGGGGACTCTTGCAGACAAAGTCGAACGAACGGTCGTTATAGACCGTGACGATGACAGGAATTGGAGTCCCGTTGTACTCCTTCGTCTTGTCGTTGAACTGCTGGACGAATTGCCCCAAGTTGATGCCGTACTTTCCTAACGACGTACCGACGGGAGGCGCCGGAGTGGCTTGGCCGCCGGGCACTTGAAACTTCGCTTCGCCTGTAACTTGTTTGGCCATTTCGTTGACTTCTTGATCCTTGACTCGATGGTCAGCGG
>CAZWOU010000248.1:0-680 GCA_964635375.1 uncultured Pirellulaceae bacterium | reverse complement strand
GACCGGGGCCTACATCGCCTCGATCTGCCAATGCTCCAACTCCACTGGCGTGGGTCTGCCAAAAATACTGATGATCACGGTGACGCGGCCGTGGGTTGCGTCGATCGACTCAACCTCTCCCTCAAAGTTAAGGAAGTTGCCATCCTTGACCCGCACGCGATCCTCGGGATTGAAGGGGATGTCGATCCGCGGCCCGACTTCCTCCTCTTCATCCTCTTCCTGCGGCTTGGCGATGATTCGCTCGACTTCACTCGTATCCATCGGCGTCGGCTTACCCGCCGACCCGGTGAAATCGCCGATCCCGCTCGTCTCCCGAACAAGGAACCAGGATTCATCCGTGATCGCCATGTGGACCATGATGTAGCCTGGGTAGAGCTTTCGCTTCACCGTGCGCTTGCGGCCCGTCTTTGTGAACTCGACGACATCCTCAGTCGGCACCACGACGTCTTCAAAGAAACCGTCGAGCCCGTGCATCTTGACTCGGCGAACCAAGGCCTCGCGAATCGAATCCTCACGATTCACCTGGACCTTCAAGATGTACCAGTGCTTCTCGACATCGTCCGCCGGCTCCTCCTCGATCAACTCAAGAGGCTCAACCGGACCGTCATCGACCTCCTCCGCCTCAGCGTCGCCATCTTCCTCGATGTCGGCAACATCACTGTTGGACGCAACATCACTGT
>CAZWOU010000247.1:0-9034 GCA_964635375.1 uncultured Pirellulaceae bacterium | reverse complement strand
GTGATTAGGAACGAGCTTAGATATGTACCCCAGCCAGCGAGGGCCAACACGAGCAACTTGGTGGCGTCGTGCTTCGCCAGCGAATTGACCATCCGCTGGACAGCCAAAAGATAGATCAGGAACGGCGCCAAGTTGGTGGTTAACAGCAGCAATCGAATCACGTAGGTCGTGTTCGCTTCGAGCGTGACGCCGGTCTGCTTCAGTGCGGCGTACTGAATAGCGACTAGAGTGGGAAACAACGGAGGCTTGCTCGAGTAAGACCGTTGCCGTCCATCGCGATCATCTCGATGCTGTACGCGATCGATGGTATGCCACTTTGTCCGGCGGCCATCCCTTTCGATGACCTCGTCTATGGCGAACGTCCTGTAGTCCACCAAAGCCAGGACGGTAGCCCAGCGACTACGGTCGTTCGCGCTAAACAAAGGCGAGTGGACACTCTGTTTCTCGGCCGAGAGAATTCGGCCGGCGCCGCTGCCAAACGCCGCCAAAATAATCAGCCACTGAGCCCACCGAAGGAGGTCGTGTCGCCTTTGGTCCGAGTCTAAGGCATCCGGAGTGGCGGCAACTGGGCTGGTAGTATCAAGGTTCATGGGCGAGTCTTCGAGAATCTGGCTACAACTTTGCATCGACGCATCAACGAGCATTGTAACTTGCAAAGCGTCGCAGCCACAAGATTCGGCGACATGCCGTCCGCTAGGCGCTCGAACGAACGCGAGGCGCCGGCGTGGGCGACGTCGTCTGTCCCACCCTCTGTTTCACCGAGTAGGTGTCGTTGTCCCGTCCGTAGTACGAAGTAAGCAACTCGGCCAAAAAGCCAATCGACATCAGTTGGGCGCCGAGTAGCAACGCGCCCATCGAGTAAATCACTGCAGGGCGATCATGTAGCGGAGTCAACTCCCACGCGGGAAACATTTGGGCGAGCACCCAATAGAAAGCAAGGTAGATCAGTCCGGCGAGCCCGACCATGAAAGAACCGATGCCAACCGTGCCCAGCAAGTGTTGGGGTCGCTGAGTAAACCCGGTGAGAAAATAGACGGTCAACAGGTCCAGGAAGCCTTTGACGAATCTCCTGAATCCGTACTTCGATTGGCCGAACTGTCGCGCCCTGTGGTTGACCACGATCTCTCCGACTTTCCATCCCTTGGCGGCCGCCAGGACCGGCACGAACCGATGCAGCTCGCCATACAGCCGAACTTCTTCAAATATCTCGCGTCGATAACACTTGAATCCGCAATTGTGGTCGTGCAACTTGACGCCCGTAAGGAATCCGACCAGCCAATTGAAGACGCGCGAAGGCCCCACTTTGTGCCAAGGATCGTGACGCACCTTTTTCCACCCACTGACAACGTCCAGGTCTTCGTCTTTCAGTTTCTTGAAGAACTGCGGAATCTCAGCTGGATCGTCCTGCAGGTCGGCGTCCAACGTAATGATGAACTCTCCGCGGGCCGCTTCAAACCCGGCGCTCAAGGCTGCCGCCTTACCGAAATTGCGTCGAAAGCGTATTCCCTGAATCCGCTCGTCCAACCCTGCCAACCGTTCGATGGCCTCCCACGAGCCGTCGTCGGAACCGTCGTCGACAAAGATAATCTCTAACTCGTAATTGGCCGCCTCGGCGACATCGCAGAGCTCTTGATGGAGCTTCTCCAGACTATCCACTTCGTTAAAGACTGGAATGACGGCCGTGAGCATTAGTTCGCGCCTCCTTAGCGATGACTGATCGATGGACTGCGAGATGACGCCAGTCGTCTTCCCAGTAGTCTTTCCAGTGGTCTTCCCTGCAGTTATCAGGCCAGAGCTCTCAGGCCATATCGTTGTGTACGCGGCTACAACCGCAATGGATCTCGACGGCAAGCAAATTCAGCCGCTTTCCGGCTCGCTCTCGGACCGCCTTGTCCCCGCAAACACATACAGGATAGACGAAATTGCCACTTCTGCCACCAGCCAGATTATTCGCAGCCAAATGGCCGCCGCCAAGGCCGGAAATGCTCCAACTCCTGGCAGCGGCGCGACAAGCGTCATCACAACCCATTCGCGAACACCGGCGCCGCCGGGCAGCAGCGAGACGAATCCAAGCACCATGGCTAGCGCCACGCAAGCCGTCAGCACCGGAATGTGCCCCAGAGAGATCGAGAGCGACTGCGCGACCAGGGGCGACGCTTGCAGGGTCGCCCACAGACTGAGCCCCAACAGCAACCACCCGCTCGCAACCAAAGGCCAGCCGCGAAGCATCAGGGTAAAGTCGAGGTTCTTGAGGGCTGACTCTATGTCTGGGTCAGCCGCTTTGACCTTGAGCATTCGCACGATGGCCCGAAAGACAGGGGGCAGCGTGGGGACTCCGGCAACGATCATCAGCGCGATGGCGACGACCAGCATCAATGCGTGCTGGAAGAAGAAGACGAGCACCAGACTCGCGACCATGCCGCCCACAGCCATCATCGTCAGCGTCTCGACAAATACCGCGACGGCCGCGACGGAGGCTCTGGTGTCCTCGCCCGCGACCAAAGAAGTTCGCAACACGACCACCATTGCCTTTCCCGGAACGTACTTGCCGAGATGGCCGATGTAATACGCGCGAAGGGTCTCCAGCCAGCCAGGTTTGGCGCCCAAGGCAACCAGTACAGCTCGCCAAAAAATGGCGTTCGGCAGCAACCCAAGCAGATAGAAGACCGCGGCGAGCAGAAGCCATATCGGTCTCACCGTCCACGGCGAGATCGCCAGTTGACGCCTGCATTCCTCCAACTCGACGCGAGTATCGGGAGACGGAGACTGTAATAGCCGCGACTCCAGCTGACCAATTTCGCTCAGCAGAGAACCACGGCGCTGGCTCATTTCATCGCGAGCCTTGATCGCCGCCTGGTAGATCCCCCAAACGACCAACAGTATGACCGCCGCGCGAATGACGGGCTTGACGAAGGGCGAATACCGTCTCGGCTTGGCGGGCTCGTTCACAGCTGTTTCCGAAAACGTTTGAGGGAGGCGGCATTCTGGTCCGACGGAGACACGAGGACAAGGGCAGTCGACCGAATCGAGCTTGTCGCTTCCGCGTTCATTGCTCCAGCAAGACTTCGATGGCACAGAGACTTGGGGCCAGAGGCGACTTGACGCCGCCGCTTGAGGGAACGAAGCGAATTGTCAATGCTCGGTCGGCCCGTATCTGCTCAAATACGCGACTGACCGCCCGATTGGGTCCCCCCGCCTCTCCAATCAGGTCAAACCCCTCGACCATCGTCTTGCCTTGTATTTGGATATCAAACACTCGCTGCCCTTCGCTAGCGCCGCTGAGCTCGGCGAAGTGAAGCGCCACGCGGTAATGTTTGACTGGGGGTTGCTTGTCGCGAATCAGCAACGGACGAAAACCGTGGGTAATATGGGGCTGCCGTGTCAGCGGGCCCTTGGTTCGAGTTCGAAGCACCAAGTGTTTCAGGTCGAGTCCAGCGTCGGTCAAGGTCTTCCAAGGCAACGCGATCTCAGCGACAGCCCGCTCGGCGTTGACATCGATCGCACCGGCCCAACGGCCGCGAAAGCTCGGGGCCTCTCGCTTGGCGTCAGCCGACCACTCCCCATCGTATCGACCGCCCGCCACACCGACGCCAAAATGCAATATCGTCTTGAGTGATCTGTCGCTAACCAGAAACTCCAAGGAGTCCGCCTCCCAGACCTTGGCGTCGTCCGGCAAGTCGTTCAGCCCAAACTGCTCCCGACGGGGCAGCGTCGCGTCCGCCTTTGTCTTCCAGGGCAGTCGATTTCCGCGCCGATCACGCGGTTGAAGGACCTCGTAACCCAAATAGACGGCGTCCTCGTCGCAAGAAAGAAGGGCCGTCGCGTGCTCGCCAGCCGGCGCGGCGTAGCGTCGCTCCCAATTCGCGTCGCCTAGCGCCGCATCAAGCTTAGGCTGCTTGCCCGGAAACACGACGATCCCATCCTGGTCGCTCATGAACAACTGCACCTGAACACCCTCGACCCCCTCGAAAGCCGAGGCGTACAGCCAAGGGCGAGCGGTATTGGATATCGCCACCCGGTCCGCGTTGACCCGAACCGTCCTAAGCGAGTCACCGAGCAACTTGAGAGGCACCGGCATCGAGCGGTTGGCATACGTCGGCGCCCGCGGAAACTGAAGCCACAAGCCACCCGCATCGTCACGACGGTCTCCCGGTGCGGCCAGGTTGAATCGACCAGTGCGAAGCAGCGCGCCGGGGCTCAGCGGCGCCATAAAAACAGCCCAGTCTTCATGGCTGCGCCGCCTAGCCGGCGCGAGGGCAAGCGTAGTCTTGAAGTTGTAGTTGCAGTTGCACCCTGAACTTCCTTCGGCCGCGAAGACAATCCCTTGGGCCGGCGCCGCGCTGATCGTGCAACTCGGCCGCACGCCGGAAAAGTACCGCATGCCGCTATCGTCATCGAGATCATAAAACGCCAGCGAGCCGGACCGCAGCACGTGAAGGCTGCCCGATGAGACGGGGTATCCGCAGCCTTTGCCTCGGTTGTATTCAAAGCCGCCCTCGCCCTGACTCAAGGGGTTCTCGCGTTCTCTGTTGAGCGTAACAACATAGCCTGCTTTCTTGCCGACCCAACCCGTCTTGGCAGGCTGCGTCGCGTGCACAGGCAACTCACTTAGCGACGGCAAAGCCTGAGGCGCCTGGGGACTCAGCGCCCCATCACCGGGGCGAACCACTCGCGCCCAGCCGTTGTTGAAGGCGTAGGAAAGGGGGTCGGCGAAAACTTGCCAGCGAAGGTACTTCCTTCCGCCGGCCAACAGACGTTGCTCTGGACCAGGTTGATAGTTCAGCGCCGCCGCAAAGCAGAAGTCATCGAGCGCCCCGCCAGCCAACTTGGTCAACTCTTCGATCTTAAACCGCAACAACATCCGGTGTCCGTCTTCTCCAGCGTCCGTCGACACCACCGGATGGGCGGGGCCGATCCCCGACTCAACTCGCTTCTCCGCCGGCTTCACTATTATGTGAAATTGCCCTCGCTCATAGAGACGCGCTCGACGGTTCGCTGGCCGCACATCGAAGAAGAGCTCCCAATAAAGGTCCTTCTTGACTTCGACGCTCGAGTCCAACTCGAGCGCAACAACCAGCTCTCTTCCGCTCTCATATAATTGAACGACGCCAGCGGGTCGAGTCGACTTGACGGCAGTGCTTTGCCGCCCGCGTTCATCGGGCTTTTGGTAGTGGTCGAGGGGAAACTTCGGGCGTTGATTCAATTGAAACACACGAGGCTCCGGAAACTCGCCGTGGACAGCCCGCTGCTCTCCCGTGGCAGCGTCCAACGTGAAGACCACGTGACCAAAGTTCAGGTAGGTGGACTGGTCATCGCCGCTGATGCTCTTCGCCAGGAAAGGTCTTATCGGACCAGGCGCATTTCGCATTCGACCGATGTTACGGTAGAGGTAGGGAAGTTCGCGGGCCCACAATTCAACGCCGTTGTAGGCGTCGAGGGCAATCAGGTGATTCTTGCCGATGATCAGGTTCCTTCCTCCCGCGGAAACAGGAGCACGACTCCCCGAACCGGTTCGCTTGGAACCGGGCCCGCCAAACCACAGCAACTCTAACGGCCACTTGATGTGCTCGTCCCTCTTGCCCTCCGAGTCCCAGTCAAGTGCGCCCGGCAACTTGTCGCGGCGGTATGTTAGCGAAGCCCCCGTTCGATTCTCCCCCAGAATAGCTCCTTGGAATGAACCGGTTAAAAACGCCTCCTTCAGTTGCTTCGTCACGTTGGTCAATTGCAGAATTCCGCCACTCGGCCGCAGGACCCTGTGCAATTCATGAACTTGATCGATCGAGATCGCTCCCGAAGCGACGATGACGTTGAAGGCGTAATCGGCGAAAGGCAGCGGAGTGCCCGGGGCATGTTGCTGCACGGTGACCTGCCCTTGGTTTGCCAGCGTCATCTTGTGAAACGCGAGACGGGCGGGCGCAACTGCGGCCGCCTTTTCCAGCAACAGAACGACTTGCATTTTGGTGCGAACTGCGAGCTCCTGCGCCAAGGGCGCGTTCCCGATCACGAGAGCAAGGCCTCTTTGGATTCTTCCCTCATCCAGCGCACCCTGCAGGTCGTTCGGCAGCGGCTTGGCGCTGGCAGCGAAAGCCGCCGGGGCGGATGGGGGATCTTGGACATCGGGCGCTCTCTTGGCTACCGCTGGGCCAACATCCTCTGACGCAAAGCAGTAGACGCTACCCGAGTCGGTGGCGGCTAGCAACCGTTCGTCCGCGATTGCGATTGACTGAACGCGGCCGTCAAGCTGCTTGGACTCCCAAGCAACTTCACCCGTCTCGCGGTTCCGCGCGACAACGCGTTTTTCAACGCCCATCAGCAACCCGTTCGCGGCGAGCGACATGCAATGGACACTCTTGGACGGACAGGGCAGTTGCCATTCGACAGTGACTTTGCGATACCGACTGTCCGAATCGTAGCAGCGTATCAGGTCGTTAACCGTGACGTAGGTCCGCTCAGCTACCGCAACACAGTCGGCTCGAATGGTCCCGTGGGATTGCATCGCCGGCAAACGATAGGCGTAGTGGACACTGTATGCGGAAGGTGTCAGGCGTTCACGAGGGTAGCCGAAGATGACGCTGCCGTGCGGGTCAACGCAAATCGCCGGTCCGCCCCTTTGGTTCTGGTAGCTAGGAGCGACGGCAGACAACAGTCGGCCGTCGAGCAGCGAATACGTTGCCGGGATTGACCGCCCGGTGGGCGCGACCAGAGCTTCTTTACCCGCGAGCAGGTACCCTGTCGGAGCCACTCCGGAAATCGTGTACGCGCCTTGGTTCTTGGTCGGCAAGTTCAGCGTACCGCTTGTATCGTTCACCCAGCGTATCGCGCCCGTCCGGGCGTTGAGCGCGTAGACAAACACTCCCTCGCTGGGCCACATCCCCGCGGTGACGTAGACCACTTCGTCCAGCACAAGCACTCCAGATCTCAGGGGCCAACGCGAGATCATCCGCCCATTGCCAACCAATTGCCTCGCTGAAGGCGCAGCGCGAAACCGCCAGATCAATTCGCCCGTGGCCGCCGCCAGGCAGTATACAAACCCGTCATCCGAGGCTGCGTAGACACGATCGTCGGTCGCGTGAGGAGCAAAACGCACGGGTCCGCCCGTCACGTATCGCCATAATCGTTCACCCGTCTCAAGAGACAAACTCGTGACTGAGTCATCGACAGAGGACCCTAAGAAGACGCGCCCCCGCGAAGCGATCGGATGAAACGCGTGATCAAAATCCAGCAAGACTGGTTCGGAATGATCCCCTGTATAGGCGAAGTCGATGCCGGAAGGGTGGCTAAGCGGGTCGGCGAACGCTGGCCGCGGTCCCTGCTTCGCTTGACGATGCCAAGTCAATTGAAGGGGGAATTTGAGATCATCCGCCGAGACGGCGCTGCGCCGCGCGTCATGCCGAAAGGCCGGCCAATCGTCGCCGAGCGATGTCTGAGTCGTCAGCGCGAGCAGCAAGAGCGAGACGAAGGTCGACGCAGCCGAACGCCCCAGCGAGTTGGAGACAAGGCGTTGCAACCGTAGCCAACCCCGCCCGCAGCGTGAAACCGTCAACCCAGCACCCCGTTTGAACGACGATGGTCCAACGAACCGACGCGACGTCGCAAGGCACATCTGTCGAAGGCGCCGATTCATCGCAATAGTCCATTATCTGTGTGAGATCACATCTGAGATCGCCGCGCCACAAAAGCGGCCCTCTTCACCAACAGTGGGCGTGGAACCGTCGCGGCGTCCAGCGACACGCCATTTGATTCTATCACTTGCCCCCGGAAAACCATCAACGGGTGGATTAGTTGCATAATCGAGACGATTGGTGCAACCATCGCTGAGATTTTCGCCCCCAGCTTCGCGCTGGGCGGCAAGGAAACGTATCCTTGCGGCAAGACACTAATAATGCAGAGACTGCCCGGCCATTGGTTGCACGGCGCGGTGACGGGGCGGCTGCAGGTTCCCAGCCGTTGACCCAGCGATCATGTTGCCGACAACCGTCAGATTACCTACGATTTGCCTACCAAAGAACTGAAGGCACACTCCCTACCACGTCATCCTGATCGACATGCACATGCCCCTGCTCGACGGCTACGCCTGCGCACTGACAGGGCCAGCCGATGATGATTCTCACCAAGAAAGTTGATTCAATGGATCTGACGAAGCGACTTATTGTCGGCGGGTTTTCCCTGGCGCTCATGCTAGCCCACGCCTCTTTGGCCGCGGACGATCCGAAGGCGCCAAGCGACGAGGCCACAAAGGCGGCCGAGGCCGAGAAAGCCTACGCGCAGGGGGTTGGCTTATTGGAAAAGATGCAAGCGAAAGAGGCGGTTACGAGTTTTCGTAGGGCGCTTGAGGCGGTTCCGAACAACGTCAAATACCGCCATGGCTTGGCGATTGCGCTGGTCAAGTCGGAACAACCTGTTGAAGCCCTAAAAGAGATTCGTATCGCACTTCGACGGGCGCCGAAATCGGAGGTCGTGAGTCGTGTCTTCTCCAGCATCTGGATGCTGTTTGACCGCGAAGGCCTGTTCAACGTCAGCGTACGGAAAAGCACTATCGAACGGGAGCTCGGCAAGCCTGATGGCATCGTCGGCGCCGAGCCTCAAAGCCAGTTGATTTATGGCTTCATGGCCCTCAACTTCTCCAATAGCCGGCTCTTCTCCGTACTCGACATGCGCAACTTGCCGAAAGACGGCGCGAACCCTGTGGCCGTGGTTGAGCTCGAGCTGGAGCGAGGAGTATGGCTTCCGGGTCACCGACTAATCAACCGTTCCCAGTCCAACGTCGAGCACACGCAGAATGGTGAATCGGTCCAGGAATGGACGAAGATGTTTTCACAGCAACGACTTATTCTCGCCGCTCAGCGAACGACGGCTAAGCAAGTCATGGAGAACATTCGCGCACAACTCACCAAACTCGACAAGGATGTTGAATTCACCGTTCAGCGGGAAACCGAAAAGGACGTTATTTTTGAATGGAAGCTGAAGGGTCGCGGCAGCGGGCCCGGTCAACACGAAATGGCGCGCGTGATTCAAGGGCGCCGGGACATCCACC
>CAZWOU010000246.1:0-9104 GCA_964635375.1 uncultured Pirellulaceae bacterium | reverse complement strand
GACCACCCATCTCCGTCATCTCATTCGTGTGCACCGCGTGGATTACCGAGCCCGAACACATGAATAGCAGGCTCTTGAAAAACGCGTGGGTGATTAGATGCATCACGCCCGCAATCCATCCGCCGACCCCCAAGGCCAACATCATGTAGCCGAGTTGGCTGATGGTCGAATAGGCCAGGACCCGCTTGATGTCGGTCGCCGTGATGGCGATCGTGGCGCCAATGAACAGAGTAATGCATCCAGACGTGGCGATGACCAACAAGACCTCAGGCGCGAAGACCGGGTAGAAACGAGCGACCAGATAGACGCCGGCTGCGACCATCGTTGCCGAGTGCACCAGAGCTGAGACGGGCGTGGGGCCTTCCATCGCGTCCGGCAACCACGTATGCAGCGGAAACTGCGCGCTCTTTCCTACACACCCGCAAAAAATGCCGATTCCCGCCACGACCAGCAACCAGTATCCATAGTTCGGCCGGCCCTCTTCGTCCGTTCGCCAGCCCTTGATGTGCCTGTCGACCTCAATTTGTTGTTCCGCGAGGGAAGCGCCCGGCTCCATCGCGTGGACAACTTTCCTGGCCTCCTCAGCCGCCGCCAGGCGGACCATTCCATCGGGTGTCTGTAAGGCGTGATGGTTCGACGCCGAGCGGACGGCGCTGAAAATGCCTTCCTTTCCATCGACATCGCCGAAGTTGAACGTACCCAGCGCGGTCCACAGAGCCATCAACCCAATGATCATCCCAAAGTCACCGACTCGGTTGACGATGAAAGCCTTGTTTGCCGCCGTCGATGCACTCTGCCGTTCGATGTAAAAGCCGATCAGGAAGTAGGAGCAGATGCCGACCAATTCCCAGAAAATGAACACCATCGCGATGTTGCCGGCCAGCACGATCCCCAACATGCTGAAGCAGAACAGCGATAAGTACTGGAAGAAGCGAAAGAAGCGGCCCGGACGTTTCAAATGCGAACCGTCGGAGAGCGTTACTTCGTGATCCGTGACTTCCGACTCCTCTTCATGCATGTACCCCATTGCGTAGAAATGGATGCAGGAAGCGATCAGCGTAACCATGCAAAACATGGTGATCGTCAGAGCGTCGATGTAATAGCCAATCGAAAGCGTGAGCGAGCCGAATGCACCAAGCAGGTAATAGTCGCCAGCCAAATACGGCTTGGCTTCGCTCTCGTGGCCGCCGTCTCCGTGGCCGGCGTCTCCGTGTTCGGCGTCTCCGTGTTCGGCGTCTCCGTGTTCGGCGTCTCCGTGTTCGGCGTGGGCCGTTTCATCGGAAACCGCTGCATGCTCAGCGTGATGACCGAAATGGCTGTCGTGATCCGGGAACTCGTGTTGTACCCAAGCGAATAGCGAGACGAAGGAGAGTACTCCCGAGACGACGATGGCGGCCGTAGCCACATAACCGCCCACCGCTGGCTTGTCTTCGCAAAGTTGCTTGCCGTAGACAAAGAGAACCGCGAACGAGGCTAGGGGGACCAGCCATGCGCAGAGCAAGAGCGTTGGGATGTAGGAGTAATAGTCCATTAGCCTTTGAGCTCGTCAGCGCGATCGACGTCGATCGTGGAGTGGTTGTTATAAAAATTCAGTGCGATAGCCAGGGCGACGGCCGCCTCGGCTGCAGCGAGAATAATCACGAATAGGGCCATCAGCGAACCGTCTAATCCCAGTGATTCGGGACGCAGGTACTTGCTGCCAAAAGCAACCAAGTTGATGTTGGCCCCGTTGAGGACAAGTTCCACTCCCATCAGCACGCCAATCGCGTTGCGTTTGGTCGCCATGCAAATCACGCCGGTGACGAATAGCACGGCGCCAACAGCCAGATAATGGGAAACGGTGATAGGGTCGGTTAGCGGATTCATGAGCCTCTTGCGTCGATACTGCGTCGGGTTCGAGCCATATAGCCCGCGCCGATCAGAACGACTAACAGGTGAACGGAAACAATAACAAACGGCAGCAGGTATCCAGACATGCCGTTTCGCAACGTCTCGTTTTCTTCGGACAATTTATCGACCCGCCCGCCCGCGAGGGCCAGCCCCAGCGAGGCGGTGGTCTCAGCGTCTTCCAATGTCAGCTCTGCGCGTTGCTCGTTGGGCTCTCGCCAATCCCTGACGCCGAAGGCAACGGTCAACAACGGAGCCATAAGCGCCCCACCCACGATCACCGCAAGAACCCATTCGCCAGGCGGCGTGGTCATAGAGACAAATCGCTCTTGGGCTGTCAGCATCACGCCAAAAATCAAGAGGACCAGAGTGCCACCGACATAGATCATCAATTGCATCGCGCCGACAAATTCGGCTCCCGCCAGAATGAACAAGGCGGCAACTGCACCGAGGCAGATGGTCAGATAGAAGGCCATCCGGACAATGTTGCTCGTGAACGCGACGGCTGCGGCAAATGCGCATGCGATCATGGCAAAGAACATGAAGAAGACGGAATGCCATTCAATCGCCGCTAGCATCATCCTTCACCCCCATCAACGCCACGGGAAGCGACTTCCCCATCCTTGCGGACCTCAGCGTTATCCCATCCGCCAGTTGCATTGTTGATTCTTATTTGACGCCCCTCGCGAACTTCGGCGCGTGTGCGGTTTTGATGAGGTAACAAGTCGTTGGGAGAAGGCCAATCCAAGATGGTCCACGTCATGGCGCCGATGAAGCAGACTGCCGCGAGGGGTACGCAGTACTTCAGGCAGGTCGTAATAACTTGGTCGATTCGCAAGCGAGGCAGCGTCCAGCGGATCCAAATCATCACGGTCACGCCGAGCGTTCCCTTGATGATGAAATTCACGCATCCCGCCAGAGCCGCCAAATACCCGGTCATCCGGAATGCGGTCTCGTCGGGTTGGTAGGCCCAGGATGCAAAGATCGGAAACGGGCCGTGCCAGCCGCCAAAAAACAGCAGCGCGGCCAGTCCACTGACAAGAAACATCGAGCCGTATTCCGCCATAAAGAAAATGCTCCAGCGAATTCCGGAGTATTCCGTGTGGAATCCAGCTACCAACTCGCTCTCAGCTTCGGCCAAGTCAAACGGAGCTCGGTTCACGCTCGCTAAAGCACAGGTAAAGTAGACCCAGAACAACACGAACGTGGCGGGGTCGTGGAAAATCAACCAGTTGGTAAAGAGACCCGCTTGTTGGTTGGCGATCGTATGCAAGTCCAAGGTCCCGCAAATCATGACCGGAACCACAACGCACATGCCGATGGGCACTTCGTAACTAACGACTTGAGCCGCCTCTCGCATGGCGCCAAATAGGGACCATTTTGAGCCGGATGCGTACCCCGCCAGGATCACGCCAAAGACCTCAAGGCCAAGCACGGCCAGGATGAAGAAGACGCCCGTGCCGACCCATTGGGCCGACCACCCGTCCGCAAAGGGCAAAGCCAAGAACGCTGTATAACTTGCAGCAAAGCTCACGTAGGGCGCCAAACGAAACAGAAATGAATCGGCGTCGCGGGGAACGAAGTCCTCCTTGGCGATCAGCTTGATGCCGTCCGCCAGCCCTTGGAGCCAGCCAAAGCGACCGCCGACCCGCGTTGGGCCAAGCCGATCTTGGATTCGTCCCGAAACCTTCCGCTCCATCCAAATGAAAACCACAGCGCCGACCGCGACCACATTGATGATCAACACGCAGTGGATCATCGCCGCCACCACACAGCCGAGCCATGTTGGAAGCCCCCATGACTGGATGAAGAATTCGGCCACAGTTGGATGTCCTTCGACGCTGTTGGCGCCGACTAAAAATTGACCGTTTCTAACGCTGCATGAGAAAAAGCGAATTGGAGCGTGCTAGCAAGCATTCGGCCCCGAAGATCGTGAAATATTGCACAATGGCAGAAGCATCCACAAGCCCCCAGGTGTGAAGTTTTCCCAGCCGAACCAGGTAATTTTCTATCTATCAATTTCACCCATGACCACGTCCAGCGAGCCGATGATGGACGGAATGTCTGCAATTAGGCAGCCTTGGCAAAGTGAAGCGGTTATCGAAAGGTTGCAAAAACAGCTGCTTCTCGCCCGCACCCGCCAGGGAATCGCGCTTCCATCGCTGACCACGAAGAATCCCATTTGCCCTCGCGGAGCTTCGGTTTCAAAGTAGACCTCGCCCTTGGGCAGCCGCTGAGTCAGTTTGATCGGTTGTCCCCAATCGCCACTCGCGGTGCTGTAGCGGTCCATGGCCTGTCGCACGATGTCGATGGCCTGAACGACCTCAAGCATGCGAACGTAGAATCGGTGCCAGCAGTCGCCGAGCACTGCGCTGGGGGGAATCGCTGGGTACTGCCGATCTGGATCGACAGGATATTTACCATCTTGTTCTGCGATCACGTCGAACGAGTAGCCGTCATACATTTCGGTATAACGCTCTTCTCCGTCTCGGCGGAGGTCGTGATCGACGCCGCTGCCCCTCAACACGGGGCCGGTGCAGCCGTAGCCGATGGCCATTTCTGGCGACATGACTCCAATGCCCGCCGTCCGTTTGACAAACACGGCGTTGGTCGTCAGCAGGTCGTGGTATTCCTGGATTATCGGCTCAAATTGAACAAGGAACGCTTCGCATTTCTGCAGCCAGCCGCTGGGCAAGTCCGCCGTCGCCCCGCCGGGTGTCAAATAACTGTAAGTCAAACGAGCGCCACAGGCGTCTTCGAAGAGGTCTAGAATCTTCTCGCGTTCGCGGAAGGCGTAGAGGAACGGGCTAAACGTTCCCAGATCCAACCCGTAGGTGCCCATCGCGACCAGGTGGCTGGCGATTCGCCCCATTTCGGCGATGATCACGCGGAGGTGTTTGGCTTTTTCCGAGAGCGAATGATCGAGCAGTTTCTCGATGGCCAGCGACCAACCGAGATTCATGTTCATGGCGGCGAGATAGTCCATGCGATCGGTGTAGGGTATGTATTGTCTCGGCGACAGGTTCTCGCCGATTTTTTCCGCGCTGCGATGCAAATAGCCCACATGTGGCTCGACCTGCGAGATGATTTCGCCATCCGTTCGCAACACCAGACGAAGCACGCCGTGGGTGCTCGGATGCTGCGGACCCATGTTGATCAGCATTTCGTCCGTGCGGACGTCAAATTCAATAATGCGAGGGTCGTCGAGTTGGCTGGCCATAGGGAACTGTGCTTTCGATCTTCTGCAAAACCATCGAGATTCGAACGATCCACTTGGGGCAAGTCGGCCGTCAGCCGGCTGCCCGCCTCCCATTCATCGGCTTGGGAACTAGCGGCATCTTATCCCGTGATACTCGAGGGGCATTTCATAATCTTTCCGCAGTGGATGTCCTATCCAGTCTTCTGGGCAAAGAATTCGCCGCAGGTCCGCGTGTCCGGTGAACACGACGCCGCAGAGGTCGTAGGTTTCTCGTTCATGCCAGTCCGCCGTCGGCCAAATATCCATCACCGAAGGTACTTCTGGTAGCTGCCCTTCTTCGTCGTTCTTCCAGCGAGGCAGTTTGACTTTCATCACGAGCGTGTGCTTGGTGGCGATGCTGGAAAGGTGGTAGACAACTTCCAGGTGTGGCTCCCAGTCCGCCTTGGCAGCCTTCTTCGGATCGGTATGCAAGTAGTCGACCACGGTGATGCAATTGAGCATGTCAAAGCGGAGGCCGTCTTCCTGTTTCAGGAAAGCGCTCACATCGCGAATCGAATTGGGAGTCACCTCGAACCAGGGATCAATGGCGTCCAAATCCACATTGACTATCGCTTCGCCGAATTCTTGCTTCAGGCGATCAATCAAGTTCATCGTAAGGCTCGTTGTCTCAGTTCAATTTAACTCAGTTCAATTTGACTCAATTCAAAACTGCTGCTGAAAATCCACGCAATTGTCAGTGACCGTTTTCCAAATCGCTGCCGCTCAGGCAGAAATGAACGGCTCATGAGTCAGCGTATCTGGGACGTCTGAGCTGCGGCTAAATCGCTGACGGCGCACGGCCCTCACCCAATCCAGGTCACCTCGTTTCCAAACATAGGCGAATCCGACCATCAGCACTCCAAAGAAAACAACAATGTCCAAAATGGTCAGCCAGGCAAAATCCTTCGCCGTCTGACGAATCACGACCGAAGCCTCTTCCTTGCTCGCGATCCGCGACGAGGCAGCTGACGCGCCGAACCGTTGCTCGAATCTGGTTTGAAGCGACGCCGGGACGCGGCTGGGGGGGGTCGGGTTGCGGACACCCATCTCCTGGAGCAATGAACGCGAGTGATTGGTGAGCACGAGCCCATCCGCCTCTTGTGTCACCACGACCAAATCGGGGTCGGCCAAGTTGTTTGCCTTGCCAAAAATCACCGCCCAAGGGAAAAACAGAGCCACCTCGACGTCAAAGATGATGAACAGCAGGGCGACCACGTAGAACCGCAGGTCGAACTGTACAAAGCTCGAACCGATGGATGGTTCGCCGCATTCATAGATCTTCATTTTCTCGTCATGCGGGTCCGCTGGTCGGACAAAACTCCCCATGAGCAGATTGGCGAAGACGAAAACGAGGCCGACCGAGGCAAACAGAGCCAAGTAGGCAACGATTCCAAGCGATGACGCCACGGCGTCCGACATGGCTGGAGTTCTTTCGAGCAAACGGGAAGGGCAGCGGCCGCATCAACCTGGACGCGCCGCAGCTAGCCCAATTCAAGACCCAGCATTGTAGGACGACTGACGATCTTTGCAACCGGCGGAATTGAAAGCGGTGGTTGGAACCGGCTGTTTGGCCGCGGCGGGAGGTCACCGTTGCAACGGATAGTCGGCTTGCTCAGCTCCAGTTCAGTCCACGAACGCGCTGGGCGGGAACCTACACCCTATGACCGTCTGACGCCTCGGCCTTCAAAGGCTCCGACTCAGAACGAGCCGGGGGAATCCGCAGCGTCCGCCGTCAGTCGTTGGCGACCAGCAAAGCCAGCATCTAGCTCGTGCCAGTGAACAATTTCGGGCTCGTCGTACTTCCAGCAAAGATAGGCCAAGCGGCCGTCGACCAAGGCGGGAAAGTCAACAATCCCCTCCATCACGCCTTGCAGGACCACGCCCAAATCATCCAATTCCTTGACATACTCTCGCAATCGTTGGCTGTCTTTTTCCAGTTCGCTCTCGATCTGGGCCAACTCTTCGGCGTAAGGGTCCTTGTCGTCGGAATTCCGGCCAACGCTGAGATGGTCGAGGCGTTGACGCCGCTCAGCCACCTCGCCTGCAAGCGACACCAAATCGCCCACAATGGCGCGGATCAGCGGCAGCATTGCGTTCGCCTCTTCGGCCGTAAACAACCGTGCGCTCGTTTCGGTGGATTCCATCGGTTCACCCAATGCGTCAATGGTGTCAAAATCAAAGATTCAAATCAAAACGAATCGGCTCATGTCGCGGCAATTCAGGAACTCGGCCCGCCGTGAACCGGTTCGACGATGACTTTCGATTCGGCAACCGCTGCTGGGTTGATTGTTGCTCGTCCCCAGGCGACGTCGACCGGCAGTCGGGAAAAATCAACGATACAGCCGTCCCGGCTATAACAGCTCAGGTCATGGGTCGCGCCCATGAAGATACTGTCCACCGGGCAAGGCTCAACACACAAAGCACAGAACATACATTTACTATAGTCAATCGTGTACGTCGTGACCTGAAACCCCTTTCCAACCGGCACCCTTTCCTTGCCAATGTAGATGCAGTCGACTGGACACGCCTTGGCGCACTTATCGCAAGCGATGCAGCTGGTCAGGTCGTACCGGTGAAAACCGCGATACCTCGCAGATACCGGTACAGGGAGTTCCGGGTACTCAAACTTCTCGGTAAAAGTTCGCCGGTCCTGGTGATAGGTGATCACCCAGTTCCGCATCGTCACAAACAGCCCGCGGCCAACGGTGGAAACGGCTGACCAGACATTATAAAACCACTGGATCATAAGGCCCGCACTTCGAAGCAATTGCGACACGGAGAGGTGAATTGGCTGACGTCTGCTCGTCATCCAACGTGAAACACCGGAATTATAGGCGGGACCTGGGGCTTCGCAACCAGAGGACCCAGGGCCTTTTTGTCCGCAGCGGCACGACTGGGCGAGACAACTGGGCGAGACAACTGGGCAGGATGGGCGGATCTTGCGATGGTTCATCGCAGTTGCCTGCCGATCGACAGTTGGCGGGCAGGGGTTGTTCGCTTTGCCGCGAATTCCAGATCGCGCCAGCAAGGATCCGCTAGTCGCCCGGCCAATTGATCGCAAGCTCTTTCACATCAACACTTGCGCCCGTCGCTCCTCGTTGCCTGGGGCCGGCGGGTCTCGCCCTGGGGCAGTCCTCAGAAAAACTCAGAAAAACCAAGCCAAGCGAGACGGGCTGAAACGCCGCCGACATGGGGTGGTCCTGCCCAAGCGTCTTTTCTTTCAGGATGAAAAGCGAATTGCGCCCACCTTCAGTCTGGGCAGAACGGGGCGGCGGGCGTTCGCCCCCACAGGTTTGGCTCGAGTCGCTGTAAGTCAGGTTTGCGAAGTGGTTTACGCAGACGCCTTAAACCCTGTGGGCCGGGGGAAATAGGGGAATAAATCGCGTCATGCGTGTGTCAGGCACAGATTTTGATCGAAAAAAACACTTCGCCGGTGGGCTTTGCTTGACTCGACTAAGCGAGCACGTAGAGTGAAAGGAAGGCGGGCGTCCGGGTCACCTTGGTATGGGATCCGAGCACCCACGATGCGATCAGTCGCATCGAAACCTATGGTCGCTGTGGTTGCGGCCTGCCGAACAAAGGAATGGAACATGTTGGTCCTCTCTAGAAAAAAGAACGAAAGTATCGTAATCAACAACGATATCACCATCGTTGTTGTCGAGATCCGCGGCGACAAAGTCCGGTTGGGCGTCGAAGCCCCCAAAGAAGTGCCGGTGCACCGTCGCGAGGTCTATGAAGCGATCAAGCGAAACGAGCAGGCTGAAGGCGATTCGAACGCAAATGAATCGACTGCCGAAAACTCGTAGACCGCTTCGTTTCTCACTTTCTCGCCACCTTCGTTCCAGTTGCTGACTCGACGTCTGAATCCCCACTTGACGGATTGTCGACTCGCCCTTCAAATACCGACTCAATTAGCAACTCGCTGGCCCCTTCGTCTAGCGGTCTAGGACTCCGGCCTTTCACGCCGGCAACACGGGTT
>CAZWOU010000245.1:0-9105 GCA_964635375.1 uncultured Pirellulaceae bacterium | reverse complement strand
TGAACTTCCTGGGGGATCATTCCGAGGCGGTCGGCGGCCCATTGCGGCTCGCGGCCACGGCGACTCGCTTCTCGCCGCACCAAGGCCTGCAGTTCGGACTCAGAGAAGGTCTCTGCCCCGCTCAGTTGTCGGATCATGGCCAATTCGAGATACAGATTCGGGAACATCGTGTAGGCCGACGCGCGGACCAGTCCGGCGGGCTTCCAGCGGGCCAGCTCCTCGGCCGTCATTTCCTCGTGGATCTCTGCGAGATCGTTCCCGATGAAGAAGATCAGGACCACGATCTGCGGACGAAACTTGCGACCGAACCGCCGATAGATATCAAGCTCGCGGATCGTACTCGAACCCGATCGGCCCAGGTTGACGACGTCGACAGTCGACTGTTGTTCCCGCAGCTGCTGCTGCAACTTCCCAGTGAAGACAGCCTCGTCGGCAACCCCAACGCCGGCGACGAATGAATCCCCGATCACCACAATCCGTTTGGTCTCGTCGGAACGCCCGAAAGGTACGTCGGGTCCTCGAAATCCCAGTGAATTCGTATGGAACACGTAATCGAATTCGGTGCTTTGGTGTCGTTTCGACACGTTGGGGTTTAGCCGCAACCAATGCCGCTGAGACGTTTCCCGAATTTGCCCGAGCAGTAGATCGCCAATCTTCAGCGCGATCAGCGCGACAAGCAGCGAGAACGTCAACTTTAGCAGCAGGCGATTTGGGCGACGCTCTCGTTCCGGTTGCGTTCTCGCCGTTGGGCCGATCCCAGCGTTCGATTCCGGGGGGTCGTTCATCGAATAAGATCCAAAGTGATCCGCGTTACTCTTACCCGCATCATTGTAACTTCTCGCCGGAGTCGTTGCGCGGGCCGGTTGCCCGTGGCCGTGAACCACGCTCCACTTCCGCGGCAAACTCCTTCGCAGAGTGGGCCTCGCGCCCCTACACCCTTTGCCAAACCAAGTCGACTCGAATACCCTGGGCTTTGCTTCTTGAATGGACCCCTGGATCGGAAAATTCAGATCGGAAAATTCACGGCGATACTCGACGTTAGAACCAAGAGGTAACTGGAATGAGTCGATTGAGCAAAACGGCTGCCCAAAGCCACGGCGCGGCAACGCATGCGATGTACGCGGGACTCGCTGTCGCCTTGCTGTTCGCGACATCGCTCGGCTGCTCGAACACGGACAAGCCGGGAACAACTGGCGGCGGCCCCGATCCAACCGCGACCGGTCAAGTTGAGCTGCCGGAACCGCAGCCTGCGGACGATCCGGATGCAGTGAAAGCGTTCGAGGCAATCAAGAGCGGAGCGATCAAGAAGAACGAGTTCGGCAACATCGTCTCGCTCGATCTGCTGGCTTCGCGGGAATATGCCGAAGAACTACCCAAGCTGCCCGGCCTGCTCCATCTCGAATCGCTATCGATGGGCGGGCCCGATATCACGGACGACGTCATGGGCATCGTGGCCAAGCTCCCCAGACTCAAGGCGCTCAACCTGGGCGACCGCAGCGCCGTGACCGATGCCGGTGCGGAGAACATCTGTGGCATGGCGAATCTAGAGGACGTCAACCTGCGTCGATCGGACATTCGCGACGACGCCATCAAACACCTCGCGAAACTGCCTAAGCTCAAACGGCTGCGCCTCGTTCAGACAAATATTACCGATGATGCGCTGGCCCATTTGGCAGGCTGTCCCAACCTGGAACTGCTTGACATCCAGGACTGCAAGGCCGTTGGGGATCCGGGCATCGCCCACTTGGCCGGACTGACCAAAATGCGAAGTCTGAGAATCTACGGATCCAACATCACCGACGTTTCGCTGACTCATCTTGGCGGAATGAAGCGTCTCACGTCGCTGAGCATGGACCAGTCGAGTGTGACGAGCGCTGGCTTGGCCCACATTTCAGGGCTCACTTCACTCACGGATCTCAAGCTTTATGGCGCCGTTCAAGTCGATGACGCGGGGATGGAGCACATTGTCAAGTTGGTCAATTTGACCAACTTGCGGCTGCGAGCGACGTCGGTCGGCGATGGCGTGGCCAAGCTGGCGTCGCTGAGCAAACTCAAGTCGCTCGACCTCAGCGAAAACACGTTAGTCGGTAACGAGTCGATGAAAGCGCTGGGCCAGCTGACATCGCTGGAGGACTTGAATCTGTGGACCACCAATATCGATGACGCCGGCGTGGCCCATCTCAAGGGCCTGACCAACCTGAAGCGACTCAACCTCGACCAGACCTATATTGGGGATCCGGCATTCGAGGTCATTGCGAATTTCGAGCATTTGGAGTTTCTTAACATTGGAAGTTGTAACGCCGTATCTGACCAAGGCATCGCCAAGTTGCACCAGCTAAAGAAACTCTCCCACATCATGATGACGTTCTTGCCGCAAGTTTCGGAAGAGGGACTCGAGTCGCTCCAGGAAGCGTTGCCCGACGCCAAGATCGAAAGCGATTTTGAGTAACGATCCGCAGCTGGGCCGGTCCACTCGATTTGCTGCTGCACTCGATTTCCTGGCGCTTGATTCCGCAAGCGGCTGAGGCCTCTTAGGCGGCCAAGCGACCTTCTCGCGAGTCTTTGGCGGCTTGGAAGGCTTCGAACAGAATTCCCTTCCAGTCGTCCAAGCTGACATTCCATTGATCGATATCAGCTTCGATCAACGCGCAGATTACCGCGTCGACGACCGAATTTGAGTTGGCAGCTTCGGCGGCTCGAGCCTGAATGCTGCCTCTGAGTTGATCGTTCAGTCGAGCGTGTGAGGTGGCGGTGGTCATGGAAGCGTCCTTTCTCCGATGGATGCACGAGGGTGCGGTTCGATGGGCGCCGCCGGGCGGTTATGCCTGACGGCCGCAAGACATAATTGCAACCCGTGTGCCAAAGCTCGGCCTAGAATCTCGAGTTAGACGTAACCACTGTCACGAACCTGACTAAGGAGCATGCGGAAAAACCGACTGACGCCACAATCGGATCAAACCGCGTAAGTGTTACGTCCACCCTCGCGGATTTCTTTCAAAAGCGGCAATTGCCCCTTCGCCAGCAGTCTGGAACCGCTTGGAAATCCCAGACGGTAGTGTATCCTGAAGTCGGGGCCGCAACGCATCAGGGGTGACGCATCAGGCTGTCGCTGAGTTGGGCCCGAAGTAGGCGTTTGGCGGAGTCAAGATTGACGTCTCGCGGCCGTTGGCTGCCAGGGGCGGTAAGGGGCGGACCGGAAGGGTGGCGAGCAGCTTGCCCCCAGTGGTGTCACCGGTTGGTCATAAGGAGAACCTGTGGTGGTCAAAGCAACAACCTCGGCAACAACAGACGACCAAGCCGATACCAAGCCCACTCCGACTCGCGGGCGTCCCAGGAAGATTCGCATCGTTTGGTTGGCAATTGCGGTCGTCGCCGGCGCCGCCTCTGTGGTCGCTGGCCTGGTAGCCTTAGACGACAGCGGACTGCGGCGAGCCGAGAAGACGTTCGCGTCGGGCCAGTTCGAAGTCGCCAAACTGCAGGTCCAGGACTACATAGACGGTCACCCGCATAGCGGCAGAGCGAAGACGCTCTACGCACAGATTCTGGTGGCGACGGCGAAGGAGCCAGAGGCGGCCCTGGCGATTTTCGAAGAGTACGAAGCCGCCAACGCCACAGAAATGGCTGCATGGGCCAGAGCCTATTTGATGACGGGCCGTTGGTCGTCGGCTGTTTCATTGTTGGAAAAGGTAGTCGCCGATGCGCCGGGCGACATGGACTCGTTGCAGGACCTGATCGCCGTGCGACTGCAACTCCGCCAACATCGCCTTGCGCTGCCGGAAGCAGAACGCCTTGCCGCAGCGCCCGGGCGCGAAGCGCTAGGACACACATTGCTGGCATCGATCCATTTCAATTTAGGGTCCCATAAGGAATCGTGCAAACACTGGGCGAAAGTCTTGGAGCATGAACCGACCGGTGAAAACCTCCACATTCCCCCAAACGAGTTCTTCTCAGCCTATGCTGCAGCCTTGATCGAGGTCGGCAAGCCGAAGGAAGCCAAACAGATGGCGGAGCGCAGCATCAGTTTCCTGCGAGCCCCGAAAGCGTTCATTGTGCTCGGCGATGCCTTGCAACAAATCGGCGACGAATCGATGGCCCGCCTGGCCTGGAGGGAATGCGTCACCATCGACATGGGTAATGAGGAGGCGAGAAACCGACTGGCGAGCCTGTCGTTGGCCGACGGGAAGCCGCAAGACGCCTTGGATTGGATGGAGCGGATTGGCAACCGAACGGAGGTTTCCAGCGAGAGCGCTTATCTGCTCGAACGCTGTTATCGCGTGCTGAAGAATCCAAAAATGGCCGAAAAATGGGCGAATCGAGCCAAAGATCTTCGCCTCGAGGCATCGTTCATTTCGTCGCTAGATCAAGCAGTCATTGATCTGCCCAACTCGCCTACCGCCATATGTTATGACGCCTGGCAACTGGCCCATGAGGAGAACTGGGTGCGAGCGGAGCTGGTCGTCGACCAATTGCTTAGGGAGCACCCGGATCGGAATTCGAAATTCGCGGACGATCTTGTGGCGGCAATCCGGCAAAAGTCCAGGCAGATGCTACCCCACCTCCGAGATTGGGCGGCTGAAATTAACAAATCGAAAGACGGGTCCACCGACCGTGATAGTGAGTAGACGCCGCAAGCTGCTCAAGACGCGAACGAACATCGACCGACCCAAGAAGCCTCTCATCCCGTATGGCCAATGTTGATCGGGCCTTTAAGAACAGCAACGGGAAACGTAATGACACGGACAACAGCGTCTGAGCGACTCGTCGCCACGAAGCGCTGGCGTCGTGCGATGGAGAGTGGATTGCTGGTTGCGGGGGTCGCCATCTCCCTGATGGGGTGCAGCGGGACTAGCCCGCGAACCCAACCCGACCGACCGCCATCGACAGCGAGTCAAGCGGACGGGCCGGCGTTGGCGATCACGCCGCCGGAGAAACACGACGGGCCAGTCTGGTTCTCGGACGCGGGCGCGACTGGCATCGATTTCGTCCACAACACGGGAATCTCCCCGCTGCGGCCCTTTCCAGCCGCAAACGGAAGCGGTATCGCCGGGCTCGATTACGACCTCGATGGCTTCGTCGATCTCTATTTTCTTACGGGGCAAGCATTTCCAGTCCAACCCAAAGCCCATTCGCCGCGAAATCAGCTGTATCGCAACCTGGGGAACTGGACCTTCGTCAATGTCTCCTCGGAGAGCCGCCTGGACTTGAGCTCCTATAGCGCCGGCGTCGCTGTGGGCGACTACAACCAGGATGGATTCCCGGATGTCTACATCAGCTGCGTGGGCAAGAATGTGTTCTTTGAGAACATGGGCGATGGCACGTTTCAAGAGCACAAGATGGAATTTGGAGTTGAGAACAGCTTTCCGACCAGTGTGGCGATGTTCGACTTCAACCACGATGGGTTTCCGGACATTTATGTGTGCAACTATGGCGAGTGGAACGCTGAGCGGCTGCTGAATCGGCCGTGTGGCAATAAGGAACACCCGGTGTATTGCAATCCGGAGAGCATTCACCCAGCTCGTGACATGATGCTTGAAAATGATGGACGAGGCGGGTTTTCGGACGTGACGAAACAGGTCGGCATCGTCGACCCAATCGGACGCGGGCAGGGGATCGTTGCCGCGGACATGAACGACGACGGCTTGGTGGATTTCTATCTCGGTAACGACCTCAACGCCAATTCGTTCTTCGTGAATTCGCCATCGCATGAGTATCGCAACATCACGGAGAATTCGGGCGTCGCCTACGACAGTCGCGGCGCGGCCCAGGCGGGCATGGGTGTCGACGCGGCGGATGTGAATGGGGATGGCCTGGTGGACTTGATCGTGACCAACTTTCTGGGTGATCACAATTCCATCTATCTGAACGCCGGCGACGAGTTCTTCAACGAACAGAGTGCGAGGTGTGGCATTGCGGCTGAGGGCCAGCCCTACATCGGCTGGGGAGTCACGCTAACGGATTTCGATCTCGATAGTTGGTGCGACCTCGTGCTGACCAACGGGCACGTGGATACGAATTCCAAGACCGGGCCCCACAAACAACCGGCCTTGGCTTGGAGCAACGATCAACGCGGCCGTTTTCGTTTTCTCGGCGCCGAAGCTGGACCCCATTTTGCCTCGGCGCATCCGGGCCGCGCTCTGGTCGTGGGTGATTTCGACAACGATGGCGACAGCGACATTGTGTTGGGCCATCAAGACGCGGGACCGGTCCTTCTGACGAACAATCGGATCGGCGAAGAAGATCCCGAGCCCGCCTCCATTACATTGCGGCTGATTGGCGTAGAGTCCAACCGCGAAGCGGTCGGTGCAAGCGTTAGGGTTACCTCGGCCGGTCGATCGCAACGGTATCAGATAAAGGGCGGGGGCAGCTACCTTTCAGCCAGGGACGCCAGGCTGGTGGTTGCCGTTACCGACTCCGCTGAAGTTTCTATCCGATGGCCGAACGGTGTTGAGTCGACCCTTGAGCAGATGTCCGTGGGTACAGAATATGCGGTTGTCGAGCCCGTTGAGGCAGACGCCGACGTCCATACTTTTGAGATGAAAAGACCATGACGAAAACTCCGCCTCGCTCCGGCCGCGCCGCCTTACTGACTGCCACCGTACTGGTTTTCGCTGGCATCGCAATTGGGGCCGCGTACTGGCTGGCGAACGAACCAGACGTTGCCGATCCGCCGACAAAGCCAGTCGTGTTGGCCGACTTCGACCCTTGGACGCCCAGATCCGACGCGGGATTCGTGGGCTCCGAAGCGTGCGTTGAATGCCATGACGAGATCGCCGAGCAGTACCAGAAGCACCCCATGATGATCGCCTTGCAACCGATCACAGCTAAACACATGGCGAAACCGTCTGGTGGATTCAGTAGTGGGCCGGGGATCGAGTACCGAGTGGAGACGAAGGACGGCAAGACACGTCACTTTGAGCGGGGCGTGGATGCCGCGGGCAACGAAATCTTCGATCAAGGCGTCGATATCACCCATGTCCTGGGCGCGGGTGTCCTCAGCGAGTCGTTTCTTCACGAGCGAGACGGCCGCCTGTTCGCCTCGTCCATTTCCTGGTACACGGTGCCGCAGAAGTGGGGCTTGGCGCCGGGCTATAACCACCTTCGACACCACCGGTTTGACCGACCAGTGGCCGACCGCTGCCTCGGTTGTCATTCGGGCCGCCTGAACTACAAGGAGCCGACCGACGAGTTTCACGTCGCCTATGACAAGCCGATCTTCATCGAGCAAGGGATTGGATGCGAACGATGCCACGGTCCGGGTCGCGAGCATATCGCTTACCATGATGACGGCGAAGGCGACGAGGATCCGATGCTCAACTTGGCTGAGTTGACACCGAGCAAACGTGACGCGGTCTGCAACCAATGCCATGTCGTAGGCGTCCAGGAGTTTCTCCGCGTGGGACGAACGAATGCCGATTTCCGCCCCGGCGACGACGTTGGCGACATCTGGACCGTTTACGTCCCAGCAGAAACGGACCAAGACGCCAGCGAAAAGGCCGTATCCCAAGTCGTGCAGATCACCGCGAGTACCTGTTTCAAGAAGTCGAACGGTCAACTGAACTGCGTCCTCTGCCATGACCCGCACATCCAAGGCAGTCTTGAAGAACGGACCGTGCGCCACAACAAGGCTTGCCAAAGCTGCCACGAATCCGAGGATTGCGCCGAGCAGGAACCGGTGCGCAAGGCGGCTCCCGCCAACGATTCATGCATCCACTGCCATATGCGGACACTTGCTCCGAGCGATATTCCCCACGCACCGCAAACGGACCATCGCATCTTGCGCAGTTTCTTGCCGAGACTGGGCCAGACCGTGGCCAAGGATGATTCACGCAGAAACCTGAAGATTTACAATCTCGAACACACACCTTTGCCGCCACTCGTAAAACAGCGGACCGACGCGGTTCTTCTGGTTCAGGAGGCAATCAAGGCTCGCGATACGGACTTGGCTAAACGTGCCGAAAAACTGCTCGTGGAAGTCGCGGAGGCTGCTCCGGATGACGCTCTCACGCTCTACTACCTGGGGAAAGCGAGGGCCAAACTCGACCAGCCGACCGAGGCGATGGCGGCTTGGAGGAAGATATTGGAAAGCAATCCGGCCCACGAGCAAGCCCTCTCCTCGTTGGCGATCGCGGCCGAGGTCGCGGGCGATGCCGCCGCAGCCGAGAAATACTGGGATCAACTGATTGAGATCCAGCCGTGGGATCCGGAACATCGTTTCCTCAAGGCGAGACTGCTCTCAACGCAGAACGGGAGATCCGTCGACGCGGCGCAAGCAGTATTGGCGGCGATTGAACTCAATCCAGTGCTGCAAGGCGCCTACGAGCTCGCCATCCCATTGCTGCGCCGTTTAGGGCGATTCGAAGAGGCGGCGAAACTCGAAAAAGACGCCAAGACCATATTCCTACCCCGCCGATGAGGCAGGTGTGAAAAACTGCCAAGGTGTGGAAAACCCATTTGGGCCAATTATCATGGAGACGGAAAACTTGATGGCTCGCTGGGGTGAAAAACTGATTCAGGCAAATCCGTTGCCCCACGGGCGATTTGGGCCGAAACTCCTTGACACGGCTGAAATGCACAGGTAAAAATGGCGGAGTGGTCTAAAGTGATGACGGCGGCTTTCCATTATTTTTTTCGCCAAATCACTGCGGATTCCAACTCTTTTCTCATTATCTTTCTTCCGGAGGATGTTCTATGTCTCGAACTCGATCACAAAGGCAGGGCTTCACACTCGTGGAGTTATTGGTGGTTATCGCCATCATCGGCATTCTTGTCGCCTTGCTCCTTCCAGCCGTGCAAGCGGCCCGTGAAGCAGCCAGGCGGATGCAGTGCACGAACAACCTGAAGCAAATTGCTTTGGGGATGCACAACTACGCTGACACGTACAAAGAGAAGCTTCCCGCGGATTACGGCGCGTGGCGAACTTCGCTGTCGAATTACCGAGCCAGACGCAACGACGACCTGCAGTGCTGGAGCCAAAAAGTCGCTCTGTTGCCCTACCTTGAGCGCACAAACGAGTATGACCTCGCCAACAGGACGATCTGGGGAACGCCCTACGATCGCTATCAGCCCCGTGGGAGTGTAAACCGCGTTACGTTTGGCTTGCGGTTC
>CAZWOU010000244.1:0-9206 GCA_964635375.1 uncultured Pirellulaceae bacterium | reverse complement strand
CTCGCTGCGATTGATTGGCCAAACGTTGCAGCTGAACTTGCTTCAGTTCCTCTAGGACTCGGCGCGACAGGCAGACGTTCCCGGGGACTAGGATTCAGATTTCCTCGCTTCATCTCGTTCGCCTGTGGCCCCGCGCGGCGTCCGCAAGTCTGTTTTCCCTGCCCGGTCGATGATCTTCGCTCTAGCTAGCAATGGCGCCATCGGTCTTCTTCATGCTCGGTTTGGCATTCTGCCAGCCTCGATCGGTTGCTACAATCCGCCCCCCAAAATGGGCCACATTGGGTGTTGTGCTCGCCGCGCCGCAAGGTTGCGGGTCCGCTATTTCAGGAGTTGCCCCGCATGAAGCGGGTTGTTTTCATAACCGCTGTATTGCTTGTCGCATCGGGGTGCTCGGCGACCTTGCGCCCCACGCCCAAGCTGCCGAACGCCTCGACGCTGGTGCGCGAGCAAATGGTCATCCACAGTGATTTTCGCCTGCCCAAGAGCCACCGCTTGGTCGATGAGCTCGTTGCCCTCCGCACTGATATCGCGAGAGAGCTCGGCACGCCGCTTTCCGACGAACCGATCCACTTGTTCCTGTTCGAGAGTCGTGAGAGGTACGAGCAATTCGTGCGGACCACCTTTCCCCACCTCCCGGACCGACGAGCTTGGTTCGTCGAGACCGACACTCAACTCTCGGTGTTCGCCTTTTGGGGACACCATGTCGCCGACGATTTGCGGCACGAGGCCTCCCATGGCTACTTACACTCGTTTTCCCCCAACATACCGCTCTGGCTCGACGAAGGACTGGCCGAGTACTTTGAAGTGCCCCGCAGCCAACAGGGCATGAATCAACCTCACATCGATCAGCTGGCCAAGGCCTATAACGACGGTAGCTGGGCGCCCGACCTCGAGCGACTCGAGAGGATGCGCGACCCGGATGAGATGGGCGGGCAGGATTACGCCGAGTGCTGGGCGTGGGTGCGATTCCTGCTCGACTCCACGCCTGAGCGGCGCGAGCTCACTCAGAATTATCTGGCCCGACTGAGAATGTCGAGCAAAGTCAAACCGCTCTCAGAATTCCTTGGTGACGAGGAACCCCACGCCAGCAAGGAAATGCTCGCCTACCTCCGCGAACTCGCCGCCGAACGACGCTAGTCCGTCTTCCTCTGAGGCGTTCGCTCGGTCCGCCGTGGGATCGGTCCGCCGTAACCCCCTCGCGATTATCTCAGCGGCGCCTCGAAGGGCGGACTATACTTTCAGGGTCGAAGCCCCCTGAGTTTCTCCAGTAGACCGATGAGGAAGGTAACATGCGAGCCGTTACGGCAATTGTGCTTTTTCTGCTAACCGCCGTGTCGTCGACTGCGGCCGAGAATCGGATGAGTCCGGAGCTGCTCTGGAAACATGGTCGCGTTGGCGGCGGTGCAGTTTCTCCCGATGGTGCGCAGATCGCCTATTCCGTGCGTCGTTACGACTTGGCCAAAAATTCCGGCCTGACGGAGATCCACCTGATCTCGCTCAGCACTGGCAAAGACCGCATCGCGCTTACTCTCCCTAACGCCTCATCGCTGCAATGGGGGCAAGGCGCAACGGCCAGCCAATTGTTTTATGTGGCTGCCGGCAGTCGAGAAGACGCCAAGCCGCAGGTTTGGTCGTTTGATGCGAGCAGCAACAGAGGCGGTGCGAAACCGAGGCAAGTTACGGATGTCGAGCAAGGCGTTGCCAACTTAAAGGTCTCGCCCACGGGCACTCACTTGGCGTTCACTGTCGACGTGAAAATGGACTCGACCGTAAACGAACTCTATTCGGACTTGCCGAAAGCCGACGCGCGAATTATCGATTCGCTCTTGTTCCGCCACTGGAACGCTTGGCACGACTATGCCTATAGCCATCTTCATGTCGCCAAACTCAACGGCGCCAAGGCAGAGGATGCAATCGACTTGATGAAGGGAGTGAGGGCCGACTGTCCACTGGCGCCCTTTGGCGGCGCCGAGCACTTTGCTTGGGCGCCGAATGGAAGGGAGCTCGCCTTCACCGCAAAAATGGTGAACAACCCGGCCGAGTCGACAGACAGCAGCATCTACCTAGTTGACGTCCAAGGCGGGCGAACTCGATGCATCACGCCTGGCCGACCAGGATACGATACGAGCCCCGTATACTCGCCGGATGGAAAGTACATTGCTTTCGATTCGATGGAGCGAGCCGGCTTTGAATCCGATCGGAATCGGATCATGCTTTATGACCGATCTTCCGCCCAAACTCATGAGATCACCGTTGGGCTCGATCAAACCGCCCACTCCGCGACGTGGCTGAGCGATTCGCAGTCGATGCTGTTTGAATCGGAATGGCGTGGAACGACTCAGCTGTTTCGCATTTGGATCGACGGCGGCAAGACCTCGCAAGTATCGCACGGGCGTTACAACTGGAGTCTGCGCGACGCGCTGCCCGACGGAAAGACGATCCTGGTTGCTCGGCAGAGCATGTTGCGACCCACCGAGTTGGCGACATTGAAGTTGGCTGACGGATCGCACGAACTTCTCAGCGACGTCAATGGTCAGACCTACAAGTCACTCGAGTTGCCGCGGATCGAGCAGCGATGGGTGGCGGCCAGCGACGGCAAGCAAATACACAACTGGGTGATCTATCCGCCCGGATTCGACCCCGCCAAGAAGTGGCCGCTAATCGTCTATTGCCAGGGTGGCCCGCAAGGCCAAATCGGACAGTGGTTCTCGTACCGCTGGAACTTCCATCTGATGGCCTCGCAGGGCTACGTCGTGATGGCGGTGAATCGCCGCGGACTACCCGGTTTCGGGCGGGAGTGGAACGACCAGATTAGCGGCGATTGGGGTGGGCAAGCGATGCAAGATATCTTGGCCGCAACGGATGACATGATGTCCGAGTCATACATCGATCGACGACGCGTTGGGGCGGTCGGAGCCAGCTTTGGCGGATACACCGTGTACTGGCTCATGGGCCACCATCAGAAGCGGTTCTGCACCATGATCTCGCATTGTGGCGTGTTTAATCTCGAATCAATGTACTGTGCGACTGAAGAGTTGTTCTTCCCCAACTGGGATCTCAGGGGGCCGTATTGGAAGAGTCCCGAGATTCAACAAGATTATGATCGCTTCTCGCCCCATCGGTTCGTCGGGAACTGGAAAACGCCACTTCTCGTAGTCCACGGGCAGAAGGACTTTCGCGTCCCCGTGACTCAGGGAATGGGCGCGTTCACGGCTGCCCAAGTGCAAGGTGTTCCGTCGCGGTTTCTCTACTATCCGAACGAAGGACACTGGGTGCTGAAACCTCAAAACGGCGTGCTCTGGCACCGCGTCTTTTTCGATTGGCTCGGTCGATATTGCAAACCATAGACGCGAACAAAAAAGGCTCGCCCGGCGACGACCTGCCGGGCGAACCCAAACGCCATCGACCTGTTGCGAATCCCAAACAAAGTGGAAGAGACGGAACGAGGTCGTTGGCTGATGGTTGTTGTACTCCACTGATTCGCGACGTTCAATGGTTTTGATGCTGATTCTTCGCATCTAAGGAACCATGACGCCCCCATTCGGCGGGCGAACCGGAGAATAGGTGGCCACGAAGAACGCGAAAAGCACAAAATCTGTCTTACGTCTTCTCGTGTTTTTTGTGGCTGTTGATCACGCCCCGATCGGATGCAATCAACCGGTCGAGTTCGATCTTGAGCTGAGGCAATATGGTGTCGTAGGCGAAGGCCCCCAGCGTTTCGCCTCGCCTCTTGAGATTGACCGTACTGGGGCCGCACCAAAGCCCCAAGTCCGCGTCATCCGTCTCGCCAGGACCATTGACCCGGCACCCCATCACGGCGATCGTGAACGCGTAGTCACTGGCGTACTCCGTCACCCTCTTGACGTCCTCCGCCAACTCAATGAAGGCCTCATTTTCGACTCGTGAACAACTGGGGCAGGAGATGATATTCAGCGACTTGTGTCCGAAATCGACCACGCTGCGGACTCGCCCCGCGGCGATGTCTTCTAAGATCGCCCTACCGGCCGCAATCTCTTCCGGCTTCCTGGCGTTAGGCACGGTCAGTGACACGCGAATTGTGTCGCCAATTCCCCGGCTGATCAGCTGCTCAAAGGCGATTCGTGTCTTGATGACGCCATCGGGCGGCAGGCCCGCCTCAGTAACGCCCAAATGAAGAGGCACGTCGGGCCTGGCCTTCGCAAACCTCCGATTCACCTCGATCACTTTTCGAGGGTCCGAGTCCTTCAGCGATACGCAAAAACGGTGGAACCCAATCGAATCGAGCAACTCGCAATGCTCCAGCGCGCTCTGCAGCATCGGCGCCAAGGAATCGTCGTCGCCAACTCCGATTCTCTTTGCCGGATCGACACTGCCGCAGTTCACGCCTATGCGGATAGCGCAGTCGTGCTCGACCGCGACGTTGGCGAGATAAGTTACCTTCTCCTGCCACGGCTTGTCGCGCTCGTGGTGGTAGAGATGCCCTGGGTTGTACCGGATCTTATCGACGTGGGGCGCAACTAGTTCGGCCAAGCGGTAATTCTCCTGCAAGTCGACCGACAGGTTGGCCTGAGTCCGCTGGCGAATCTCCGACACCGCGGCGGCGTCCGCCTTGCTGTCGACCGCAATCCGCACCACGTCGGCACCCGCCTGATGCAGATCGCTGACCTGATCGGCCGTCGCGGAGACATCTTGGGTCCGCGTGGCTGTCATGCTTTGCACCGCCAACCGGTTCGCTCCGCCGATCGTGACGGAGCCAATCTTCAGGGGACGTGTCGGGCGTCGTTCGATCTCCACCAGGCTCTCCAGCAGGTTCTCCAGCAGGTCCTCCAGGCCATGTGGCTTGGCTGCCTCGTATTCTTCTCAACATCAGACAATTTGACAATGCGACCGGATCCTTTGAGTCGAGGCCGACTGGCGGGGCCACGACTTCCCTCTCCCACCGTCTGGTTCGGGCCTGCGATTCTCTCTCGAACACGATCGACACCCGTTTCGTGGCCTAGACTTGCGCTCAAGCCAGACGGTCTGTTTTTCGCCTATTCCCGGAAATCACCGCGAATCTGACAGAAAATGATCGTTTGGTGATTGAAAAGTGATAGAAAACGCGCAAAATATAAGCGGTAATTCGCTTTTTGGACGTTTTCCCCCAAAGGGAGCCCGATTGTGCCTGTCACGGACGAACGACGCAGCCGACTGCTTGATTTGGTTCGCCAGAGCGGATTTGCCGCATTACCCGATTTGGCGGTGGAGCTGAGAGTTTCGGAATCGACGGTGCGGCGTGATTTGGACCATTTGGAAGAGATCGGCGTCGCCCGCCGTACCCACGGGGGCGTTTATTACACGGGCCCGTCGCCCAAGCTGCCTCATTTTGATAACCGGCAGCAGACGGAGGCGAGCAAGAAGGGTTGCTTGGCAAGATCGGCGTGCCAACTGATTGAGGACGGCGACACGATCCTGCTCGACGGTGGGAGCACGACGTACCAGATCGCTCAGCAATTGGTGGGACGGCAACTACAGGTCGTCACGAATTCGTTGCCGGTGGCAAACTTATTCACGAGCAGCGACACGGTCGATTTGGTATTGCTTGGCGGTTACATGCATACGCGAACAGGCGTCACGCTTGGTCCTTATGCCAATGAGATGTTGAAGTCGCTTCAAGTTCGTCGGGCGATATTGAGCGCGGCGGGGATCGATCATCGGGGCTATTACAACAGCAACCTGCTGTTGGTGGAAACCGAGCAGGCGATGATGAAGGCGGCGGACGAAGTCGTGATCGCGGCGGACAGCACGAAGTTTGGCCGCACCAGTTTGGCTCGGCTTTGTGGTTTGGATGAAGTCAGCTACTTGGTTGTGGATGACGGAATCGATGACGAATGGCGCGGCGTGCTTGCCGCCGCTGACGTCGAATTGGTGATCGCGGAATTGGGCGGAGAAGACAAATCGGCGAACAGTCACCAGGCGAAAGGCCCGACGAGTTCGAACTAGCGGGTGAACCGATGAGCTCACGCGAGTCGGTTTGCCAAAACCCCACCGCTTGGACAACGAGTAAACGAGAAAGAACCACATGAGCACGGCGCCTAGCCTCGATCGTTCGGCCATTGAGAATATTGTTCGACAGATTGTCTTGCGTTCGGCGAGTCCGGGGCAGGGCGAGTCGGTTGCTTCGGCGGAGCCGGAACTGGTCGTCAGCATTTCCGCCCGTCACATACATTTGACGGACGCTGACGTGGAGACGCTATTCGGTCCGGGCGCCACCTTGACGCCGATGAAGCCGCTCTTTCAGGACGGCTTTTTCGCGGCGGAAGAAACGGTGATGATCGTGGGACCTCGCAAACGCACCTTGCCGACCGTTCGCGTGCTCGGCCCCACTCGCGGCCAGAGCCAGGTCGAATTGGCGTTTACCGACGCGATTTCGTTGGGCATCGACGCTCCGGTTCGCCATAGCGGTCAACTTGAGGGCACGCCAGGTTGCGTGCTGGTCGGCCCCAAAGGTGTCGTAGAGCTGAGCGAAGGCGTCATACGGGCGGCTCGGCATGTGCACATCAACCACCGCGATTGCGAACACTATGGCGTGAAGAACAAGGATCTTGTCAAGCTGCGAATCGAATCGCCTCAGTGCACTGTGGTGTACGAAGACCTTTTGGTTCGAGCAGACGATTCGAGCAAGTTGGAAGTTCACTTGGATACGGACGAGGGCAATGCATCGTTTCTCGACCAGGCGACGAAGGTTGAGTTGTTGAAGCAGGGCGAGGACGTCTGCCAGTGCCAGCGCTGAGCGACGAGATCGAAATGGTTTACTGATTTTTTGCATTAACACTTAGCATCCGGGCAACGTAGTCGGCGGATGTACACAACGGCAAGTCATTAACGGGAGACCCCTAGCTATGGCGAAAGCAATGGAAGCGTTGGGCATGATCGAGACAAAGGGGTTCATCACCCTTCTCGAGGCGACTGACGCGATGATGAAGGCTGCAAACGTACAGTTTCTTGGGTGGGACAAAGTCGGCGGTGGGCTCGTCACAGCGTTTGTGACGGGCGATGTCGCGGCTGTGAAAGCGGCCACGGACGCTGGCGCGAATTCCGGCGGCCGAGTTGGCGAAGTCGTGAGCGTGCAGGTCATTCCCAGACCACATGAAGACCTAGGCAACGTGATTGCCAACCTAAAGAAGGGCGGCTAATGGCCAAGTCAACAACACGTCGTTCGACAACTCAAGATACAAGGAAAACAAAAATGAACAGCGCACTAGGATTGGTGGAGACTCGCGGACTCGTCGGCTTGATTGAAGCGACCGACTCCATGGCCAAAGCGGCGAACGTGGAGATCGTCAAGCGAGTCGACATTGGCGGCGGTTTGGTCACAGCGGTAGTTCGCGGCGACGTCGGCAGCGTCCGCGCTGCGGTCGAAGCGGGCGCCAACGCGGCGAGCCAAGTTGGCGATTTGGTTGGGAGTCACGTGATTCCCCGCCCCGCCGAAGGCTTGGTTGAGGCTTACGTAGGCTGAGAAGCAACTGCCCGGCGGGTTGTTGCGAGTTCAGCCCCCGCAAGGGACAGGTCACGGACGAAAACCACACGGAAGCGGCGGCGGGCTGTCGCCGCGGGCCAGAAGGAGTCAAACCGGATGAAAGTGCTCGTCGCCAATCTCGGCTCGACAAGCTTCAAGTATCGCTTGTTCGATATGGATGACGAACAGCAGCTTGCGCGTGGAGGAGTCGAGCGTATCGGCTCGTCAAGCAGCGACTGCTTCGTCGAAATCGGCGAGCGTCGCGAGCAGCTGACGACCGAAGCGGCAGACCATGCGGTCGCTGTGAAGTTGTGCTTGCAGCAATTGACCGACAGCGAAACGGGTTGCATTCAAGACGTCTCGGAAGTCGCCGCGATTGGTTTCAAGGCGGTGCATGGCGGACGCGTCAGCGGCGTGCAACGAGTCGACGAGGACGTGCTCGAAGCGATGGACGAGATGAGCCACGTGGCGCCGGCCCATAACCCGCCCTACATCGCAGCGATGCGGCTGCTGGCCCAACGACTGCCCGAGATACCTTTGGTTGCTGCATTCGAAACCGGTTTTCACTTGACGATCCCAGATCGTTTGCGGCGTTATCCGGCCCCCTTCGAATGGGGCGAGTCGATGAGTGTGCAGAAATGGGGATTCCACGGCGCCAGCCACAGATACATCGGAATGCGGATGGCGGAGTTGTTGGGGCGAGACGACCTGCGAGTTATTTCGCTGCACCTGGGCGGCTCTTCCAGCTTGTGTGCGATGCGCGGCGGCGTCAGCGGTGCGACGTCGATGGGTATGAGCCCTCAGTCGGGCGTGCCCCACAATAATCGGGTGGGCGACTTCGATCCCTTCGCGATCCCAGTGATCATGAAGGCGACTGGGAAGACGCTGGATGAAGTGTTGGATGATCTTGCTTGCCGCAGCGGTTTGCTCGGCCTGAGCGGCGTCAGCGGCGATGTTCGAGATCTCGAGAAAGCGGCGGCTGACGGAAACCAACGAGCTCGTTTGGCTCTGGACGTCTTTGTCAGCGAGACTCGACGCTACTTGGGCGGCCTGTTGGTCGAACTGGGCGGCGCCGACGTGATCACCTTCACGGGGGGCATCGGCGAGAACGGCATTGAAGTGCGCAGCCAAGTCTGCGGCGGACTGGATGAGTTGGGCATCGAAATTGATGAGCAGCGGAACGCAAGTCTTGACGGCGAAGGCCGCATCAGCACGGACTCAAGTCGAGTTCAGGTTTGGGTGGCGCCGACCAATGAAGAGCTGATTGTGGCGCGCCAGACGAAGGCGGCACTGACGGCGTAATTGGGGTTGAAGAATCGTGTTTTGAGTTTGAGTCTTGGTTCGCAAGTAGGAAGGACGATCGCAATGTTTGTCGCGAAGGTCACCGGGTCGCTCGTCGCAACGCAAAAGGTCGACACATTGGTCGGCTACAAGCTGCTTGTGGTCGAGCCATATCGAGTGGAAGCGAAGAAACGCGACTCGCTCGTGACGACGGGGCGCACTTTCGTCGCGGTCGACACGCTCGGTGCGGGCGAAGGCGATTTTGTGCTGATTACTCAGGGCTCAAGTGCGCGGCTGACGACGGAGACTCGCGAGATGCCGATCGACACAGTGATTGTCGGCATCGTGGATCGAGTCCAAGTGGATCAAGAGTGTGTGTTCAAACGCGACTGATTGGGAACGAGATAGGAAGATGGAGCGAGTGAGCGGCCAAGGACGCCGTCACCAA
>CAZWOU010000243.1:0-9212 GCA_964635375.1 uncultured Pirellulaceae bacterium | reverse complement strand
CTAGTCGCGGGGCGACACCTGTCGACGTGTCTCTTCCAAATGACGATGGACAGGTCTGGCGCGAGTACGATCTGCGCCCTTACACGACGCGAGTCGAAGGGGTCGAGCAACCTGAGCTCGCCGTAAAGGACTGGATTCTGCGCGAGACGGGAACAGAGACGTGGTTTCACGAACCACTCAGCATTCTCTCGGTTAGCCGCGACAAAGTGCGCGTCTACCACACGCCGGAAATGCAGGAAATCGTCAGCAACATCGTCGATCGATTCGTCAGCGGGCGTCCTGAGGCCCACGCGATCGGCGTGCGGCTAATTACCTTGCAGAGCCCCAACTGGCGGATCAAGGCATTGTCTCGGATGGAGGCAGTTGAAGTCCATTCCGCGGGCGTGGAGGCCTGGCTGGTCTCTCGCGAAAACGCTGCTCTGGTCTATGCCAACCTCAAGAGGCGGAGCGATTTTCAAGAACACAGCAGCGGCAGCATCGCGTCGTTCAATGGCCAGTCGATCCGGGTCGAGCGGCGTCAGCCAAGACGTTACGTCAAGACGGTGCAAAGCGTCAGACGCGATCCATGGCCAATGCACAAACCCGAGATGGGCGAGATCAACGAAGGCTACACATTGCAAATCAGCTCACTTTTTGACGAGCAAGGAAGAACGATCGACACCGTGGTTCGCTGTCAGGTCGATCAGATCGAGCGACTCATTCCAGTCACTGTCGATCTTCCCGGTTTCGTCAACCAACGGCAGCGGATCGATATTCAAGTCCCGCAATTGGTGAGCTGGCGTCTTCACGAGCGTTTCGTTTGGCCCGACGACAAAGTCCTGCTGCTCAGTTGCGGCGTCGTCGCCGCTCCAGCGCCACAGAAGAACGCGGTGTCGTCGTTGATCGGATTGCCGATCACGACGCCGTTTGATGGACCGAGCGGCCGAGCAGACGCCATCCTGATCCTCGAGAACAATGGAACCGCGAGCCAATCAATGATCCGATCGGATCGCACATCCCGCACCGCACCGAACAACCACGGGCGATATTGAGGCTCTGCGTTTGCCCCCAAATTGAGGCCTTGGGGCGGTGCGAAGACGGCCACGGCCAAATACAATAGTCCGCAGGTTGCTCTCGCTCCGCTGTCCTGCCTTGTTCTTCGCCAACTCCTCTGTTTGCCGACCAACGAATGTCACGCCGCGTTGTTGTTACTGGAATGGGCTTGATCAGCCCCTTGGGAAACTCTGTTTCAGAGTTTTGGACCGCTATTGCCGAGCAGCGAGGTGGAATACGCCCTTTGCAGGCTTTGCCAACCGAGAATCTACCGATTCGGTTCGGCGGAGAGGCGTGGGACTTCGCAGGCGAAATCGACGACTTTGGGCCGCTCGAGAAGAAACTCAAACGCAATATTCGAAAAGGCATGAAAGTCATGTGCCGCGAGATTGCGATGGGAGTCGCGGCCGCCCAGCTTGCTCTGCACCACTCGGGTCTGCAGGCGGAATCCCGCGATCCCGACCGGGTCGGCGTCGTCTTTGGCTCCGATTACATCATGACCGCTCCGGACGAATTTACTTCGGCCGTCCAGCATTGCGTCGACGAAAACGGTGATTTTCATTTCGAGGCATGGGCGGAAGAGGGCGTGCCCCGGGTCGATCCCCTTTGGCTGCTCAAGTATCTGCCGAATATGCCGGCAAGCCATATTGCGATCTACAACGACTTACGAGGCCCAAACAACTCCATCACCCTGCGAGAGGCTTCCTCCAACTTGGCGCTCGCGGAGGCGTTTTGCACGATCTCGCGAGGAGCGGCAGATGCTCTCTTGGCGGGGGCCACGGGAACCCGAGTCCACCCCTTACGCACGCTGCATGTCATCATGCAGGAACAAGTTTCAACCGAATCGACCGACGCCAACGCGGCTTGCCGGCCGTTCGATAGGGATCGCAGCGGTCTCGTCGTCGGAGAAGGTGCGGGTTGCCTGATGCTGGAGGAGTTGGATCACGCCCGCTCTCGCGGCGCCCAAATCCTCGCAGAGGTCGCTGGCTACGGTTCATCGACGGTGGTCAGCCGGGATGGAAAACCTCGCGGAGGCCAAGCAATTGTGAACGCGATGCGGCATTCGCTGGCTACCAGCGGAATGGTGGCAGAGGACGTTGGGCACCTGCACGCCAACGGGATGGGGACCAAAGAGGGCGACTTGGAGGAGGCTCTGGCGATCGCTGAAGTGTTCGGCGAGAACTCCCTGCCCGTCACGGCCTTAAAGAGCTACACAGGGAACACTGGCGCCGGAAGCGGCGTAATTGAGCTGGCCGCAAGCATCCTCGGCATGGACCATGGCCAGTTACCGCCTGTCATCTCCTTCGCCAATCCGGATCCGGCCTGCCCGATCAACGTCAATCGTAAGCTGAGCACCTCGCCGGGCGATTCCTGCCTAAGCGTCAACGCCTCGCCCCAAGGGCAGGCTAGCGCAATCCTGGTCAAGCGGTATTCGGACTAGCCGCCAACCAAGCACCCAGGAGGAGTTTTCTGCGGAAGCTCAGCGTCTTTGCAGCAGCACTCTTCTCGTGTTTCTTGTGGCCGTTGGTCGAATCGCAGGAAGGCCGCGAAAAGCGCAAAAAGGGAAATTTGGGCTTTCCCCGCCCGTTGCAGACTGGCGCCCAGCACCGGCTCAAGACCGGCAGAAGGCGACCGGGCCAATCTTTGTAGTTCGAGTGTCCGGATTGGCGCTCGAGGCAAGCTGGGCGCGTGACCCAAATCGGTGACTCATCGCGGTTTGGAGCAATTGTTCAGGGGCCGACATGTTGACACTGCTGGTTCACAGCGGTATTTTGTGTTCGATTGACTATGCGGAACCTATCGAAGGCGATGGACTGGTTTTTGCCCTCCGGTTGGCGGTGGCCTCGCTGATCCAACTGGCGGCGACAACCCTACCGATCAGGCTTCACCCACCTGTTGGTGTTGGCGAAGCGAAACGTGGGCGGAGGACCAGTGGCTTTAGGTGGGATGTCTGCGGTGAGGGAATACGGACCGCAGGCAAGATGAAACATGCAGGACGGAGGCCGCGGTGAACGGCAATTGCTCCCCGTTTTTTGGGTGAGCAAGGCCGCCAGCTCGCGGCGTTTTTGTTGAAATACACGTTTGGTTGCCTTGGCAAAGACCTGCGGGACGCCCGTTAGAAAGCGACGGAAAGCATGAACCCGAGCGAAATGCTGCGAATTGTTGATTCGCTCCATCGGGAGAAAAATATCCCCAAGGGGATCGTCTTCCTGGCGATCGAAGCCGCGCTCGAGTCAGCCGCGCGCCGCCAATACGGCGACGAAGCCGAAATCGACGTCAGCGTCGATCGCGAGACCGGCGTGGTGTCGGTCGTCGCCGACGAGGTCTCGCTGGACGAGGAAGCCATTGGACGGATTGGCGCGCAAACAGCCAAGCAAGTCATCATCCAAAAGATTCGCGAGGCGGAACGCGATTCGTTGATGGAGGACTTCAACGAGAAATTGGGGCTGCTCGTCAACGGCATCGTCCAACGTGCCGATGGCGGAGCAACGACGGTCCAAGTCGATAATGTTGAGGCAATCCTGCCCCGAAGCGAACAAATCCCCGGCGAGTCGCATCATCCTAATGAGCGGGTGCGAGCTGTCGTGGCTGAGGTCCGAGCCCAGGGAAGTCGGATCAAGGTGGTCCTCAGCCGAACTCGCCCCCAACTAGTGCAACAGCTGTTTGAGCAGGAGATCCCGGAAATTGCGGACGGCGTGATCGAAATCAACGCCATTTCGCGTGAGCCTGGCAATCGCAGCAAGGTGGCCGTTAGCAGCAGCGACACTCGAGTCGATTGTGTGGGAGCGTGCGTCGGCGTGCGCGGCAGCCGAATCAAGAATATCGTGGAAGAGTTGTACAACGAACGCATCGACATTGTTCGCTATAGTGATGACCCTGAAATCCTCATACCCAACGCGCTGCAACCCGCCGAAGTCGACCAAGTACTGCTGTGCGAGATGATCGGACGGGCCATCGTACTTGTTCCTGAGGACCAACTGTCGCTGGCGATCGGAAAACGCGGCCAAAATGTACGCTTGGCCAGCAAGCTCTGCGGCTGGGATATCGAAATCATGACTGGCGAGGAGCTCGGCGAACAGATTGAGCGTGCGGTGTCGGGGTTTAGCGAAATCGAGGGACTCGACGAAGACTTGGCCCAACGGCTCGTCGAGCAGGGCTACTTGTCCTACGACGACTTGGAAGTGATCGAGCCCGAAGATCTGATGGAGATGGGTGGGTTAACGGCTGGGCAGGTTGACGTTATCGTTGAGCAGGCAGAGACTCGCGCCGCCGAAGCGGAGAAGGCAGCGACCGAGGAACGACGGCGCCAACGTGAAGCTAAGCAGGTAGCCGAGGCGGAAGCCCGAGCGGCCGAAGCGGCCGCCCGCGAAGAACAGGCAGCAGCGGAAGCGAACAAGACAGACGCGGAAGCGGATGACGCGGCGACCGAAGCTGCAGAAGCGGAAGAGGTAGCGACCGAAGCTGTAGAAGACTCAGAAACGGAAGCTACAGAAACGGTAGCGGAAGAGCTGGCGACCGAAGCTGTAGAAGACACAGAAACGGTAGCTACAGAAGCGGAAGAGGCGGCAGAAGGCTCCAGTGAAGACGACGAACCTGGCGGCGAGGAAGTGGCGGTTGCCGCTGTCGCCGAAGAGGCGGGCGAGTCGACGGAGGCGGAGGCGGATCAGGAGAATGCGGGCGAGTCTGCCCCAGACGCCGGATCCGATGCCGATTCGCCGAATCAGGAGTCGAGTTCAGAGTAGCGGTGGTATACATTGGCATTGAGGCTGTGAGCGCGGTGAAGCGCATCCGTCTCTCATAGCCAGGACAGGAGACCGCGAATGCACTAGTCGAACCGAACGAGTGCGGCGTGGAAGCGCCGTATTCAACACAGAAGGAGGCCTAGGGAGTGCCGATTCGGATCTACGCCCTGGCGAAAGAGTTTAATCTCGATAGTAAAGAACTGGTTGACGTCTGTAAGAAGGCGGGCATCCATGGAAAAGGGTCTGCGCTGGCCAGCCTCGACGACGACGAGGTGACTAAGCTGCGTGCCCACATGGCGGGCCCTTCGACCAAGAAGGAAGCCAAGCCAGCGCCTGTTGTTGACAAATCGCCAGTTCGGGCCACCAAGTTGACGGACCATTCCACCGTCAAGAATATCACTCGCCCCAAGCGAAAATCTCGTCTCACCGCCGAGACTCCACCGTTGGCCGCAGCGGAACTCGAGACCAGCGACGCGGAGCCGACCGAAGAGGCTCCGACCGATGTCGAGCCGGTGCAGGCATCGGCCGACGACGTCGTGACGGATGAGACGACGCCCAGCGAAGCTGAGGCGATGGAGTCCGAAACTCCGGACGTCGATGAAAACGCTCCCCTGAGGCGCGGTGATTATCTCTCTCCCGGGCGCCGTGGCGGCATCAAAGTGATCACCAAGGCGGGCGATGAGAAAGCGGCGGACGCCCCCCGTCCCAAGAAGCCGCGCGCACCCGTGATCAATGTCAAGCTGGGGAAGATGCCTCAGGCCAAACCTGCTCCGAAAGCCGCCAAACCGAACGAGCCAAAGGCCCAAAAACCTGTCATCCGTCTGCCCAAGGACGCGATCGCTCCCGATACCAAGGCGCCCCTCAAACAACAACTGGCCGACGTCGAAGCGAAACAGAACCGCAAGACCTCCCGAGAGCAGCAGGGCGAAGCCCCGGCCGCCGACGCCAAACCGGGCTCGAAACGTCGACGCGGCGGAAAGGCCGAGAAGACGGAAGCCACCGGCGATCGAATGGCCGGCATGGCGAACACCCGAGTCAACCGCCAGTCCTCCCGCCGCCAGCGGTCCGGGCCCCGATTCGGTGACGATCGCCATTATCGAGGCCGCCGCCGGAAGCGAAGCGGCAAAAACACCGCCGCGCCGAGGAAAGATAACGTCAGTCTCGCGCTGCCCTGCACGGTGCGGTCCTTCTCGGAGGCCAGCGGCGCCGGACAGGCTCGAGTTCTCGGCGCCTTGATGAAGATGGGCGTCGAGGGACTGAATATCAACGCCGGGATTCCCGACGAACTCGTCGAGGAACTGGTCCTCGAATTGGGTGTGGAAGTCGATATCCGCCAACATGAGTCGCTTGAAGATGAAATGTTGACGGCTGTTGAGAACATCGTTGACGACGAAGATGATTTGGAGATTCGACCGCCGATCATCACGTTCCTCGGCCATGTCGATCACGGAAAGACGTCCTTGCTCGACCGCATCATCGGACTGGATGTGGTCTCTGGTGAAGCTGGCGGCATCACCCAGCACATCCGAGCCTATAAGATTGAGGACTCGCAGGGCCGCGATATCTCGTTTGTGGATACGCCGGGACACGAAGCGTTTACGGAAATGAGAGCTCGAGGCGCCAACGTTACGGATATCGCTGTGCTCGTCGTCGCTGCCGACGATGGGATCATGCCGCAGACGGCCGAGGCAATCAGCCACGCCAAGGCGGCGGAAGTGCCGATCGTGGTCGCACTCAACAAGATTGATTTGCCAGGCGTGGACATCAACCGCGTAATGACGCAAATGACCGAGTACGAACTGACGCCAAGTGAATGGGGCGGCGACGTGGAAGTGGTCCAGACCAGTGCGATTACCGGCGAAGGTGTCGACGATCTGCTGGAGACTATTCAAGGCATCGCTGAACTTCACGAATTGACCGCCAACCCGACACGACAAGCCTATGGCGTTTGCTTGGAAGCTGAACAAGAAGGAAGCCGCGGCGTCGTCTCAAAGATGATTATCGAGAACGGTACGCTCGAGGTTGGCGACATTGTAGTCTGCGGCGAGTCGCACGGCCGGGTGAAGGCCATGCACGACACCCTCCGGACAAAGAAGAAGATCAAGTCGGCGGGGCCCTCCTCTGCCGTCAATATCACAGGTTTTGACACGCCGCCCGCCGCTGGCGACAAGTTCTATGTCGTCGACGACATCGTTAAGGCGCGTGAAATCGCCGCTAAACGCGAACAACTCTCAAGAGAAAAAGACCTCTCCGGCGTCGTCAACGCGATCGACTACGAGAACTTCATGCTGATGCTCGAAGAGGGTCGGTTGGGCAAACCAGACGAAGTCGTCACGCTCAACTTGATCGTCCGCGCCGATGTGCGGGGCTCGATTGAGGCCATTCAGAAGGAACTAGGCAAGCTCGATCACCCCGAAGTTAAGGTCAAAGTACTGCTCGCTGGCGTGGGCGGAGTGACCTACGGCGATGTGACGTTAGCCGACGCATCGAAGGCAGTCATCGTCGCCTTCAATGTGATTCCCAATGAAGCGGCCCGCCAATTGGCGGACGAGCGTTCCATCGAGATTCGCCGATACGAAGTGATCTACAAGATCACCGACGATATTCGGGCGATGCTCGAAGGCCGGCTCAAACCAGAAGAACGTGTCGTCGATTTGGGACGAGCGCTTGTCAAACAGGTCTTCCCGATTAGTCGGGTCGGTTCCGTGGCGGGGTGCTATGTCGCCCAAGGTACGATCGAACGCGGCTGTCGCATTCGAGTCTATCGCGATGGGCGATCCATCGGCGACTATCCGCTCGACTCGCTCCGGCGGGAAAAAGATGACATCAAGTCGGTGCCGCGAGGAATGGAGTGCGGTATCAAGTTGTCCGGTTTCAACGACATCAAACAAGATGATGTCCTCGAGGCCTATAAGATTGAAGAAGTCGCCCGAAAATTGTAGTCGCAACCGTTTGGCCTGCTGGCCGATCGGCCCGGTCCTGTATCAGCTACGTTTCTTTTGCCGTATTGCCATGACATCTCGTCGCGTTCTCAAAGCAGCCCAGGCGATACGCGAAGTCGTGGGTATGTCGATCTTGACCGATCTTCGCGACCCGCGAATACAAAACGTCACTGTTACTCGGGTTGAAGTTTCCGCCGACATGCGACTCGCAAAAGTTCACGTCTCCGTAATGGGCGACGAACCGCAACAGAAACTCAGCATCCATGGGCTGCAAAACGCGGCTGGTTTTCTGCAGCAAAAGGTGGCGAAACGGATTGATACGCGGTACACGCCCAAGCTAAATTTCGTGCTCGACAAAGGCGCTAAACACTCCATGGAAGTGACGAGAATTCTGGGAGAACTGCAAGAGGAACGCGTAGCGAATTCGGCCCAACTTGAAACCGATGCCGATTCGCAGACTGCCGGTCTCGAGACGCCGGAAGACCACTCGGCCGAGTCTGAGGACTCTCAGGCGAACCCAGACGCCACTTGAACACCGCCCGGATCAAGGCGATCGACCGCCTGAACCAACCCACTGCCATCCATTCCACACCATAGTGCGAGCATCGCATGAGCCATAACAACCGCGCAGCGGTTCTCACCAAGACACACCGCGTCCTCAAGAAGTACTACAAGTCGGTGGCGCCGCCGAGCAACCGAGTTCTGCTGGAGCACCTTCTTTATGGATGCGTCTTGGAATCGGCAAGACACGATCAGGCCGACGAGGCGTTTGCGAGATTGCAACAGTCGTACTTCGACTGGAATGAAGTTCGCGTCACCACAATCGCCGAGCTGGCTCAGGTCTTGGCCGTCTTGCCCGACGCCCCGGTCGCCGCAAAACGACTCAAGCGAGTCTTGCACCACCTGTTTGAAACCCACTACGCGTTCGATATCGAGTTCTACAGGAAACAGAACCTTGGCAAAGCTGTAAAGGAGATTGAAAGGCTCAACGGCATGACGCCTTTTGTGCTCGCCTACTTCACTCAAAACGGCCTCGGCGGACACGCGATCCCGCTCAGTGGAAGCGCCCTGCAAACGCTCTATCTGGTCGGCGCTATTACTGAGAAGGATGTCGCCAAGAGAAAGGCGCCGGGACTGGAACGAGCGATCGCCAAGTCCAAAGGCTGCGAATTCGGCTCCGTCCTGCACCAACTCGCCACCGACTACGCCGCCTCGCCGTTCTCAAATCGAGTTCGGTCGATCATGCTCGAGATCGCCTCTGACGCGAGAGACCGGTTCCCCAAACGGGCCAAAAAGGAGGAACCAGCGAAGAAGGCGGCGGCAAAACCGGCAGGCAAGAAGGCCGCAGCAGAAAAGAAGCCAGCGAAGAAGGCCGCAGCAGGGAAGACAACCGCGAAGAAAGCCGACGCGAAGAAGCCTGCCGCCAAGAAATCGACCAAAAAGCCTGCCGCCAAGAAGAAGAAGGCAGACAAAAAGGCATCCGCGAAGAAGCCAG
>CAZWOU010000242.1:6299-9238 GCA_964635375.1 uncultured Pirellulaceae bacterium | reverse complement strand
CTCGCTCCCCACGGATCAACGACTCGCCCGCTTAGGAAAAGAGCAAGGCGACCCTGGCCTGGAAGCGTTGCTCTTCCACTACGGACGGTATCTTCTCATTGCCTGCTCCCGCGCCAATGGCAATCCGGCCAACCTACAGGGCCTCTGGAATCCACATATCCAGGCTCCCTGGAACAACGACTATCATCTCAATATCAATCTTCAAATGAACTATTGGCCCGCTGATATCACCAACCTCAGCGAGACCCAGAAACCTCTCTTCGCGTGGATGCAACGCCTGGCCGCGAATGGCGCCATCACCGCGAAGGACCAATACGGGATGCGCGGCTGGATGGCGCACCACGCATCGGAACTGTTTGCGCCGACAGTGATGAAGTCCGCCCGGGCCCATTGGGGTGGTTGGATTCATGGCGGCGGCTGGATGTGCCAGCACGTCTGGACTTATTACGACTACACGCGAGACAGAAAGTTCCTTGAGGAGACCGGCTACCCGCTGCTCTCAGGCCAGGCGCGATTCTATCTCGACTGGCTGGTAGAGAAGGACGGCGTGCTTATCTCCTACCCAGAGACCTCACCTGAAAACAGTTTCTTCACCGAGGACGCCAAACGGGCCGCCACTTGCGCCAAAGCCGCCATGGGGCAGCAGATCATCACCGAGGTGCTCACCAACACCCTTGCCGCCGCTAAGGAACTTGGGATCAATGATCCTCTGACCAAAGAGATCGAAGCAGCCCTTCCCAAGCTGGACAGTGGTCAACACCTCGGCCCGGATGGCCGTCTGCTGGAGTGGGACCGGCCGCGCCAAGAATCTGAGCCGGGGCACCGCCATCTCAGCCACCTCTATGGCTTCCACCCTGGGATCAGCATCACTCAAGAGAAAACGCCCGAGCTACTCGCTGCGGCAAGAAAGTCGATCGCGTTCCGCGAGAAGCATGGTTCCGTCGGCGTCGGCTGGTCGCGCGCGTGGGCAATCAACATCTACGCCCGGTTGCGCGACGGCGATGTCGCTCGGCATCATCTCCGAGAAATCCTCCGCACTCAAACCCTCGCCAATGGCTTCAACTCTGTCTTCGGGACAAAGCGTCCGCTTTTCCAAATCGAAGCCAACTTGGGAGTCACTGCTGGAGTCGCGGAGATGTTGGTCCAGTCCCACGATGGGATCCTTCATCTGCTCCCCGCCCTTCCCACGACATGGCCCGTTGGTAAAGTCAGTGGACTGCGCGCCCGCGGCGGACACCAGATTGATCTTCATTGGAAAGATGGAAATCTCGCCGGCGCCACGATCACTCGAGGGTCGGGACCCTTGCCTCCTATTCACATTCAGGGAATTCGAGTGCACGAGGACCCACGCGTTACCATCAAGTAGAATGCCGGCTGACAACATGCTCCCATCCATTGCTTCCATTCTCGCCAGCGGAGAGGGCGGTACCCGCGCCGCCGCTTTGCCCGGTGGCATTGGTGGAGTTGAACCGCTCGATATCATCATCATTGTTGTCTACCTGCTGGGAGTCGTTGGTGTTGGGCTTTACGCGGGCCGTTTGATGAAGAAGCGGGCGTCCGCAGGAGAGAGCCGCGACTACTTCCTGGCTGGCGGCACGCTGAAATGGCCGATGATCGGCCTCGCTCTTTTCGCCACGAACATCTCCTGTGTCCACCTCGTCTCCCTCGCTCAGTCCGGCTTCGATACGGGGCTGCTCAACGGCAATTTCGAATGGATGGCCGCCTTCACGCTCATCCTGCTCTCCCTCTTCTTCGCCCCCTTCTACATCAAATCACAAGTCGCCACCCTGCCCGACTTCCTCGAGAAGCGATACAACCGCCCCTGCCGAGACATGCTCGCCGTCTTCTCTCTGGCCTCGGCCGTCGTCATTCACATCGGCTTCTCATTCCTTACCGGTGGCATCGTCATCCGCGACATTTTCGGAGTGGATCTCTATTTCTCGATCATTGTCATCGCGTCCCTCACCGCCCTATATACGATTGTTGGCGGCCTACTTGCCGTCGTCTTGACCGAGGCGATCCAAACCATCGTTCTGATCGCCGGGGCCGCGATCATCACCTGGATCGCCTACGACAAGATGGGCGGATGGGAAGCCATGGTCGCCTCACTGGAAAGCTCTGGGAACTTGGACAAACTCTCGATGTTGCGCCCCCATGGCGATCCCAGCGGCATGCCTTGGTACGCCATTCTGCTTGGCTACCCCGTGCTGGGAATCTGGTATTGGTGCGCAGACCAGACCATTGTGCAGCGGGTCCTCGGAGCGAAGGATGAAAACCATGCACGCGTCGGCCCCCTCTTCGCCGGCTTCATCAAGATCATACCCGTCTTCATCTTTGTCCTCCCCGGCCTGCTCGCCTTCACCCTCGCGTCGACTGGCAAATTGGATCTCAGCGCTCTGACGGACAGCGATGGCGCCGTGGACTCCAAGGGAATCTACACGGCCATGATCACCCAGCTGCTGCCGGTCGGAGTCAAAGGCATCGTCATCGCGGCGCTTCTCGCCGCGCTCATGTCCACGGTGTCGGGAGCACTCAACTCAATCTCCACCCTGGCCGCCTTTGATCTCTTCAAACGCTTCCGCCCGACAACCTCGGATCACCAGCTGGTTCTCGTCGGTCGAATTGCCGCCGCCGTCGCCCTCGTCCTGGCGATTTCGCTCGTTCCGGTTTTAGTCAAGGCTCCTAGTATCTTTGACGCCCTGAACAAGATCATTGCCCACATCGCCGCCCCCGTGACCTGCGTGTTCGCGCTGGGCGTGTTCTGGCGCCGCGCCAACGCCTTTTCCGCCCAATGGACCCTGGTGATTGGAGGGATTACCGGAGTCGTGATTTACGCCATCAACGCGTTCGAGGTGAACACGACTCTGAAAGATATTCCATTCATGATGATGGCCTTCTACCTGCTTGTGTACTGCGTCATCATCCAGGTCGTTCTTGCG
>CAZWOU010000242.1:0-6289 GCA_964635375.1 uncultured Pirellulaceae bacterium | reverse complement strand
AGAAAGTCAGGCTCTTTGCTGGAACTCTCCCCTTGAACCGCTCCGCGCAGCCGGTTGGTCCGGCCTCGGCAACTACAAGGTCCTCGCTCTTGCCCTGTTCGGCATCATGACCGTCCTCTACTGGATTTTCCGCTAAGCCAAGGCGGTCTCCAGTTCTTTCAGCCAACGATGACGAAACTGAAGAAGGAGAGTACAAGAATGAGTCAATACGAACTTGCGCGGCTTGGCCGCGTCGCTTGTGCACTGCTTCTGACGGTTCTTTGTCTGGGTCGTTCTAGCTCCGCCGAGGATGCCGATCCGATCACGTTTGCATCGCTTCTGGCGGAAATGCAAGATCGTGCGACGCTGGCCAAACATTCACGAGCATCACAGTTCAGCGAATCGGTTCGCCACCGGAACCACAAAAAGACACGAAGACTATTGCTCATCTGTCGCGCGTCTTCTCGCGTTCTTCGCGGCCTGCCCAACCGTGTCGGCCGTAGCGCCCAGCAGTTCAAGACGATTTGGAAATTGCAGCCTTACCGCAAGCACACAGTTGGCATGCAATCGAGTTCTTAGGCCAAGTCCAGGATCTTATCCATGCGCTGAGCCAAGTCCGCTAGTCGAGTGCGGTCGGCGTTGCCGACTTCGGCGGTGGCCCATCCGGAATACCCAATCTTCTTCAAGGCAGCTCGCACATTCGCCCAGTTGATGGTGCCGTCGCCTAGCTCGCTTGAAAAACCTTTGCGGAGCCCTTCACTGCGATGCAGCCTCTCGTCCCATTCCTTGATGTCGAGTTTCCCGATGCGTGGGCCAAGGATTTCGATCCAGTGTTCCGGCACTCCCCAGCGAACGTTGTTGCCGATGTCAAAGTAGACGCCGAACCATGGGTTGTCGACTTCGTCGATGTATCGTTGCGCATCGAGTGCCGAAATCAGGAACCCGGCCCAAACGTTCTCAACCAGTATCTTCACCTTGTGCTTTTCCGCTGTCGGCAAAGCTCTGCGAACCATGTTCTGCCGTTCCGTCCAGCTCTCCATCAACGGACGTTTTTTGTTATAGGGAGCCGTGATCAGAATGCCGTTGCCGCCGACCGCGCTGCAGAATTCGATTGCGCCGACGAGATCCGGGGCCGAACTGTTGACCAGACCGTGAATCGGCAGGCCCGTCTTGTCGCGCGCCTTAATGAATTCACTCTGTTGACCTTTGTGAGACGTGCGCAACTCGACGCCGTCAAAGCCGAGGTCCTTGAGCAGTTTGAATTTATCCTCGATCGAGAGTTTCGGTTCGGCAACGTTAGGAAACTTCATGGCTTTCTTGATGACGCCGGTGAATTCCCCACCGCGCGAGACTGAGGGGAGCGTGGCCGCAGCAGTTGCCGCGAGTGTCGTTTGAACGAAAGTGCGTCTTTTCATCTGCCTGTCATTCCTTTCAGTCTACTGAACGCCAAAGAAACGGAACTGACGTCAGCCCCAGTATTACCTCATGATGTGCGAATTGTGCTCTCCCCGCAATCACCAACTCCTGTGCTGACAGGAATCATAGGGCGAAATGCTCGCCCCGGAACGCGGCTGAACGCCGTCAGGCAATCAGCCCGTCGACGACTTCGCCGCGAAGATCGGTCAAACGAAAATCTCTTCCCGCAAAGTGGTACGTCAACCTCTTGTGATCGAACCCCAGTAGTCGGAGGATCGTTGCCTGAAGGTCGTTGACGTGAACGGGATTCTCGACCGCTTTGAATCCAAATTCGTCGGTCGCCCCGTAGACTTGTCCGCCCTTGACGCCGCCCCCGGCCAACCAAGTCGTGAATCCATAGTGGTTGTGGTCTCGACCGTTGATCTTCCCTTGATTCGCACCGGCCTGGGGAAGCTCAACGACCGGCGTTCGGCCGAATTCGCCACTGCAGAAAACGAGCGTTTCGTCCAACAGCCCTCGTTGATCGAGATCCTTCAACAACGCTCCTATTCCTTGATCACATTGATTCGCCAAATTGGCGTGGTTCTTTTCCAGATCGTCGTGGTTGTCCCAGGGCTGGCCGGCGCCATGCCACAGCTGAATGAAGCGAACGCCGCGTTCGACCATCCGTCGAGCGACGAGCAGTTGGCGCGCGTGGACGCCAGGCCCATAGAGTTCGTGAATATGCTTAGGCTCCTGACTGAGATCAAAGACGTCCGCCGCTTCCATCTGCATCCGGTAAGCCAACTCGAACGACTGGATCCTGGCCTCCAGCGCATCGTCTTTCGACCGACGCTCCTGGTGTTCTCGGTTGAGTCGTTGAAGCAGATCAAGTTGTTGCCGCTGTTCTTTCAGGTCGAGTGAATCATTCTTGATATTCTGAATCAGGTCCTCGATCTTCGTGTGCCGTGTTTCGATATACGTCCCCTGGTACGCTCCCGGCAAAAACGAACTCCGCCAGTTCGCTGCTCCCTTGATGGGATGCCCATTTGGAATCAAGACGACAAACCCCGGCAGATTCTGACACTCGCTCCCCAAGCCATAGGTGACCCAAGATCCCATCGCCGGCCGAATCGCGGGGAAGGCGCCGCAATTCATCAACATTAGGGAAGGCTCATGGTTCGGCACGTCGGCGTGCATCGACCGAACGACCGTCATTTTGTCGACATGCTCTCCCACATGTCGAAACAAATCACTGACCTCGATCCCGCTTTCGCCATACTTCTTGAAGCGGAACGGAGAGGGGAACGCAAAGCCGGTCTTGCGCTCCGTTCTCAACTTGAGTGGAAGCTCCTTGCCCCTAAACTTCTCCAGGGCTGGCTTGGGATCAAATGTGTCGACGTGCGAACAGCCGCCGTTCAGGAATATGTGAATGACATGCTTCGCTTTGGCCGGAAAATGAGGAGGCTTCGGCGTCAGCGGCGACTGGACGGAGGGCTGCTTTGTTTGATCAGCGGCCAACCCCGAATTCGCTAGTACTTCGCCCAGCGCCAGCGAACCGAACCCCAACCCGGAACGCCGCAGTAGTTCGCGTCGGCAGAATCGGCTCGGCCCCATCTCTTGGTCGTGCATCTCTTCGTCCACTCAATGATCTTGAACCGTGTACTCGCCGCTTCCGACAGTGCGACCACCCCCGCGTCCTGCAGCGTCAATCTCAATCGACAAACATGAACTCATTCGTCATCAACAGCACTTGGGCAAGTCGCTGCCAAGCCTGGGCGTCGGCGTCAGGCTCTTTTTCTTTCGCGCTGACGACATTCCGCACATAGGCCATCGCCGCTTTCCGCTCGTCGGCGGACGCGTCGCGTCCCAAAACCTGTTCATACAATGCACCCACTCTCTGTTCGCCCTGGGCCGCCTGAACTCTGGGCAACTTAAAAAGACGTTCCGCCTGAAGTCTCACAAAACGCGAGTTCATGCCGAACAGAGCTTGCTGTGGAACCGACGTGTTAATGCGTCCGGGACTGGACGCATTGGGCGAAGGAAAATCGAACGTCCTCAACAGGCCGGGCAAGTCGTTTCGATTCACGACGCCGTAAATCGTACGCCGCTTGTTCTTCCAATCCGAATAAAGGTCGACAGGTTTGCCGCTCAATGACGTATCAAGTTGCCCAGTGACGGCCAGCATGGAATCTCGCATCGCTTCAAAATCAAGCCGACGGCGGTTCATCTTCCAGAGCAGACGATTATCGGGATCCGACTGAGAACCAGCCCCGCTGTCGAGACTCGACTGTCGGTAGGTTGCTGACAAGACGATCATCCGCTGAAGCGCCTTGGTCGACCAGGCGTTCTCGATGAAACGGACCGATAAGTAGTCCAGCAATTCGGGGTGAGATGCGACGTCGCCGCCCGTTCCGAAATTACTCGTTGACCTGACAATGCCGACTTGGAAGAGTTGCGCCCAGATGCGATTCACCCAGACACGGGCGGTCAGTGGGTTCTTCGGGCTGGCAACCGCCTCCGCCAAACCCAATCGACCACTGCCTTTCTCGAATGGACCGCTGACGACACGGGAGAGAACCTTGGGGAACGCCGCGTCCACCGGAGCGCCGCGCCGTGCTGGATTTCCTCGCTCGAAAATCACATGCTTCGCCAACGTCTCGCGGTCATTCATAACCATGGCTCGAGCCGGCGCCTGTGGCGATTCAACCGACCACTTATCGACCTTTCGCTGAAGCTCGCGGACCTTGTTGCGAATCTTCCGATCGAAGACCTTCGCCGCATGCATTTCAGCCAAGCCAAAGGGAGACCCGTCCACGTACAGCACCAAGCGAAGCATCTCCCAATTGTCATCCGCCAGGCGGCTAGGCGGGGAAGCCTCAGAGTCCCCTGTTGATGATTTGGCTTCGGCCAACTTCTGCCGCCAGCGAGTTTCCGCCAAACCGAGTAACCGCCCATAGACCTCCGCGACCTCGACCATCGTCTTGGGAGGGGTCTTCCGTAAGGCGTCTCGCAGTAGCGGGTTCAACGAGGCATAAGGGCGCTCGTCCCCAGACTGATTCAGTTTGGCCGTGATCTCTTCAGCTCGCTTGGCGAATTGCTCCTTCGGCCCCGTCAGGTAATCCCGCCAAACGCTAAAGACAGGGTTGTTTGGCATAGCCTGTTGCTGAATAAACGTCGCCCAGAGCGCGGCCAACGGCGGTCGAGTACGGCTCTGAATCGACTTGAAAAACTCGTTATCAACGGCGTAGCCAAGTTGTTTCACAACCAGGATCAGGTAGTCCGTCGTCCGCTGTCGCTCGATGTCCATAATGCCGCGAGTCTGTTCCGCAACGTAGCGGTCCAAGGCGGCCTGCCGTTTCTCTAGTTCCACCACGTATTTGTCGTAACCAGGTTGAGCGTGCGGGTCGCCGATCAGCGGCGGCACGGCCGGTTCAACACTGTTGGCAAAAACACTGTACATCGAGTAGTAGTCGGCCATCACAAGGGGTTCGAGCTTGTGGTCATGGCAACGGGCGCAGGCCAGCGTGAGCCCCAGGATGCCGCGCGAGACCAGGTCGATCTGGTCGTCGATGATGTCGTGTTGTTTGTTCAGAAACCGGTTGCCCAACGTCAGGAAACCCATCGCTGCCAGATCGGGATCGTTGGCGGGCAATCCAATCAAGTCAGCAGCGATTTGCCGGCGAAGGAATTCGTTATACGGCATGTCCTGGTTGAACGCGCGAACGACAAAGTCGCGGTAGGTATACGAAAAGGCATAGCGGGACTCTTCCTGAAATACGTACCCTTTCGTATCGCCGTAGCGAGCGACATCCAACCAGTGGCGGGCCCACCGTTGCCCGTACAACGAAGAGTCGAGCAAGCGGTCAACGACCTTTTCGAACGCTTTGGGCGACTTGTCGCTCTCAAAGGCCTTGATCTGTTGCAGCGTTGGCGGGATCCCAGTCAGGTCGATGGTCACTCGACGAAGCCACCTGACTCTATCGGCTGGCGGCGAAAACGTCAGATCTGCGGACTCAAGTCGAGAGAGAATGAACAGGTCGATTGGGTTGCGCACTTGGTCAGTGTGAGCGACCGCGGGCAGTGCCGGGTTGCGAAGTGGCAGGAAAGCCCAGTGATCAGCCGAGGAAAGAACGACCTCGCCAACGCCCTTCCCAGCGCGCGCGACGATGGGCCAAGGCGCACCGTCATCGATCCACTTGGTGAGATTGGCTATCTCCAGCGGATTCAATTCGTCGTCAGGCGGCATCACTGACTCGTTGTCATGGACGCCAATCTGCTCGACCAACAGGCTCTGTTTGCTCTGGCCAGACGTAATGGCTGGCCCGCTCTCTCCCCCCATCAGTATGCTCTGCCGAGTGTCGAGGCGAAGCCCGTTCTCTTGCTTCTCGCTTCCGTGGCAGCTCACGCAGTGCTTAAGCAGAACAGGCCGAACGTTTCTTTCGAAGAACTCCACCTGCTTCGACGAAGGAGCCGCCGGAGATTTCTCTTGGGCGGAGAGCTGTGGAACCCAACTCGATGTTGCCAGCAGACACGAGGGCAGGGCAAGGCAGCGGAGAACTGACTTCAGAACCATAGAGCACTTTCCGCGACCAACACTCCTCGCTGACGAGGGTCATGCCAAGGCCGGACATAGGTGGGAATGGGAACAGGCGTGCTGTTTGCGGGAGGAAATCTCGCGGACAGGAGCAATGCGGGGAAGGATGAGCAAGCAGATTTCCAAATACCGCTTATAGACGCAAGAATACTGTACGAAGCCGACGCTGACAACTTGTTTGTCTGGACGCGTCACGACGATACATTGGCCTGGCTAGCCCCAGAAACTGAGTCATTTTCGCAGTCGCCTCAGCCTCTCGGCGGACCGTCAGCCAACGAGTGGACCGCAGCGCCTGCCCTTCAGCCCCGGCCCGTCCAG
>CAZWOU010000241.1:0-9260 GCA_964635375.1 uncultured Pirellulaceae bacterium | reverse complement strand
TCAGCAGCGCTAGTCCGCCTAGGTCCAAGGACGCCGTCCCACGGTTGCCATGTCGAGGCCAGCCTCGCATCGGGATGGAATATTAGCTCGTGAATGACGCCTGTTTCGTCTCGCTTCGTCCTTTCGAGCTGTGCGAGGTCGGCTTCTTCAAAGACCACGTCGATGCCGTGGTGCTTCCAAACTTCGACGTAGTAGTAATAGCCGACAATCTGGCGTTGAAAAGCGAAATCGCAGTCTCCACTGATCTGATCCAGAATTGGCTCAAGGCGAACGCGTTGACGAGCGCTGTACCTGACGACGTGGTTTTTCAAAACCGTGTCGTGGTCAATCGTCATGAGTTGGCGGAAGATCACGTTGTCCACGCCAATCGACTCGGCAAACGCCAAGTACTTCTTGATCGCGTCCAGACTATCCACGGCCTCGTCCAGCAGAGCGCAGGAGAGCCGAACTCGCGTACCGTTAGCGTTGGAATGACTGACCACATCACGAAGTTGTTCGTCCGTCAGTCCGGTCGGAAGGATCATTATCTTCGCGTTGCGATCAAAGTCCCAGTGAGCCCGGCTGATGTTGAGATGATCGACGCCAGTCTGCGTAACCCAGTCGATGACGCGATCTCCTTCTCGCAAATCCAGCAGGCCGGACCCATTGGTAGTGAGTGATCGCCGGGGAGAATCGAATCGCCGGGCGATCCGCAGTATCTCAGGCAGACGAGGATCAATGCTCGGCTCGCCTCCCGTAATGGAAATCGTGGGCGCCAAGGGACGCATCACATTGAGTGACGATTCAAGAGCTGCAAAGTACTTGGCATCGTCTGGCTCGACCGTACGCTGCAGTTCCAGTTCGTTTCCGCGAGACGCCGGTCGAAGCTCTTCGACGCAGAACGGACACTTGGCGTTGCACAGCTGCGCGCTATAGATCGAAAAATTGGCGTTTGCATAAACTTCGACCGGTCGGCCCCACAGAGAGAACCGGAGCGTGCGCCCAGCGGTGCTGTTGTGCCGCAGGTCAAACGCGCGGCATTTGCGCCGCCGCCAATCGAGATTGAATTCGCCTGTGGTCACGGCATTCTCCCCATGGCCTCGCTACGCTTAATCAGATCGGCGCCCCAAACTCGGCCGTCTGGCGTCATCATCGAAAAGTTCTCGCCCACTAGAAACGGCGACTCCCACTCACTGCGACTCTCTGCCAAACCGTATCGTTGAAGGAAGAAGACATTTGCGCTCGACAGCAATCCGGCACGCGTGACAACGTCGACAATCCAACCGTCGTCGCCCTCGGCTCCTTTTCGAAGTCGCACGTTGAGCACCAATTGACAATCGCCATCACAAGCTGGCACTTCCTCGTTCAAGAGAGTCGCCAAGGAAAGGAGACCAGCGTCTCGCTCCAGGAGATGGTGATTCACGGATAGCTTCAGCGTGAATCGGTCGCCAAGACGACTCAACCAGGCTCTCAAAGCGTCCCGGCTCCTGGGCACGGCGACACCATTCGTAACCACGATCAGCCGCCGACAACGTGGATGTTCTGCGGCAATTCGAACCTGCTCAAAGAAGTCCGGATGAATTGTTGGCTCTCCGCCCTCAAGTTGCAATTCGAAATCGCCCTTCGCGGGAAACCCCGCGACATAATTTTCAACGGTCAGCCATGTTTGTCCGCGAGGCGAAGAATAAGTGCTACACCAAGAGCACTCGCGGTTGCAGTGGTTCGTTGTGGCGACATACAAGCGGTGAGGACGTCCATCGAATGGCCTGTCGTGAGGCAATTCTCCCGTTACGGTCTTATTCTGACTCTTCACGCGAGCACTCATAGCTCCTCCATTTCCTCGCCTCGTGCTCTCCTAAACTCTTGAATCACACTTCCTCTTCGCGGCCAATGCGGACCTATTCTAGCGGCTAATAAACTGCATGGACGTAACAACCTCAGCGCCAACGCTGCGCATCGCCTCAATCGCGCGACTCACATCGCCGTGACTTAGGTCAACGCCTCGGCACCCGTCCTCTATGAAGAAGGTCCTCAATCCAAGTTCTATGGCGTCAAGCACCGTGAACTTTACACAGTAGTCCGTTGCAAGTCCCATCACCGCAACGTTTGAAATGTCTCGCCCTTTGAGCAATTCCGAGAGACCCGTCGACTGGCGATGACCGTTGTCGAAGAAACCGCTGTAGCTGTCGATCTGGGTGTTCGTGCCCTTGCGAACGACCTCGTGAATCCTCCCAACGTCCAGTTCTCCATGCAGATCAGCGCCTAAGGTTCCTTGAATGCAATGATCCGGCCACAACACTTGCTCCAATCCATCGAGTTGAATAACGTCACCGACGCGCTTGCCCTCGTGCTGGCTTGCAAAGCTCTTGTGATCGGCCGGGTGCCAATCTTGCGTCGCAGCGACCAAATCGAAGTGCGGCATCAAGCGATTGGCAACTGCGACGACCTGATCGCCTTCCCTCACCGCCAGCGCCCCGCCTGGCATGAAGTCGTACTGCAGGTCGACAAGGATTAACGCATTCATCGTTCTCCTCGATTCTCGAAGTGAAGACCTTATTTCGTCAGTCGCCTATGCGATGCTCCAGATGGGCATCGGTTTAGTCCAGCTCCACTGGAGCGTCATGCTGGGGATCTATTGGGAATGTGTTGCCCGGCTACGCCTCGTCGCCCCGCGCATCGAGGATCAGGTTTGTTTTTAGGTCGTGCAGACTTTGCTCCAAGCCTACCGGGTATTGGTGAGGATTCATGTGTCTCCGAACGCCCGCGTGGAACATGCCTAGCTGCTGCCCAGCCCGAGCGCGAATCGCAACGAGTTCCTCTCGCGGGCCTACTACGTGGCCGGCTCGCACAACGGGGATCAACAGATCATCAGCCGCGAGTTCACCGCCCAATCGCCGGCGGCGCGTGCTATCAAGCGGATCGACCATGATCGCTTCGTCAGATTGTTCGCCGAGCTGGTTGAAGATCATGTCGGCAACGGCGCCGTCACCATTACGGAAACGGCGGACTTGCAGCATGCCGGGGGTTGATGTCTTGATTGCCTGCTCCGAGAGCTTGACCTTCGGCTCCCACGTTCCAGCTTCGTTCCGCATCGCACCGAGCTTATAGACGCCGCCAAGCGCGGGCTGGTCGTATGCGGTGACGAGCCTGGTGCCAACGCCCCAGACAGCGATCTTCGCGCCTTGGTGCTTCAGGCTGGCAACAACACCCTCGTCGAGATCATTGCTGGCGACGATGACCGCATTGGGAAAGCCCGCCTCGTCGAGCACCTTTCTGGCTTCAATACTCAAGTAAGCTAGATCTCCCGAGTCGAGGCGGACACCGACCATTTCATGGCCCGTCTCGCGGAGCCGCCTGCCAACCTCGATCGCCTTGCGAACACCTTCGATCGTGTCGTAAGTGTCGACAAGGAAGACACAGTTGTTTGGCATTGCCGCGGCGTATTGCTCGAACGCCGTCATTTCATCGTCGAACGACATCACCCAACTGTGGGCGTGTGTTCCTTTGACTGGGATGCCAAACAGTTTGCCAGCCAACACATTCGACGTTGCCTCGCAACCGCCGATATAGGCGGCGCGGCTCGCCGCCAGCGCTCCATCAACTCCCTGGGCGCGACGCAGCCCGAACTCCAACACCGGATCACCGCCGGTCGCCGCCGAAATGCGAGCCGCCTTCGTGGCAATCAACGATTGGAAGTTGACCATATTCAACAGTGCCGTTTCCAAGATTTGACATTGGAGAATTGGTCCCTTGACGCGTACAAGCGGCTCGTGTGGAAAGACCACCGTTCCCTCCGGCACGGCATCGACGTCGCAGCGCAACTCCAGTTGAGCCAGATACTTCAAGAAGGCACGCTCAAACAACGCCGCGCCGTTATTTCCCGTCAGCCCAGCGAGGTACTCGACGTCATCCTGCGAAAATCGGAAGCCGTCCAGATAGTCCACCGCATACTGCAACCCAGCGGCAACCGTATACCCGCCCTGAAACGGGTTCTTGCGGAAGCATAGGTGGAAAACAGCCTCCTGCTCGGCGCGGCCCGTTTTCCAATAACCATAGGCCATCGTCAGTTGGTACAGATCCGTCAGCAACGCCAACGGAGTTCGATAGATCTCAGCTAGTGTTCCCATTATCCCACTCCAACCAAATGTCAGACGTTCTTAGTGTACTTTATACACTATCATGCCGTTTGTCAAGTAGAGAATCGCTATATGGCCGGGAGCGACGCTCTAATCACTCCACAATAAGAACTTCGCCTAGGTCATGAACTTGGCCAAACGAAAGCGAGTTGCGCGAGATAGAAATGGTCTTGACGACTCCATGTGCGGCTCGAATCTCAACCTTGCAATCACCGTCCGTGGGCTTCCACTTCACGAGGAACGAGCCATCTCGCTTGATGATGGAATGGTCGCCGCCCGACGTCACGAACATCGCCCATCGGGGCTTTTCGGATTTCGCAAGTCGCCCTTGGATTGGTATGCCTGGCTCGAGAGTCAAGTCGGCATGCGCCGGATTGCCGGCGGAAACCGTCACCGGCTTTGCCTGTGCCATGTAGTGAAAGTAATCTCCGCCCTGCCCGAATTTCGGCCCGGACTGGACAACAGCAAGGAGGTAAATGTCGGGGGCGACATCTTCGAATTTGAATTGTCCGTTCAAGTCGGTGGCGACAGGAGGAAGGTCGCCAAGCGTGATGCGCACGCCCGAGACTCCGTGGCCATCGGGTAGAAAGACGCCGCCCTTAACAACGCCATTCTCAGCCAGGGCGTTGATCTTCGGCGCCTTCTGCGGGGAGAGGTCAATCGCGAATGCAGCGAGGACCGCGAGCCCCCAGATCAACACCGTTCCGAGACAGAGTCCAAGCCGCCCGCGAGTGGAGAGTAGAGACTCCGGACCTTGCTGGGCTTCGCGGCAAATCATCTCGCCGCGAATCGCTGTGACGATTGCATCCCACACAAGCTTGTCACTCCAGTAATTGCTGTGTCCGCCTGCGCCGATCGAGTACTCCGAGAACGGCTTCTTGCCGATATTCAAGGCGCGACCGACCACGTCGCCATCCCGCCATAGGTTGAGCCAAAACGCGAGATTCCCCTGCTCCACAACGGCGCCATGCAATTGATCGGGTGTTTGCACGACGCTGGGAAAGACGTCGGACATCATCGCCAGGGGCGAGCCCATCGTGATCAGGCCCAAGCGGTCCGGCTCGGATCCCAGGCAGCCATGCGATGCGGCGACAGTCCCCAAGCTGTGACTCACAACCCAAACCGGGCAGTCATCCGCTTTCCGCGAGAGCTCGTTGAGCAACTGTTGAAACGAGTCCAACAGTTTACGGCGGGACGACGGAACGCCGACGTATCGCATGACGTCGAAGGCCAACTCAATGGGGAAGAAGACTCGAACAATTAGAAACAGCGTGCCGAGGACGACCAACAGGAGCAACGGCATCGATAGAAGCAGCAACGCGTCCCAATAGCTAACGCCCTGGAGGTTGTTCGGCATTTCAGTGCGGAGCATCGCGCCAAGGAGTGCGCCGATTTCGGTCAGCAAGACGCAGAGACCAATTGTGCAGAATAGGATGAGCGTTTTCCAGACGACGCCTCGAGCCGAGTAGGCGCAGCGGATGCCTGGGACGGCGAAATAGACACCGAGGCCTAGCATGATGACTGCCGGCAGCAGCCAGAGCCAGGGAAAGGCGTACACGACCAACTGGACGGCTGCGACGTAGAGAATTGCGAGTCCGGTCCAGGGAAACAGCGGCAGGCCAGACTTGTTGCCCTTATCGCGTCCTAGAAAAGCGAGCACATCCAGCACCAGGGCCCCGGCGCCCAAAGCGAGAAAGGAACCAACTCCAAGCCAGGCAATGGCGTATTTTGCGCTGATAATAGCCACGACGATCAAGCCGATGAGAATCCCGCTGCAGATCATGACGACACTCGCATGTTGGCCGATGCGAAGTCCAGACCAAATGCAAGGAAGCACGTAATGGGTTTCGTCGCCACGTGTCAGCTTGAGTTGGTTTTCGATGATCCACTGGCCACGTTTCAGTCGGCCAGGCTCCTGCTCGCAGCGATAATCCTGAGTCAGCGATGAGGCTTCAAAGCCCTTTAGCGCGCATCCGCCGATGTTCGCCCCGCTGTGGTCGCCAACGCCGTGGATCAACAGCGTCACGGATGAAGCGCCGGCAACGTCAATCCCTCTCGACTTCGCCATGTCACGACCCCCCAAGGTCCGTCTTCCTGCGTCTATGCCCAAATCATCTGAGTTGCCAGAGTCTTGTGGCGGCCTGGCTCAGAGACTTTCATAGTGACTCACCAGGACTCGGCGACCGAGACTACTCGCAAGCGGTGTCGATGATTCGGAACAGCGATACCTCGACAGCTTCGGCTACCGGCTCAAGTTCAGGGCGGCCGAACAGGCCCAGCAATTGCGTAGGCGACAACGTAGAGACCTTCACCGCGCCCCCTTTTTCGTACACCGAGATGCGACAGGGTAAGGCGTTGGAGATCGACATATCGGTTTCCAGAACGGTCTTCGCCTTGCCGGGATTGCAGACTTCCAACACGCGACATTCTGGCTTGAAATCGAGCCCCTTCGCGTTCAGCTTCTGCTTGAGATCATGAATGCCCAACACACCAAACTCGTTTACCGCCGCCGCCTCTTCGATCCTGGCGACCACTTCTTCAATCGGGCCGCTTGTTGTCTTCTCGTACAGCATTCCTGTTCTCCTTGCAGAAAAGTGGGTGGACAACATGTTCGGTCCCATGATCAACTCGATGCAATCTAGGATCTTCGCCCAATTGCTACCCGTTGTTGATGCCAAGCACGGGTTCCCCATTCGAGCCATGAGGCAAACGTCTAGAGCAAGACCAGCATTCTACCGATCCTGCGGCGATACGGTAGGATTACGTTTGGCGATCATGCCCCGCACGACAGAAGTTGGAGACCAGATCCAAACTGGACAGAGAATCTCGCGCCGGCAACCGGGCTGGGACATGATAGGATGCGCTATTGAGCCAGGAAGACGAAGAGTTAGGAAGACTGATGCCAGGTAATCTTCTCCAAATCGTCGAATCGACGACGCTGAGTGCCGCCGAGATCACGGATATCACAAAGCAAATTCACGCGTTCATACCGAGTCAGTCAAAGTGGATTCGTAATGCGTGGCCAATGGACCAGCCAAATAATGTGAGTCAAGGGTGGTTGCCATTGCGGAAGCTACCGATTGGCTGGCCACATTTCTAGTTCCGTTCAAGCCAATCAAGCTCGAAGGACGTAAACGTAAGTTGGCGGTAGCCACCGGACTCGTAGAGCACGCCGATTCGTCCGTCTGGGAGGCGGGCGAGTGATGAGTAGGCGGCTTGCGCGGGTTCAATCAGTCGGCTTACCGGCCAGGTCACGCCGTCGTCGTAGCTCAATCGGATCGTGAGTCGATGTCGGGGCCCGCCCCAATGCCCGGTTGGGGTCGCGGCGGGATTGACGAACAGCAGACGGCTGCGCGAGGTTTCGCTTTTCCACGAATAGCGCAGCAAGCTTGCTTGGCAGGTCGGTTCGATCAGAGCTGCGTCGAGCACAGGCTCGTTCCATGTCTCGCCGCCGTCGGCGCTTCGCGCGACGATTCGTTTGCCTGATTTTTCCTGCGACTTTCCAGTCCGCCACCAATGGTTGCGCGCATTCACAATGAGTCCTCCGCCCGCCGTTTCGGCGACTTGGCACTCGCACGATTCCGGGCCGACCGTTCCGCCGACTCGCCACGTCTTGCCGTGATCATCACTGTAGAACACATGGGCGTAGGGCGAACTGCCTTTGTGCTCGGTGAGCCGGTGGTAAGCCGGGATGACGAGTCGTCCCTTATTGGCGCCGTGCCGAACTTGCACGCCGACGCCTGGCCCAACTCCATAGAATCCCCACGTCGGGTTCTTGGCCTGACTGGTGATCTCGACCGGCTCGCTCCAGTTGGCGCCGTCATCATCGCTGTGCATCGCTAGGACTTCTTTGCCGTGGCGACCAAAGATCAGCCAAACTCGGCCTGTCTCCTCGTCCATCACCGGAGTCGGATTGCCGATTGTCGACTCGCCTTCATCGTAAATGATTTGCAAGGGACCCCATGTCGCGCCTCCGTCCGTGGAACGCTTGAGGACCATGTCGTTGTTGCCAAGATCGGCAAGGCTTGTCTTCCGGCCCTCGGCAAAAGCTAACAAGGCGCCTGCGGGCGTCACGAGCAGCGAAGGAATTCGATAGGCGAAGTATTCGTCGGCCCCGGCAATATAGACCTCAGTTCGTTGCGGAGGGATCGGCGGAGCAGACAACTTCTGGTCCGCGGCTAAGCCGATAGTAAAACTGACGTCTCGCCATTCAGAAACTCCAACGCCCGTCGCCCGCGAGCCAAAGACGAGATCATGCCCGGCGTCATTGTTATCGCATAATGTACTCAAGAGCAGGCGGCCATCGACCCTCAGGTTCAAGGTCCGAGTCGCGCCGTCAAACAGCAGTTCCCAATCGTGAAACGCGTCCGCTTGATCGACTGTCAGCGCCCCTTGGACGGCGCCGTGGGTCCCGGAATAGGTTTGAGCCAGTAGTTGATTGCCGCTGCGCCCAAGTTGAACTGAGAGTCGCAAGCGGTCCGACTTGTCCTTTCGCTGGATGCAAACCTCGACGCCAATGGCCCGCGACGGCGCGCCGGTTTCCTCGACGACACGAACTCGCCAACGATACTGAAATCCGCTACGCCTCGCTTGGTCTCGCTGTTCGTCCGTCAATCCCGAGCGAAAGAAAAGTCCTTCCGCGCCCATGTCGTCGTCATCTTCAATTCGCAAGAACTCGTCGCCCACTCTGTGGATAGCCGCCCTCTCTTTGTCATGGTCAGCGACCCAGCCATGTCGAACAGGATCGCCGGGGCCAGTAAAACGGCGCGCGACTCTTGGGGCGTCCGCCGCCGTAAGCAAGGACGAGATCAGTAGAGTTGCGGTGAAGGCGAGCGGCATGGCGGGGTCCATATTTGACTCGGCGCGTCGAACACGCTGTAGGATGAAATGACGAAGCAGGCCCCTCCGGGAATCGGCATTGTTTCTGGTGCGAATCTTCAGCGTATCTTGCTCCGCTACGCGTCTCCACCCCAAGTTCAAAATCACGCAGTTGATGCAACAACAGGAAACCAACGGAACCCAGCGAATCAAGGACGCCTCGCACACAAATCCTCAATCGCCGGGGGGTTGGTTCCTTGCATTGCACTACGCGGCGGCCTCGGTGGCGCTGTGCGATGCCGTTGATGGCTGTGCGAATCGGCACGC
>CAZWOU010000240.1:0-9415 GCA_964635375.1 uncultured Pirellulaceae bacterium | reverse complement strand
AAGCCTGCCGCCAAGAAGAAGAAGGCAGACAAAAAGGCATCCGCGAAGAAGCCAGTGGCCAAGAAGCCGGCGGCAAAGAAGCCACTAGCAAAGAAGACAGCGACAAAGAAGACAGGCAAGAAGTCCGCCAGCAAGCGACTGGCCAAGAAGAAGCCTCGATAGCAGCAGGCCGTGACGTCGCAAAGCGGGACCCCGCTCCCCCTATTTGATTGATCAAACTATGGCTGGACACTCCCACTGGGCTGGTATCAAACACAAGAAGGCCCTGGTCGATAACAAACGCGGTAAACTCTGGAGCAAGCTCTCCAAGGCCATCATCATTGCTGCGAAGATGGGAGGTAGCGATACTGACACCAATATTCGCCTGCGAACCGCGATCGCCGACGCCAAAGCGGTCAGCATGCCCAAGGACAATATCGCTCGAGCGGTCAAGAAGGGCACCGGCGAATTGGATGGCGGCAACGTCGAAGAGATCATCTACGAGGGATACGGACCGGGCGGCGTCGCGATCATGCTCGACGTGTTTACCGACAACCGAAATCGGACCGCACCGGAACTTCGCAAACTGTTTGAAACCCACGACGGAAAGCTGGGACCAACAAACTGCGTAGCCTATCTCTTCGAGCGAAAAGGGATGTTTCTCGTCTCAACCGAGTCGGTCGAGGAAGACGCCCTGATGGAAGTCTCGCTCGAAGCGGGCGCAGACGATCTCAAACGCGAGGGCGACACCTTTGAAGTGCTTTGCGAGCCCGAATCGTTCAGCGCCGTGGGCGAGGCATTGGACAAGGCCGACATCACATTGCTCGGCAAACAAGTGGCTCGCATTCCAAGCAACACGGTCGACCTCGACGTCGACACAGCTCGTAAAGTGCTCAAGTTGGTCGAACTGTTGGACGATCACGACGATGTACAAAACGTCTCAGCGAATTTCAACTTGCCCGCGGAAGCCCTCGCCGAACTCGATCAATAACGGCGCAGCATGCGTGCCGACCGAGCCTAATCTATGCCCTTGTGTTCGACGTCTTTCCAATATTTTCCGAAAGCGCCAGGGCCGTGAAAATCAGGACTGTTGTCTAGGTCATGGCATTCTAGACATTTCTTTTCGGCGTCCTCCATCGTCAGCCGCATTTGCACCCGCCGAATAGACAGCTCTTTGTCATCCACCGACTCATCGCCAGATTCGGCAGCCACGTGCTGGTCGCCAGGGCCGTGACAGTTCTCGCAACCGTTGCCGTGCAAGGCCATCGACTTGGCAAAATCCAGATAGCCCGAAATATAGGGTGTGAACTTACTTGGGTTCCAGCCAGTTACGTGGCAACTCAGACATTCGGGGTCATGATGTCGAGCGATATCCGATCGCTGAGGCGGCGTCTTGATCGAGTGGATCGCCTCTGCGTGGGGCGTCTTCTCCCAAACCTCATAGGCGATGGAGTGACAATCGGCACACTCGCTCGAGCCGACGAACTTGCGCCCGGTCGGGTGTGACAACGGTCGAATGCCCAGCTTGGCGAGTCCCAGCGTCTTCAGTTTCGCTTGATAGGTTTTCAGTAACCGCAACATCTCTTTCGAATCGGCGAAACGGTCGTCCAGGGGAACTCGCTGAAAGCGGACCGGGCGATCCTGGTCGTCGAACAGCCCGAGCACGCCCGCGTACATGCCCTTCGCCCCGACCTGCACGAGGCGAGTCTTTGAGTTGGCGAACTTCTCCGGCACATAGGCCGGCTCTTCCGCTCCGCCCGCCGTAACGATCAAATCAATTTGCGGGTACTTGCCGACCATCGCGCGCGACTCATCGAGCGTCGCGTGGGCCAAGACCACAACGTAGTCGCATTTGGCCGCACGCATCTTCTCGAGCACCGGCCCGAGGCCCGCGTCGATGCTCTTGATCTCCACTTCGTCGCTGGTGATGCGGCGCTGATCTAATTCGCCCAGAACCGCCGTCACGCCAATCTTACGCCCGCCTAACTCGACGATTCGGTGGGTGGCCGACAGATCGAGCACCGAGGCGTTGGCGCACATGAACGGGCTGTCATCGACCGATGCGGAAATCAACGCGTCCACCGACAACCGCAAATCTTCGGCGCCGAAAGCGACACCGAGATAGCCCATCTTGTTCAACGCTTCAACACTCATCTGAAACTTCAACTCGGCCTGTGCGCCATAACGCTTGACCTGACTGCCGACGTCTAGCGGCGCGACTTTCCATTCCCGTTCCAGCAACGACTGCAAGAACACGTGCCGCCGAGCGAGACCTCCCTTCTGGTTCTCTAGCCCAGTGCAGCCGCACGGCTCAAGATAACCCTTCATCCGGCCCGTCAACATGAAAACCATTCGCGGTTTCGGCCACCCCTCAAATAACGGCCCCTTCGACGGTCCAGTTCCCGACGCCGCCGCTGGAGGCGAGGGCAACACAGCAGGCTCAACAGCAGGTGCAGCGTCGGCAGGTGGAGCGTCTGCGGGAGGTGGCAGGTCGACGCTTGGCGCGTCTGCCGTCAGCGAATCGGGACGACCTGGGTCCCCCGATGGAGTTGAAGCGGTGCTGTTGGGCGCCAATGCGCCCTCAGTGGGCGTTGAGTCAGCGACATCGTCGGCTGGTTCACTTGGGGCCGGTGACGGTGGTGTCGTCAGCGTCGACTGGGTGGTCGGTGTCGCCGGAGTCTGGGGCGTCGGCGAGTCGGGCGTCGTTGCTGGGCAGCCCACCATCAGCCCCATCGCCACGGCAAGGGCGCCAGCGGCCCATGGAGAGTGTCGTACCGGGCTGCTTCCCTTGTGTCGCTGCATTTCGTCCGTCCTTGTCCGTTGAGCTTGTCCGTTGAGCTTGTCGATTCGAGCGGCCACGAACGCGTGCGGCGCCGGGACCGCGAGCGCGGGCGCCGCTATTTCACGGCAAAGCGAACTCGAATTGAGACTCGCTTGTTTCTGGGATCGTCCGTTTCCAATACAACCGACCCAAATCCAGCCGACTGCGATCCCAGGAAGCTGCCACTGGGGCTGCCTGGTTCGATGGTCAGAATCAGCGGGTATCTCGTCACCTTGGCTCCTCGCGTTGGTTCGCCGAGTTCGACCTTGAGCATACTTGGCGAACTGCTCGCAACCCCGATCTTGATTTTGTCACGATTCTTGCCTTTTACCAAGACTAATAGTCGCTCCGAAGCACCCTGCTTCGATTCGATCACGCCCATATCAAACAGGCCGGCATCAGAATGGAACTTCTGGCCGCCGACGATCGAAACATCGGCAATCACAGACCCGCTGATGGGAATATCGATCGGTTGGCTTGAATTCGTCGACACTTGGAGGTTTTGGTGAAAGGGCCCGTTCGGCAGCCCCGGTTTGGTGTGGATGGTCAGCAGTCGGCCGCCGTCGGCGCTGCGTTGCCCCTCAAGCCATTCAGCTGGCAAGGGCGTGATCGCGACTTCAAAAAACTTGGCCGATTCTTGTTCCGTGAAGACCGCTTCTGTGACTTCAAAATCAGGATAACGAACCGAATAGACAGCGACCTGGAATTCGGTTGGCGAGTTGGCGGAGATACGACTCAGAACGAGCGTGGGCGGCAGCACAAACACTCGGTTCTCCACGACGCCCTTAACAGACAGGGCGATCGTAGGACGCTTCGGGTCATTCGTGCGGATGGTCGCCCCATGGTGATACTTAGGGGTTGGCTGCTCCGCCTTGTAGGTGAGTTCGATATCGGCGGTTTCGCCAGGCGGCACGACGTTCGTCTCGAGCTTGCCAACGGTGCACTTACAAGTAGTTCCTGTAATGACTAGCTTCAACGGCGCTTTGCCTTCATTGGCCAGCTGAAAGACGTGGGACCCGCTCGTGTTCTGCTCGATGGTCCCAAACTCAAAAATCGGCTCGCCGATCAGTTTGACGCGAGGCAGTTCCGCAACGGGTTCACCTGGATCAGCCTCAGGGTCTTCCTCGTCGCGGATTGGCGGAATACTAGTATTGGAGACGCGCAAGTATTCGCCCATGCCGGCGAACTCGAATTGAGTCAGTCCCAATCCGAAGGCGAGTCCAACCAAAGCCGCAATCGCGGAACCGATCCAAGTCTTCATTCAAGTGCCTCAACTTCGCGTGCAACGCCCTGTCTCGGGAACAATCAATGGCGACCACCATGAATCGCCGACCATTTTACACCATCTCCCGGATCCCATTCCACTCTCTTATTGTTCAACCGCTGTACGAAGCAGCCGCATGATTGGTTCGGCGGCTGAGTCGGGCGGGGCCGGCAGTTGCCGCTCCACCAGGCGACTTGGGCCCGGATCATAGATGTGCAACTTAGCCAGCTTGTTCTCCCTGTGCGGGTGTTGGCTATCCAGGAGCATCGCTACCTCGGCCTCTCGTGACGCCTGGGCTCGGTCACCGGACAGGTTGAGGCACCAGGCGAGTTGGGCGTGTAGTCCGATACTATTGGGAAACCGATCCACGGCTTGGTTCAAGGCAGCCAGGGCCTCGCTCAAATCCGCGCTGTCCCCTCGAGCGCGCCACGCGCTGAGGCGCCAATCGGCGACTTGTCGGCGGCGCGTCCAAGACCTTGGATCGAGCTTCAACAGTTTCGATTCGGCGTGCTTGTACAATTTACGATCGGCCGCGCTGCCCGATTGCAGCCAGCGGTGGTGGTAGACGGCTGCCAAATGGCTCCACGGCTCAGCCCACAGGGGGTCGCGTTCAGCAGCCTCCAGGCCAAGCCGGCGGGCATCGGAGAAGGTGTTAGAAATCAGCGGACTCGATAAGGCGAGCCTCGCCTGCAGCGGCCGCGTACCATATTGCATCGCCGCCAAGACCATCGCAGCCACCGACACCAACAAGGCTAGGCGTACGCCCTGCCCTGGGCCCCAAGCCCGGGTGGGAGCTTGGACGATGAGCAACGAGAACAAGACCCAACCGACCATGGCGACGCCAGGAAAACCAAAACCGCCAGCGGCGAGCAAGTTAACGCACCAAGTGAGCAGAGCTGCGATCACGGCGGACTTCGGCGCTGTCGCGCCAAACCACCACAAAGGAAATCCGACAACGACAGCGACCAGTACGCAGGCGACTCCCCAGACATCGGGAACATGGTCGACCATCGCCCCAACGCCCATCGCCAGTACGGCGCCTGGTCCGGCGCCAATCGCCATTGCGACCATTGCCCACCGACTCGACGGGCTCTCCGCCAACGATTGCGATCGCGGTTCGTTGTGTGCGGCGGATTCCACACCGCCGCGCTCGGTTCTCAAATGCAAACCGACTGCGGCCAGCAACAGCAGCAACCCGGGAATGCCCGCCGTAGCGGCCACCTCCAGGAGGAAGTTGTGTGGGTCGGCGACGGTTTCACTGGCTTGAGGAAGTTTGAACTGGGTGTAGGCTGACTGAAACTGCCCCGGTCCACATCCCAGCAATGGTGAGTCGCCAATCATGCTCATCGTCGCTTGCCAAAACTCGATGCGGTAGCTAAACGACTTCGCTGCCTCGCTGAGCACCTTAACGTCGACGCCGCCAACAAGAACGCCCAGCCCCACAAGAGCGACCAAAGCGAGCGTTGCCGCAGCGCCAACCGCGACCCAGCGGCGGTTGATTCTTTTCACCCGCCCCAGGAACATCAGCAAGCCGATCCCCGCGAGGATTGCGAGATAGGCGGTGCGACTTTTGCTGAGCATCACGCAGACGGCGCAAACGACTAGGAATGCCGCTAGCGCCGCGAGCACGGACCATTGCCGACGCCCCATCGCCTCCGTCCCGATGGCCGCGACGATAAGCACGAGCAGAGGAGCAAGAAAACCGGCCAGTGAGTTCCCCAGCCCGAACGTGGCAAACGGCTCAGTGCTTTTCAAGCGGTCTTCAAAGTGGCTGCGATCCGCCGATCCCGGATTGGGATCCAAGTTAAGACTCTGAAGCAACCTCTGCTTCTGCTGTTCCCCGGACTCGTCGTACTCCCTGGCGTCCTTGGGCATTGAGACAAAATATTGATACAGCCCATGGGTCGACAAACCAGCGGCTAGCACGATCATCAACACCAGCACGCCATTCCGCTCTGCGGCGCTGCGAAGCAGTTGCACGAGAGAGAACACGCAGGCGCCGGCGCCGACGTAGACGAGCGCCATGTTGACGGCCGGACGGGGGTGAATCGAACGAAACTGCAGCGCCATGTCGACAATCTGCCACAGTCCAAACGCGAGTACAGCCAGCATCGCTGGGCTTGTTCGCAAACGCGAGGCGGGGTTCAGCGTGAACATGGCCAACCAGCCTGACGCGACGACTAGCCAACCGGAGGCGAGCACATTGGCCACGCCTGCCTCGGCGGCCGCCTCGCTGGGCACCAGCGGGGTCGCCACAAGCAGGGTCCCGGTCCCTGTCAAGCAGGCGAGCCGAAGTAGGTCGGCTTGCCCAAACCGCTCGCTTGCGCTCTGGTCGCTCTGGCGTTTTCTTCTCGCACTCATGGCCTGATCTTTCGACGCGCAGTCGTCTCCAGAATATTGATCACCGAAAGCGAGCAAAACACTACGCCAATCACGATCATCGCCCCGATCATATCGACTCGATGCAACAGCAAGGCGGCCAGTCCGCAAGTTGCCGTTGTTAAGTAGAGTGTGAGCACAGCTTGGGTCTTCGAGAGCCCCAGATCCACCAAGCGATGGGAGAAGTGATTTCGGTCCGCCTTAACTGGAGATTCTCCCGCGCGGATGCGAATCCACATCACCGTGACCATATCATAAAGCGGCACGGCCGAAGCGCAAATCGGCGCCAGGACGGCGTGAGGCGTTGGAGATCGATAGCTTGTGTACGTCGCCAATAGCGTAGCCACCGCGATGTAAAAACCGATAAAGTAAGCGCCGGCGTCGCCCATGAACAGCCGAGCCGGCGGCCGGTTATGAGCCAGGAATCCGAGCAACGCGCCCATCAACACCATCAGAAAACCGGCGACAAACAACTGGGGCTCCATTTCAGAGCTCAACGGCGGAAACAGCAAGAACAGGGACAACATGAGTGAGATAATGCAGGCGACTCCGCCTGAGGCGCCATCCATGTTGTCCAGCATGTTGAACGAATTGACCAGCGCCACGATCCAGAATATGGACAGCGCCCAAGTTATGATCGGCAGCTCGATGAAGATCGTCAGGCGAGTGCCCTGCCAATAGACGCAGAACGCGGCGACTGCCAATTCCACCCCCAGCCGCAAGGACCAATGCACGCCTTTGCGATCATCCCACAAGCCCAAGAGCATCAATATCGTGCCGCAGGCGAGCAACACCCAAAGGTCGAGCGACTTCTCCCGCAGGCCGCCCAAGTGAGCTTGAGCGAACGAAGGAACCCAGCCAGCGACCCACGCGTTTGACGAGGCCTGTTGGAGCACCAAATGGGCCGCGCCAAACGTCGCCACAACACCCAGCCAGATCGCCAAACCTCCGCCTAACGGCACCGGAGCGGCATGGGCCTTGCGGGCGTCGGGCACATCGACCAAGCCCCAGCGACGCGCGTTCTTGCGGACGACAAAGGCAAAGCCCCACGCAACCAGAAAAGCTGGCAGCGCGGCGACAAGCATCAGAGCGCCGCCGGCGAGTGGTTGCATCGGCCCGTTTTGTCAGTTCGAGGAATGCCCAAGAGAATAGGGCGCAGTGAAACGGAAGAGGGGAAACCAATCCCATCTAGAAATGATAATCGTCTGATTCCACAATACTCGACAATCGCCACCGTTTGAATGGTTACGCCCACCCGGTCCCGATTCGCAGCACTAGCGTTTTGCCTTGAGCCGTTCGCGCAAGAGTTTTCGGCATTGCGAGAAAAACGCCTGGTAGGAGTCCTGCTGATAATCGGGATACGTCCAGGGTCGGTCCTTCCATTGTCCGCGGTGGTAATACAGCGTGCATTCCGCGTAGATCCCATCGCTCAAGTAGATCCGGTGGTCGCGGTCCTTGGTCGTCGCCAAAACCAGCTTTGCTTCCGTCACATAGCCAGGATCGAGGTTCAGAGGCCGAGCAACATCGGCCCCGGCTTGATCTGCGAATTCCACTTCCCATTCATTCGTCTGCCGCTTGATTCTCGCTATGCCAGCTGGGTCGAAGGGAGCCTCCAAGGCAAAGAAACACTTCTTCAGCCCCTTGCCCATTTCCGCTTCGTAGTAACTTGTGAAATCGAAGTCAAAGCAAGGCGAGGCGATACAGATGTTGCCCCATCGAGATTCTGTCGCATCGCGGGCCCACTGCAGGGACGCCTCGCCGTTTCCCAGCGCGCCGAGAATCAGAATCGTCTCTTGCGGCTCAGCGATTTCACCCACAATGAAGTTCCTGACAACCTGATCGCCCTTCCAGCGGCAAAGGGCGACATTGGATCACTCAATAGGCTTTGGCGAAAATGGCCAGACGCGCGTCCGGGCGACCGCTGAACAGACACACGCCCGGCTCGGAATCTTCGTCCAGCGGCAGACAACGTATCGTCACTTTGAGTTCTTTGAGAATCGCCTCCACTTCGGGCGATTCGACGTAGTGACAGCGTGCGAAACCGCCGTGGATCTCGGGGTCCTTCGCGTTCTGCGGAGTAAAGAACTCACGGAAATCGTCGACGTTTGTGATTGTTCGCGTGTGTTCCTCCCGCATCCGCTTGGCTCGGTCAAACAGTCCATCTTGAATCTCGTCAAGCAGCGAGGCAATGTTGGCAACGAGTTCCGATCGCAGCGTTCCGTTCTTCTCACCCGTGTCGCGGCGAGCCAGAAAGACACTATCCTTGGCTAAGTCTCGCGGGCCCACTTCTGCGCGAAGCGGCACGCCGCGTTTGATGTGTTGCCAATTCTTCTCACCGCCTCGAAGATCGCGATCATCCACAAAGGCCCGCACCTTGCCGTCAGCGAAATCGATCGCCTCGAGTTCGCTCTTCAGCGAATGGACATAGGCCAAGACGTCCTCGCGCTCTTCGTCAGATCGATAGATCGGCAACAAGACGATGTGTTTGGGAGCAAGCCGAGGCGGAATAATCAGACCGTCATCATCGCTGTGGCTCATGATCAAGCCGCCGACCAACCGGGTCGAGACGCCCCAAGATGTTGTCCAAGCCAATACCTCCTGGCCGTTCTGATCTTGATACGTAATCTCCTGGGCCCGAGCAAAGTTCTGGCCGAGAAAGTGGGACGTGCCCGCTTGCAACGCCTTGCGGTCTTGCATCATGGCTTCGATCGCCAGCGTCGAGACCGCGCCAGGGAACCGCTCGCCCTCGGTCTTTTCGCCGCGAATCACCGGCATCGCCATATATCGTTCGGCAAAATCGGCATAGGTGTCGAGCATCCGGCGAGTTTCCTCGAGCGCTTCGGCTTCGGTCGCATGGACCGTGTGTCCCTCCTGCCAGAGGAACTCGGTCGTGCGGAGGAACATTCGAGTCCGCATCTCCCAGCGGACCACATTGGCCCACTGGTTGATCAAGATCGGCAGATCGCGATACG
>CAZWOU010000239.1:0-9452 GCA_964635375.1 uncultured Pirellulaceae bacterium | reverse complement strand
TTGCACGTTGACTCGAGTGCCGTGGGGGAGCTTGACGCCGGTCGACTTGTATTCGATGTCACGCGGCGACCAGGCGGAAGTTTCTTCGTCTTGCAAATAGGACGGGAAAGTGCATGCCAAGTTCGTGGAGACGACCGTGGGCGGATCGACCACTTCGATAGTGTAGTTGCGCAGTCGGTGGTCAAAGCCGACGATGTCCATCCGCAGTTTCGAGAGTACTCCACGGAACGGCTTGCCTTCAATCACATAGAGTTGCGCGTCGTCGCGAGGCGTTCCGGCCTTCTGCATGTTGACATAACCGCGGCCGCCGTCTTGGGCCCGGTAGTAGATCGTGCAGACATCGGGAACCACGATCGCATTGGTGTTTGCCTGGACGCGTATCTTGAGATTGGCGCCCTTGGCCACCTTGACCACATTATTGTGAAAGGCGACCGGCGCGCTCGGCAAGACGCTGCTCCAGGCAGAGGTTGCTCGCAGCGTTTCCACTCCCACCATGGAGATCTCGGCGCTGCGAGGCCAAGGCGTATCCTTGAGTCGGTACATTCGGTCGACCCAGACTTTCATCGCATCGGGCGCGTAGTTGCCGAAGGCTCCAATCGGCGCGAGCAGAATCAAGCAGCCAATCCACTTCCAGATTAGCGGCGGCATATCAAACACTCGGCTAATGGCTACATCGTCAGCCGCCTCTTCCGCGTGCCGCGCTGACGCCGCCAGCATTTTGGGGTCGACTCCCTGGGTCCCTTCGCGCATCTCGACCGCTGTCACGAGGCCATCGTGAAAGTGGCTGAATCTGCGTTCCAGGATGATCGCCATACTTTGATCGGGCAGTCGGGCGAAAACACGGCGCAAAATGAACCAATAGATAATCGCAACAGCGACGCCGCCGATCGCGGCGAGTCCGAACGCTCGTACAACCCAAGGGAGTTCGCTGGCCCACACGAGGATGGGAAAGTAATCGATCGCCAAACCTAGCCAAAAGGTCAGCCCACACCAGATCAACAAGATGGCCAAGCCTTCGGCGAGCACATAGGCCCGGATTCGCCGGCGGACCGCGTTCAAGACGCCTTGAATTCCTTGGGCTAATTCTGGTTGATGATAGGTTGACATGCGGTTCGTCGCGGAGGGTTCGGGTCTTGGATGAACGATGCTGTTGGAATAAGCGACAGTCAGCTATGGGGACCTTCGGTCCGAGCACGATCGATGTCGTTTCGACATCTCTTGGGCTCATCCCGGTCGCCACCCTGAATTGTAGGCGTTATGGTCGCCTGCAATAAAGACGATTATGGGACCGAGTTGTTTTGGAATTCTGTTTTATGGTATTGAAATCTGATTATTCGGGCATTTCCGGCTGGCCCTAGGTCCTCTGCAAGGGCGTTAGGCGAGCTTGTTCAGTCGTCGGGTAATCCACTCCAGGCAAAGGGCGCCGCAAATTAGCGCGAGCAGCCAGGTGCGCAGCAGCAGGGAGAACCGGCGGTCCGGGACCCCAGGTAACAAAGTCTCTTGATCTGCGGGCGACAACGCCGCGACCAAGCCCCCAGCCGCGGAGTTCGGATCGACGGCCGCTTTGGCGCCGATAAAATAGGTAGCGCCTGTCTTTTGAGTTAATTCTCGGAGCAAGGGGTCGTTGCGTTCGGGACGCTCGGTTTCCAATGCTGGCACCCGAGCCCGCACGAGTCGGGTGAGGAGCTCTTGGTCGGCCGATTGGGGCGGAATCATCTCGATCCGGTAGTCGCCCTCGCTGGTGGCCGTGAACTGGGCTGAATACATGCCGTCACGGGCCGATTCTTTGACTCGACGCAGCTCGAGTTCGCTGCGGGAGCCGTCCGGGTGGGCGAGCGACGCCATGACCGAATCGACACTGAGTGGTTCATGTTGGCTGTCGTAGAGCAGCGCGCTCACGGACAAATGGTCACCGATCAGACAGCGTTCCTTGTCGACCAACAGCACGCCGTGTTTGGAGTCTCTCAGCAACCTTCCCGCCGCGGCCCAGCGCAATAGCTTGGTGTAATATTGTTGGAAGTAGGTGTCGTCGATCGCCCTCACTCGCCACATCTCTCCGCTGGCCTGAAAAAAGACTCGGCCAGCGCCGTAGAAATGGCCTGCCATGTAAATCGGCAGGTCGCCATCGAGCGCGGTGTCGGGGTCGGAAAATCTCGCATAGACTCGCGCGCCAAGTTTGGGGTCTTTGACGGCGTAATATCCATAGACGCCTTCAAAGCTCGCCCAAGCGGCCTCGCTGGCGATCGCGTCTTCGGCAAGCCAGAGAAAATCGGCATCCAGTCCGTCTTGGGAAAACCGCAGGGGCCACGCCGCTATGCCGCCGAATCGCCCGAGACTCAATGTGGCGGAACGCCAGGAATAAAAGACGACCGGGTAGATTCCTTTGACCTTGGCGATTCGCGCGTCGCCGCTGCGCGTCAGGTTGGCCCACGTCGGTGTGTTGACGGGACCGGCGACCACAATCAGACCGCCTGCCTTTTCCGCGATCCACTTCTCCATCAAGTCGATCTGTTCCGCGGTCAATAACATCCAATCGGGATCGAAGGCGATGATCGCGTCGTACTCGTATAATTCGTCGGGAGTCGAGGGAAACTCGAACAACAACGAGTCGGCCTCTTGAGACATGCCGGGCTTGCCGGATTGGAGCCACACATGCGATGTGATCTCACTGTCGCGGTGGAGTTGATTACGCAAGAAGCGAAACTCGCGACTCGGCCCGCCAGCCAGCAGCAAGACCTTGGTCTTTTGATCTACCACCTCCACCACGGCCGACTTCTGATTGTCTTTCGACTCGGCGTCCTCCTTGGGAGCAGCGGCTCGCATCACGTACGCGAAGCGGCCCTCTTCGGCCTGGTCCGACTTGAATCGGACCGGCGTCACAGCGCCGTCGCCCTCGAGGGTGATTTGGGCGTCGGCGACGAGCGCGTCAATGGGCGGATTGTTGATGGCGTCTTGATCGGCGCTCTTCTCGCCAGTTTGTTTGATTGCATACAACTCGACCGTGAGCTGTTTTCCTTTCATCCCGTAGGCTTGAACGTAGCCGGTCAGCGGAAACTCATCGCGTGGGTAGGCTCGTTTGGGAACGTCAATATCGACGACTCGGGCATTGACCGGGCGTTTGTCCGAGCCCAGGCCAATGGCGAATACGGGGATGCCAGCGTCCTTGGCGGAAAGCATGGCGGTGGGGACGTCGACCCCGGCGTTATGGCCGCCGTCAGTGAAAATCGCAATCCCCGCAATGGGGCCGCCTCGTTCCTGATTCACCATCGCTAAGACTGCGTCGCCCAAGCGTGTTTCCACGCCCTTCGGCGCCAAGCTCTTGGCCCAATCCAACTCAACCGGGGCCTCCTCGCCCTCCTCTGTTTCCTCGCTCTCGCTGCTATTCTCGCCATCGTCCGACTCGGAGCCTGGGGACGATTCCTCGTTCGCGGCGGAATCCGCCAAAGTGGCCATCCCCAGCAGCGACGACAGCGAGAAGTCCGAGTGCCTCAGGTGGGCGGCAAAGGCGGTCGAGCATCCCCCAATCAACAGCAGCGTGGCGGCAAACGTCAACCAACCCCGAGCCTCTTTGGACATGGAGGTCAGTGCGAGAAATCCGCAGATTGCCAGGAGCAAGAAACCACCCGCCGCAACGCCCGCCGAGATCATCAGCAGTTTGCGAGCTTCGTCGAATTCGTCTTGCCGCCGCTGCAGCCGTTCCGCGGCGATGTTCTTGACCTGGGCCTCGTCGATTCGCTTAGGAAACGACGCCAACAATTGCGGTTGCGGGTCGGAATCGAATTGATAGACGAGCACGTCATGGCGTTCTTGCAACTCGCGGATAAACGACTCGTCTTCGATCGCCTCGACTAACTCGTCTACGCGGCGGCGTTTGGCGACGGAGTCGACGCCGACGCCGACGTCGGCCGAGGCCATGCTCAAGCTGGTATCCGCCAGCAACAGTACTCGCGAATTCTTGATGAGTTGCCGTTCGGATCCCTTCTCCATATCGAGGAAAAAGAAGACCAAGGCTGCGACCGCGAAGAAGCGAAACAGAACGAGCGAGTATTTCACTCCGCGGGCGAGATCGATTCCGTCCCGCAGGTACATGACGAAGACGTAGCCCAACACGGCAAGCACTAGCGCCGCCAGTGCGAGCCACTGCCAGCCCTCGGGGATCGCGTACAGTCGGTTCAGACGCCAATAAGCCTTGGTGGCCGTTTCGGCGGCGAGCAGATTCCAGCCGATCATTGGGCGCCTCGCACTGCGGGGTGATAGCTCGCACTGAAGGCCAGCGCTTGTTCGATCAATAAAACTCCGGCCACCACCAACGCAAACAGCCAATCGAAGCGGGAGTCGCCGCCGCCGGCGCCGCTCAATTGGCTGTCGCCTACATCGTGCAAGACAACTTTAACCGGCTGCAAATCGTTCAGCATGGTCTGTGTCGGTTGTAACTCGAGATTGCCTTCGTTGGCATTCACATTGAAGGCGAAGCGGCGGACCTGTTGCATCCCATCGTTCGTCGGCAGCCAAGCTTCATAGACTCCGCGAATGTCCGTCACCCCGCGTCCAATCGCTGGGTCCTCGCCGCCGAACACGGCCTGCCAAACCTTGTCTTCTGTCTGTTTATCGGCCGTCTTGGAGACCAGAATGCGGTCATCGCCCGAGGCCGCGGGCGCGGAGAATCGCCAATCCCGGCGGAATTGGGACGTCGGCCCGCGAACGGTCAGCGACTCGCCGACTTCCATGGAGGATTCGCCCGATCTTGCCGCCCTCGCTTGTTCAGCAAGATACGACTGAAGTTTCAGTGCGATCAGCACGTTCGGACCGAGCACCATATCGTTCCAGTGCGGCGCGTAGGTTGTGAGAAACATGATCACGCGGCCTCGGCCAAACGACTTCTCAAAGACCAAGGGTTCTCCGCTGTGGAGAGTGGCAAGCAGGGTGGGTCCGTTCTCGCCTTCGGCTCGCCAATTGCTGGGCGGGGCCAAGCTCCGACTAACTCGCAACAGCCCGATGAAGGGGTTGCTGCCGGCGAAGAGCTCTTGGAACACCGGGTGCAAGGCGTCTTCGATGGTGACGTGGGGCGTTTCCAGATTGCTGGGCGCCCTGACCGCGACATCGCGTCCGATGGGCGCGGGCAGAAACCCCTCGCCGTTTCGGTACAACTGTTCGGTGTAATGGCGGAAATTGACGTGGGGTCCGGCAAAGACGGCCACGCCGCCTCCTTCCTTGACGAACTGTTCGAGCAGCTTGATCGCCCGGTCTTCAAGACGTTCGACATCGCAAAGGTAAATGGTCGTAAACCGTCTCAACTCGTCCTGGGTTACGTCACGTAAGAAGTCGGGCGACTGCACATCGGCGCCCACGCCCGTCTTGGCTCGCGTGCCCGGTTCGAAGATCGACTGCAGAAAGTAACCATTACGTCGGTCGAGGTCGCCGTCGATGACGAGCGTCGGTTCGAAGTCGGGAAACTCAGCGACAATCCATCGTCGGTTGTCCGTGTTGACCGCGTCGTCTGGAAGACTTGCCTCGACGACGTGTTTGCCCGATTGGGGGAAATAGACCTGCACCCGCCGGACGACTTCTTCGCCGGCCGGGATCAGGTCGATCAGTTCAACCGGAGCGTCCTCTTTCTCGCCTTTGGATTCCTCGGCAGACTGCTTTCCCAAGTCGGGCGAGTAGAAATAGGTGTGAATCCGCAATTGCACCTTGGTCGCGTCGACTGGGCTTTGGTTGCGAACCGTCACATTGACAAACAGCGGCACGCCAGCGGCTCGCGTGTCGCCAGCGGGTTGCATGTCGACGATGGACAGGTTGGCCTGCCGCTCCTGGACGCAGCGGACGAAATGCAACTCGGCGCCCAGTTGTTCTACGGCGTCAAGCGCCTCGCGAATCTCGGCGGCTTGGGACCATTCGTTCGCGCGAAAATCGGAGACAAAGTAGAACCGTCGGTTCTCCTCGAGCCCGTTGTCCATGAGTTGCTGAGCCAGTTTGAAGGCTGGGGCGGGGCCGACCGCCAGCTCGGTGGCGTCGAATCCGCGTCGTTTTTCTTCCAGCAAGACATCGAATTGCTGGTCGAGCATCTCGCCGTTGATGTCGCACAAATTGGTGGTGGTGAGCCCGCTTTGGTCAGCGCGAGCGGCCCGTGAAGTTCGCAGCAAGGTGAACCGTTGAGGCGAGGTGTCTTGACCGGCATCTGTTGCGAGCTTTTTGATCGCCTGCATGGCAGATTCAAAGGCATTGCTGCTGCCAATTTGCTCGGACATGGAATAGCTGTCATCCAAGACCACAAAGTGGTGGGTCGTGCGCTGTTGCAATCGGGCAAGCCATTGTTGGCTTGGGTCCCATTGGGCGAGCATCAGCACCAACACGGCGAGCGCGGCAATTCTCAGCAATAAGAGGAGGAACTGTTTGAGCCAAACCCAGCGTTTGTGCTTCTTGTGGCTCTTCAGCAGGAACTCCATCGCGGCCCACTGGACGCGCCGCAGGCGCAGGACATTGATCAGGTGGATCAACACCGGCAGTCCGACGATTAGTAGTCCCCCCCAAGCTAATGCCGGGTAAGTGAATCCGCCCATAGCTGCTCTCGATACTCTCGTTGGTTTCTTGACCTGACGCCGGCTTGCAAGTTGGCAAGTCGCTCGCCTAGTTGCGGTGGTGCATTCCCAAACGGTTGCTCAAATATGTCGCCAAGGCGGCGTCCAAATGGTCGCTCGTTCGGATCAGTGCGTAGTCCACAACGCTCTGCGCGCATTGCCGCCGGACTTCCTCCAAGAACTCCTGGACCGCCTCCAGATAGCCTTCGCGCAACGCTCGCGGGTTGCAATTGAGCGCGTCGATCGACTCCATGCCTTCGAATCGAGTCGGACCGGAGAAGGGAAAGTCCAACTCGTCGTCGTCCATCACATGAAAGACCAGCACGTCGTGTCCGCGTTGGCGCAACATCCGCAAGCCTTTTACCATTTGATCGACGTCAGTTAGCAAGTCCGAAATCAAGATCATCATTCCCCGGCGGGGATAGGTGTTGGCGACCTGACGGAAAATGGCCATCATGTCGGTCTTGTCTTTGGGCTTGTTCACATTCAGCGAATCGATGATCGAGTTGAGGTGGTTTCGCTTGCTGCGAACGGGCGTGGCGGCTCGTACTGATTCGTCAAACGTCACGCTTCCGACCGCGTCCTGCTGCTTGAGCACCAAATAGGCCAAACTAGCTGCGATGGTGCAGGCGTACTCATACTTGTTCAGCGGGCCGCTTCCGTAAGCCATGCTATTGGAGACGTCGACCAGCAGCGTGCAGCGAAGATTCGTGTCCTCTTCAAACTGTTTGACCACCAGACGATCTTGCCTCGCCCAGACTTTCCAGTCGACATGGCGCAGATCGTCCCCGACCGCGTATTCGCGATGCTGGAGAAACTCAACCGACTGACCGAAGTACGGGCTGCGATGCATTCCGGAAAGGAAACCTTCGACGATGTGTCGAGCGCGAAGATCGAGCCGCGAGATTCGCTTGATCGCTTCAGGATGCAAAAATCTTTTGGAATCGGGCATCGTTTGTCAGCTCGTCTTCCTTGGCTGGAGTCGTGGCGATAAGTCGGTCGATGATGTCGTCAGTCGTGACGCCTTCGCTCTCGGCCGCGAAGTTGACCACTAAGCGATGCCGCAACACGGGCTTGGCCAAAGCTGCCACATCGTCCGTCGAAACGTGGGTCCGGCCGTGAAGTAGAGCTCGAGCCTTGCCGCCCAGGATGAGGTTTTGGACAGCGCGAGGTCCCGCGCCCCAGGCGACCATGTCCTTAACGAACTCCGGAGCGCCTGGGCTCTTCACTCGCGTCTGCCTTACCAGAGAAAGCGCGTAGCGAATCACATGTTGTGAAGCAGGTACGTCGCGGACGATCTTCTGCAGCTCCAACACTTCCTCACCCGTCATCACTCGGTCGACCTCGTCCGAGAAGGCTTGGGTGGTCCGCCGCGCGATCTCAAGCTCATCGGCAAACGACGGATAGTTCACGTAGATCTTGAACATGAAACGGTCTTGTTGAGCCTCGGGTAAGGGGTAAGTTCCCTCTTGCTCAATGGGGTTTTGAGTCGCGAGGACAAAGAAAGGGTCGGACAGAGCATGTCGCACTCGGCCCACCGTCACTTGCCGTTCCTGCATCGCTTCGAGCAGCGACGATTGCGTCTTCGGAGGAGTTCGGTTGATTTCGTCGGCCAGGATGATGTTGGAAAAAACGGGACCTTCGAGGAACCGCCGCTCGCGGGCGCCCGTGGTCTTGTTCTCCTCGATGATCTCTGTGCCGGTGATGTCGGCGGGCATCAGGTCGGGAGTGAATTGGATTCGGCTGAAAGAGAGATCCAACGTCCTCGCGAGCGTGCTGATCATCAACGTTTTGGCGAGTCCGGGCACGCCTTCAAACAGGCAATGGCCCCGCGCGAACAAGGAGATCAGGAGTTCTTCGACCACATGATGCTGCCCCACGATCACGCGAGCCAGTTGTTCGGCGATCTTCTCCCGGGCTTCGCCCAGTTTGCGTACGGCATTCTCATCCAAAGGTCTCGCGCCATTATCGTCAGCCATTCAATTTTCCCCTACTGTGGGCTCATGCCCGCCGCGGTCGGCGGGTGGGTTGTCTGCTTGCGCTACGAAGAACTTACGCTGTTTCTAGTTCGCCAAACCCCTCTCCAGCCTAATCAAAAACAAGCGGACATAGGTCAAAATGCCGCTTTCTCCGCCGGATTGCACCCCAACGAAACCCCGTAAGGCGCCGAATGATCCGTTCAGAATACTTTCACGGATTGAATTTGACCAGATTTCGCAGCCGTTATCCTCCCCTGTGATTCGCGAATTCTTCGCGACTTACCCAGTTTGATGCCAATGGGTTCGCGCGGTCGCTCGAAATCGCCATTTTTCCTGCGAGTTTCAAAGCGCGACGTAGAGCAGAATGGCGAAGAAATGGCAGGTGCTGCCGGCGATGACGAACAAATGCCAGAGGGCGTGAAAGTGGCGAACCCGGTGGTCGTGCATCAGAAATGCCGTTCCCAGGGTGTAGCAAAGGCCGCCTACGAGCAACAACCACAGGCCAACTGGGGGGACGCATTCAATCAAGGTTCGGGCTGCGGCGATCGGCATCCAACCCAGGGCGATATAGATCCATATCGAGACGCCATGGATTCGGTGGGCGAGGAAAACTTTGGAGTAGCAGCCCAGAATCGCAATCGTCCACATCACGCCGAGGAAGATCGACCAAGGAACCGTCCGCAAGAATGCAAGCGAAAACGGCGTAAACGTGCCCACGATCAACAGATAGATGCAGCCTTGGTCGAGGGTGCGAAAGAAGTGTTTCAGCTTTCGGTCTGAGCAGATGTGCGACAGGGTCGACATCGCGTAGACCGCCACTAGGCTTGGCGCGTAGATCAGGCAGCCCGCCACGCGCCAGACGTCGCCTTTGCCGAGCACTCCAATCGTCAACGCC
>CAZWOU010000238.1:4586-9554 GCA_964635375.1 uncultured Pirellulaceae bacterium | reverse complement strand
GCAAGTTCTTCGCGGCCTGCACGTTGCCAGAACAACTCGAGAGAGTAGGGCGAGTCTCATTTTCCTTTGAGTTTCTTAGCCTTGCGTTTATTCTCAAACCAGACTGGCCCACCCCACTTTCCGGTCACTACGAAATCCAGGTCGCCGTCATTGTCGAGATCTACGACGGGGATGTTCATCCCCGATCCAATACCTTCGCCAAAAGAAATAACATGCTTCTTCCAGGCTCGCGACGAGTCGATTTTCGCTTGATCCTGTTTGAGTTCGTACCAGTACAATCCCAACGTCCCGTTGCCGTCCGGGTCGCGTCCGTCGTGTGCAAAAAATCGTTTCCCAGTAATCAAGTCCTTGTCGCCGTCGCCGTCCAGGTCCGCCATCGCGAGACTGTGGGCCTGAGTCCAACTGGCGTCAATCACGTGTTGTTTCCAACGGATGGTCGATCCGATTGGGATTTGTTGGTACCAGAAGATGCCATGCTTGTGGGCGGAGCTGGTGACGATGTCGTTCAAGCCGTCGCCGTTGACGTCGCAGGTGAAGATTTGCGGTGTGTGGTCAGCCTTGCCCTCGTCCATATGGCCAACGGCCAAAGGATGTTCGCGCCACGTTCCCTTTCTTGGATCTGACGGTGCTTCGAACCAAGCGTCCGGACGAAGTACGTCGGGGCGACCGTCACCGTTGACGTCGCCGACGCCACACCCCCAGGCGAGCGTCTTCTCTGAGATCACATGTTTGATTAGCTGCTGCTTGCCGGTGGCGGCCTTGGCGAGTTCGTACCAGATGGTGCCGGCCACCGATGGGAGAACCTCAAGCGCTTTGCCGTCGCCATCGACATCCCACAGTTCGCCGTGTTCAAAATGACCGTTCTCTTCGATGATCGTACGTGGCCAGAGACCCCCTGCGTTTCCAGTGTTGCGATACCACTCCGATCTCTTGCCGTGCCATGAACAGGAGATAACATCCAAAAGACCGTCCCCGTCGACATCGAGCGGAGCGTTCATAAAGTCCCAATAGTATCCCCGCCCGTCGTTATCGACTTTCCCTTCCAGGTTGCGGATATTGCGAGGCTTCCAGTCGGGAGCAATGTAGAGGTTGGGCCCCGCGACGATGTCAATCTTCCCATCGTTGTTGAAGTCACCGACGCCGCAGGTCTCGCTTCGAAACGTACCGACGCGGTGCATTTCAAACTCAACGCCGTCGTCGGCTAGGAGTCGTTGGCTCACGATGGTGCAGCACGCGGCCAGGAGAAGGATACGAATCGCGATTGGGAGAAGGAGTATGCGGCACATGAGTCGTCCTAAACGGGGGTTGCGATTGCGGAAACACGAGTGAATAGCAGCCGATCTGCATCTCGATTTCATCGATACCGATATATGTGGATGCCTGTTTGCTTCCTCTGATTTTGTCGGCGAAACAAATGCCCCGGACTCGCGTTGGCAGCGCCTTCTGCTGCGGCAGAAGGCGGATTGGTGTTGCTAGTCTCGGGATCAGAAAATACTCATTTCCTTTCCGATTCTGTCTTTCAAGATCTCTAGATCACTGTCGAGCAAGTAGATCTTGCCCCGAATGTGGTATCTCCTGTTGGCCGGGAAGCGAGCCGGTTGAAGCGTGACGCCTATCTTTAGATCGGTTCCGGCGACAACTCCGCTGGCCTTGGGCCAAGCCATGCAAAGGATTTGCTTGCCATCAGTTGACGTTACAGCAACGACTCCCGTACCGGCGACCCGCCCCTTGGTTGCGTCGATCTTTCGCCATCCTTCGGCAGTCAGAACTCGCGTCCGCTCTCCTTTTGGATCTTCAAAAGATGTCCCTTTCAGATCAAGCATGAATCTAGGGCTTGCGCCTTTTGCGTCGTTTTGCCACCAGTATTCCAGGTCAACGTCTTCCTGATTAGGCGTGACGCGACCGCCCGAGGTTCGGCTGCCTTCGGCCGCCTTAAACCAAAGAGATCCCCCTTCGCTTGATTTCCATTTCACGATGCTTCCCTTGGACGAATCAACTCTTGGGTAAATCAGTCGCAGCCGGTCAGCCGCTTTGGGGCCGAGCAGTGCAACCGCTGGCGGAACCATGCCCACATCCGACGCGTCCATTTCGGCGCTGATCTTGTCGCCCTGGCCCACAACCTCTCCTACACTCACTTTCAAGGTCTGCTCGGTTGCATCGGATCCGACCAGGAACACGGCCCCAAACGTGTTTTCCTCGTCACAGAAAACCTGGTAGCCGTCATGGTCAGTATTGCGAGCATGAGCAAGCAGCCGCCAGCGGTCTTTTTCTTTTCGCCAAATGCGGGGATGCCTCCAGTCAGACAACCCGGTTACGATCACCGGAATCAGGTCGCTGCCCCCAGTGATGCTGAACTCGGCACGGTCTTCCGAGGCTTTGATCCTCACAGGCAAGTTGGAGAGGACCGTGCCCTGTTTGCAGGAAGTCACTTTGGGGGAATCAATACCGTAGGTGACTGTTTCCCGTCGAGGCGTTTCGGCGTTGTCCCGACTGCCGTAGGGAAGCCAGTAGCCGTTAATCTCGAAAACGTCGCCAGTCTCAAGTTCAAGTCTGTCGACATCAGGAACCAGCAACAGTCGCGTGTCTCTCTTGCCATCACGTGCAAAACGGTTTTGATAGGGTCCTACTTGCAAGCTGGCGGCCGGACCAATGCGGCGAGGTCCGGTAAACTCTCGAATGATAATCGCATTGGAGCCACGGTTTCGGACATGATCGCCGTAGATTGCCAGATAGGCGTTCTGCTTGGGCAGGGTCAGACCTCGAACCGGAAACGGGGCCTTGGAAAAGTCGATTGGCAAATCGCCCGTTCCGCTGGCGGCAAGACGAGTGAACCGCAATCCTTGTATGCTTGAGGTCATGCTGAGAAAGCGAAAATTGGCCTGGGCGTTTTCAATTCGAAGCGGCTTCTGAACCTCGTAGCGAACATTAAAGAAACTGCGAAGTTCGTCCTCTTGAGGCGTTTCCCAGACATCGGCGATCACCTTGATGGTTCCGTCCGCGCTGAGGTAGTTAAGCCGAATGTCGTACCAATTGGGACCGGTACTACGGTAGCTGGTGCTTTCGTACTTGGAGTGCTGCCAGTTCTTTCCGTCGTGAAAACTCAGAAAACTGTGGCCAGCCAGATTGTCATGCTGCGGCTGACCGCTCCAAAATGTCTCCTGGCTCATGGCCCGAAAATCGGCAATGGAAACGCCGCCGAAACCGGCAAACTTGAACGGGACATAACAGGTGGTTTCCGTCACTCCGGTTGATGAATGAAAATAGTCCATCCAAGCTCCCAGCGAAGACCAGTGCTTGGTCATGTGCCGGCCCCAGTTCTGGTACAGATGCAAGGATGTCAGCGTGGTCTGTTCACCGGGTCGCAGGTAGAGCGGGAAGAACGTCTCGCTGAAAGGAGTGTCACGAGGGTTGTAGAACTTCTCCTCTTTCTCGCCGGCAAAGTTCTTTGAGACCTGCACGACTAAGGGCATCGGTCTTCCGACCTTGTCGAGCACTACGCCGCCCTCAACGATCGCTCCGCCGATGACCGATTCGTGGCAGATGTAGACCTTACGCGGCTTGGCGTCATTTCTCAGACTAAACGTCGCCGTCTCGTAACGGTTGGGTGTTTCATAGAACTCCTTCTGAAAACTGCCGGACGTCACCGTCCCGACCACGTAGCACCCTTTGCGCGCGTCGTAGCGTACTGGCGTCTTTCCCTCGAGCAGGGTGAAAGCACTATCAGGCAGTGGTTCTTCCTCTCCGAACAGAGGGAAGGAGAACGCCTGCCGGGTCCCCGAAGCGAACGCCGAACAGTTAAACTTCTTCGGGGCAATTCCCTGGACGGTCATCCGGCGGGCGGCAAATGCGGCGGCGCCGTGCCAAGTGATCTCGGCCAGGATCTTCTCCGGGTAACAGTACAGAGCCAAGTCGCCTCGAAGTGGTGCTGACCGTCCTTCTTTCGTTGCCAGTTGCAGGTCCAGCCAGTGAACCTCGCAGAAGTAGGGACCTCGCCGATACAAGTTGATTCGCGACGGTCTACGGGAGTGCCGAGTTGAGTAGACCTGCCCGTCTCCATCTTCCATCTCCATCCAGAGCCAAGGCCGCCCGCTGTCGTCGACAAGCCGGTGCGGCTTGCGCAATTCTCCAGTCAACCGATACCGCTCGCCAAGGACTCGAAACGCCGTGCGAGCAGCGTCGGAATAATTCACTTCTAATGCTGGGCGATGGGTGATGCTCTGATGTTTGAAATCTTCTCGCCATTGCAGTTCCGGTTGCTGTCCCAACAGGAGGACGGGAGACTGACAGCACAAGGTTGCAACAAAGATCAGCAAGAACGGGGTTGTAGTTTTGACTGGTATGCTCCCAATAGGAGGGTTTGCAGGTGGGAGGGTCGCATCGCGGTGGGATCGTGTTATCGTTGCTGCTTTCTGCCAAGAAATCTAGTGGTAAAGCATCTTTCAGCTGATATGAGTCAGCGGCAGGTTTCCTTACACGTGCGGCGGGACTAATCATGGAAGCAACTTGCGCCATTCACAAAACCAGTTCTCGTTGAGCCGAACGGAAACAATCAGATTGCCGCACTAACGGCAATGGAAAACATCGGTTACGAAGAAAACACCCCGGTCCCGAGATATTTGCGATCGAAAGGATAGAATAGACAAAGCTGCGACCAGCAGCAGTTGAAGCTAACAACGAAGAGGAGAGTTCCGTTGAGATCTTCTGAAGTGCCGTGTCTCGTTCTCCTTGTTCTGCTCGCGGCAGTCTCCACTTGCTTTGCCGAAGAGACTCTTCCACCCGCAGCAAAGGTCATCCGTCAAGAAGCGCTCCGGAGGAACAACGGCCCCCAGGGACGTCCTCTGCCGCTGGCCGCGCATTGGCACCGGAGGTATTGCCCTCTCTCTTATCAGATCGAACAGATTTCGGCCGGTCGCCATCTTCTGCCCTGGCTGCCCACGCCTGTTCCGAATCGGGGCGGAAGTCGGGCTC
>CAZWOU010000238.1:0-4576 GCA_964635375.1 uncultured Pirellulaceae bacterium | reverse complement strand
TCAAGCAACTGGCCAAGTGGAAACTCCCGTTTGCCCTGATCACGGGAAGCCAATGGGAAGGTGCGCTCTACGATCACAAGCTGAAATGGAGATCGCTTCCACCTGAGCGAAGTCCTCTGGTTATTCCCGCCGTGCCGATCAAAGGTAAGGATGGCAAACTGAAGGCGACGGCCAAGCAACTCAGCCCGTTCGGCGCGATCGATCCATGGCGCGAGGTTGGTGAGTATTGGATGGCGTCGCCTGGAATGGCAACGATTCAGGAAGCGTATCCCAATCCGCCCATGGTTCTGATTGTCAGCAACAACGAAGCTCATGATCTGCGATGGCACGAAGCCGAGGCGGAATCCCAACGCTACCTCGACATGTACGGCAAAGGAAGAGACGACAGCTTCAAACGCAGAATTGTCGCGGAGGGATGGATCGATCGCTACAAAGCGATGCTCGACGCCATGCGTGGAAGTCTGCTACGAGACCACTGGCGGAACAACAGTCGGTTCGTGGCTTACAACGCGTTGGGGCCCAACCATATCGGCCGGTGGGACGCGTGGAAACAGTACTCTTTGATCACTAGAGACTATGTAGATCCTGGGCCGATTATTTGGGACGGTGCGATTCCCGAATACTACGACAATCACTGGCAGCCACAGAAGTCGATTTGGAGTGCTTGGAGTTGTCAAACGGAAGCGATGAACATGATGCTCCTTAAGGAGGAAGCCCTTAAGGCAAAGCCGGAGTTTTGGCATGAGGTCATCTTCTGGGACGGCAATCTGCCCGGCAAAGAAAATGATCGATACACGACCTATACGAAAAAGGGTTTCCCGCCGTCTCCTGAGCGTTATCGCGGATGGGTCCAATATGGCATGTGGCTGTTGACTCCTCGCGTTGCGCGCGAATGGCGCTCCAGCGCCGACAAACGCGAACGCTGGGAAGCCTACTTCAACGCAATCGTCCGAGCAGTTGACCTCGTCCACCACGACAAGGTCTTGACTCGCTTTTGGCGTAAAGGGGAGCTCGTGCAACCGACCGTCAATTCACATCCTTTTCAAACCAACGTACCCGAGTGGCTCGAGGGGAGAAATCGCTGGTATCACCTCCCTACAAACCTCGACCCCAAGTACCCGCTCAAGTTCGAGTCCGAGTTTCCCGTGTTTACGTTGGCCCGCGTGATCGGCGAGAAACCGAACAGAGAATGGCTCCTGTATGGCCATGCCCCGAAAGGGGACAAGAAGAAGGTCGAAGTTGAAATCCCCGGATACAAGAAAGTCTCCGTCGATTTCCGCTTAAGCGGTTCGTTCTATCATGTCCGTGAAGAGGGCAATGTGGTCGAGCTAGTGGGGACGGAGTGAAGGACCGTTCGGGACCTCGGACGCACGCGTCTCGCGCGACGACAGGGCAAGGTGTTCGCAGCGTGCTTACTTGATCCGCAACACCCGCTCTTCTCCCGCCTTCAGAGTAACGGAAAGGCCTTCGTGCAGTTGGGCCCCCGTGTACGTGCGGTTCTCGCCGCCTTCCTCGACCGTGTAATTCTTCTCCGGTTCGACCGTGAACCACTCGGGGATCGTGTTCATCCGCGGCCAATCTTTCTTGAAGCGGATGTAGTCGCGGTGACGGGGGATGTCGAATACCAGTTTCCCTTGATACGGCTTGTCGGACTTCAGCATGATCTCGATTCCGCAGTCGGTATCGACCGCGCCAAGCTTGAGTCCCTGTTGCCAGGGCCGAGCGATTGTTCCTCGGGTGTGCATGAGTGCGTGAATGATGGCTGTCCGAACGCCGTTGGACTGCAGTTTCATCGTGCCCCAAAGTTGGTTCCGGTCGTGCCGGTAGGCGATGTTGGCGCCGACTTCCCGGTCAGCCCAGGCGAGACCTTCGGGCACTGGAAGGCGGTTTAAGATGTAGAGCCCCCCTTCGACCGAATCGGCGAACCCGTCAATCGAGTTCCCTTCCCAAGGGCGGTTCCGATAGGCCGGTTTCGCGAGGTTGCGCAGCGTTCGCTCCATCTGCGCGCGGTAGACCGGCTTGCCAGCGACCAGATCGTAACAGAGATACGCAACATAGTTGTATCCCCATCCATCACTTAGGCGACCGTTTGGTCGATTGAGCGTGTCGTACATGATGCCGTCCTCGTTCGTCCCCTTCTCAAGAACGGTGTCCAGCATCTTTTTCATGTGAGGAAGATACTGTTTCGCCTTCTCCGGGTTGTGGACCGAGTCAACCGCGAGCAGCAGTCCCAGCCCGCCAATAATCTCACAACCGTGATCACGGAGTCGCGTTGGCACGAAATCGCCATCGAGCAAGTAGTAGTCCGCAAGTCGCTCGGCATATTCGAGATATTTCCTCTCGCCGGTCATCGTGAACATGCGGGCGAGGGCTTGAATCTGTTCGCCGTTAACTTCGATGTTCGTCGAAGGGATCTTGCCGTAGGGCGTGTCGATCGGCGGGTTCGCCCAGATCTCATCTTGGATGGCCTTCATGCGATCAAACCACACATCCTTGCCGGTGACCTCAACGATCGCGATCAGCCCATCCTTGACGTATTCGCTTCCGCCAAAAGTATTCGCAGGGTCGGTGAAGAATCCCTTCGGGCAGTGTTTGATCTCCGCCTCCAGCGCGCCGCGGACCGGGCCATCGAGCGCCTCCAAATCGGTCAACCACGCAGCCCAGACTAGAAATGGGTAGCAGTCCGCCCAAGCGTCTTGATAATTAAAGTTCCCGTCCGGATGATACAAGCCCGTATCAGGCTCGATCTTCTCGAGCGCCACCTCGTGCAGCCAGCGTTGCACCTTGCTAATCGTGAAACCGGCAATCTCGGCCGAACGAGCGAGCGGGTCCGTCGGCAAGGGAGGAGCAGGCTCTCCACTTCTTCTGGCGAGGGTGTTGTTCGCCGTCTTCAGCACGGTCTTGCTGACTGCCGACTTGGCAAACTCTGCCTCGTTCGTTTCGCCAATCGGGTCGACTAGCTGGACCGCGGCCAGGAACGCGGGCTTTCCGTCCGCCTGACGGATCGAGATTCGAAGGTTCTCTCCCTCGACGTCAGCCGGCAGCGCCACCCGCTTCCAGCGAAAGCCATCGTAGCCCCCGCCCGCGACGCTTTGCGACTTGCCGTTCACTACAAGCAAGGCGTTCCGCGAATCATCCTTCGAACCCCAGAGCAGGTCGAGCGTCAGGCCTGCTCTCGGCTTGGCATCCATTGTCAGATCGATCTGAGCGCGACCGAGCCAGATATACGGTTTGCCGGCGTAGCTTTCCGGCCCTTGTTCAAAACGAATCCAGGCAAGCCGCTTTCCACTCGGCGGGTCCTCGGCAAACATGAAAGAGGCCACACTCATGGTGATGAAGCAGATGATTGCGGCCAACTTTGTTCGGCGCATGATCTTCTATCCCAATCGTAAGTTCGCACGCTGTTGATTCTTGAACGTGATTCGAGCTATTCAGCGCGCAGTACCGGCGTTCCATCAAGTATAGAATGCTCGCTCGGGCTAAACCACACGGGCCGTTCGATTCGCCAACCAGCGCGTTATCGCGTCTGACGAATGCTCTTCCCTGATAGAAGGCGGCGAAATGCCGTTCGCGCAGCGGTTGCCACAGCCGCCACAGTTGAAATTACCAGGGGCTCGAACGCTAGGGAGTCAACATCGACGAAGAAGTCGGAATCGTTGAGTTACCGATTGCGAACCGAGACATTGACCTTATCGAAGACTTCTAGCACGAAATCGCCACCGCCGACCGCGCCACGAACTGCGTTGCGCAGGGTTCGCGAGGCTCTCTTCGCGACCTTGACGTCGGCCATCTTCAGCAAGCCTCGCTGCTTCCCGCCGTCGGCGTCGATGCGAACGATCAACTGATTGCCGACCGCGCCAAGCACTTTCAGTTGCGTATCCTTTTCGAGTTTCCCAATCACATTCGAGCCAAATCGCTCGGTGACCAGCGTTCCATCCGTCGTGACCGTTACCGTGTCTCCGCGCCGGTACTGTGCCTCGTGAGCCTGTTTGGCCACGGTTCTCAGTCGGTCGAACAAGACCTTCACATCGACGCCCGTTCCCCGCTGATTGACCGCGACTAACAACTTGCGGGAGCCCTGAATTTCTTCGCTGCTCATGTTAAAGCGGCGCATCAGTTCATCGTCGCTGACATCGCTTCGCTGAATCCAGATCGCCCCTTGCGTTACTTTGACCGTCGCCCCAAGTCGCTTTGCCTGAACTAGGACCTTTGCGTTCTCCGAGTCGGGGGCTCGAACGTCAAACTGATCGCCAGTCCCGGGCGTCGGCTTTCGGATATCTCGGCAGTAGCCTTCCAGAATGTAGACGTGCCGCTTGCCATCACTCAACTTAATCTGCGTGGCCTTGCGAAGTTTGGAGCCGACTTGCTCGTATTTCACGGCGCCCAAAGTCATGCTCTGGACCGAGCCGGTCTTGGGATGGATCACGGTTCCAGCATCGACCGAAACGACGAGGTTTCCGGGCTGCTGGCGTTGCACGGTGACTTGAACCGAATCGCCACTCGCTGCTCCGCGCCCGTTTACGGCGACCGAGACGAGCCCTTTTTCGACGGCGACGTGCAGCGGGATCGGCTCGGC
>CAZWOU010000237.1:0-9722 GCA_964635375.1 uncultured Pirellulaceae bacterium | reverse complement strand
TTCTAAGTATGACGGGCCAAGGCGACGCGACACATCAACTCAACGAGACGTCGATCTCGACTGAGATCCGCTCGGTGAACAGCCGTTACCTGAAGATCAGCGTTCGCTCGACGGATGGTCTGAGCGGTATCGAGCCACGTGTCGAGGCGTTGTTGCGGAAGACGATTCGCCGCGGCGCCGTGCATGTCGATGTGCGTCTCGACGGTATTTCGGCTCAGGAGTATCGCATCAACTCAGCGGTATTGACGAGTTACCGTGAGCAATTGACTCAGCTTGAGGAGGGCGGCGCCTCGATCGAATCGCTCTTGCTGCTTCCTGGCGTGGTGGACCAGCGAGTGACCGCCAAGTTAGACGCGGACCAGCTGTGGTTGATTGTCGAGCCCGCGGTTCAGTTGGCCGTCGCCAGTCTCAACAAGATGAGAGGCGACGAAGGCGCCGCGATGGAGCGGGATCTGGTCCAGAACTGCGAGTCGATTCGGGAGGTCCTTGGCAGCATCCATTCCAATGCGCCGGCCGTGGCCGCTGACTATGGCGACCGCTTGGCGGAACGGCTCAACCGGTTGCTCGAAAAGCATGAAGTCAGCGTACAGCCTGCGGACTTGGTTCGCGAGGTCGGCTTGTTTGCCGAGCGCTGTGACATTTCCGAGGAGCTTGTCCGCATGGCTAGCCATCTCGATCAATTCCTCAGTGTGATATCGCAAGTGGACAGTAATGGCCGCAAGTTAGATTTCCTCACGCAAGAGATGTTTCGGGAAACGAACACGATTGGCTCCAAAGCCAATAATGCGGATATTTCTCGCGATGTCGTCGAAATCAAGGCCTTGATTGAGCGGATGCGTGAAATGATTCAGAACGTTGAGTGACTGCAGACAGGCGCAAGCACGAAAATGTCGGATCCCAGCGACGGCAAACTACTGATCATTTCTGGTCCCTCTGGGGCGGGCAAATCGACCGTCTTGGCCGAGTTGGTCCGCGACGAGAGCCCTTTTGTGTTCAGTATTTCAGCCACGACTCGAACGCCGCGTGAAGGCGAGGCGGACGGTAAGGACTATTTTTTCCTGACCCAGAAGGAGTTTCAGGAACGGCGTTCGGCGGGCGAGTTCCTCGAATGCAAGGAAGTTTTCGGGCGAGGTGACTGGTACGGTACGCTGCGGAGCCAAGTGGCCTCTGGCCTAAAACGCGGAAAATGGGTAGTTTTAGAGATCGATGTCCGAGGCGCCTTGTCGATCATGGAGCGGGTCCCAACGGCGGCCACGATCTTCATTCACCCAGGCTCGATGGAGGAGCTTGAACGCCGCCTTCGAAAGCGGGCGACCGAAGAAGGGGACGTTATTCGTCGACGGCTGGAAGTCGCCCAAGGTGAAATGCAACAGCGCGGCAAGTATCAATTTGAAGTCATCAACGATACGGCCGCTCGCGCCGTGGAAGCCATTCGGAAAATAGCCCAAACCGCTCCAACCAGCCCCGTCGAATTTGAACGTTAGCAAGAGTGCTCCAAGCCCAACCGTCACAATACGCCAATCCCAACATCGTCTTGTTCTCGTCGATGCAAAGAGACATGTTTGAACAGACAGGACAGCTGTGAGTTTACCACTTGCGGTTGAGACCCATACCAGGAGGATCCACCGTTGCTTGAAGAACTTAGGGAAGAAGAGATCATTAACAAAGTCGGCGGGCGATTCAAATTGTCGACTCTCATTCAAAAACGCCTCGTGCAATTGAATTCCGGCAGCCGCGCGCTGGTGGAATTGGATTCATCCGACCGGATGAAGATCGTGCTTCAGGAGATCCTCCAAGAGAAGATATTCTTGGACTCGTCTGATGAAGTGCGAATCACGGGCGAAGAGACAGCCAGCGAGGATGGGCCTGACATTCAAGCTGACGAAATATGAAGAATCGCCGCGTTGTGATTGGCGTGACTGGAGGCGTCGCGGCGTTCAAGAGCGCCGCCCTCGTTAGCCAATTGGTGCAACGCGGCGCGGATGTCCAAGTCGTGCGGACTTGTGCGGCCGGCGAATTTGTGGGGGACGCCACGTTCGCCGCTCTCAGTGGCCGCCCTGTGGCGTGTGAGGTTTTTGATTCCCGCTTTCCGCTTGGCGCCCATATCGAAATCGCTCGCGAGTACGAACTGCTCTGCATCGCACCCGCCACGGCTCATTTCCTCGGCCAAGCTGCAAACGGTCTTGCGGATGACTTGCTTTCCACCTTGTACCTTAGTTTTCGCGGGCCGATTCTCGCCGCACCCTCGATGAACGCCGAAATGTGGGCCAAGCCTTCGGTGCAACGCAACGTCACGCGATTGGCCGAGGACGGAGTGGAAGTAGTGAGCCCAGAGAGCGGCTGGCTGAGTTGCCGGGTCCAAGGGGCTGGCCGCATGGTCGAACCTCAGATTCTCGCAGAGCGAATCGAATCGGCGCTTGGCCGCGCCTTCGAAGGATGAATTCCAAATGGCTCGGATACTCATCACCTCTGGGCCGACTCGACAGTATCTTGATCCTGTCCGCTATTTGACGAACGCATCGAGCGGAAAGATGGGGCGAGCCCTGGCCGCCGCGGCGATTGCCCTCGGCCATGATGTCGTCGTCGTCAGCGGCCCCGTAGAAGTCGATTATCCGTCAGGGGCGGAGTTGATCGAAATTGTCTCCACGGACGACCTGCTGGAGGCGAGCCAGAGGCTGTTTCCCGAGTGCGATGGCGCGATCGGCGCTGCAGCGCCCTGCGACTACCAACCGGTGCGAGTTGAAGAGCACAAGATCGCAAAGACCGGCTGTCCGCTCCAATTGAACCTCATTGAGACCTCCGATGTCATGGCGACGTTAGGGCGGATCAAGACTGCCTCTCAATGGCTTGTTGGATTTGCCTTGGAAACGGAAGACCAGAGGTTTCGCGCGCTAACCAAGCTCGAGAAGAAGAGCTGCGACCTGATGGTGCTCAACGGGCCAGGCGCCATGAACGCCGACACGAACGAAGTCGAATTGATCGACCCCAACGGCAACGTTCTGACCGGCATCAAAGGCGACAAGGACGAGGTTGCCAAGAGGATTCTTAGCCTGATTGACGCGCGTTTCTGTCAGCCCGCTGAACTGTAGCCGATAAGACCGTAGCCCGACGAGTTGATCCAGTGGAGCCTTCAGGCCTCTGGAGTTTGGTTATTGGCGGTAGCGTCATTGCCGTTCTCATCTGCCGACTCGCCGTCGTTTGATTCTGCGTTTGATTCTGAGGGTGTCTTCGCCTCGGGGCCGATGTCATCAGCCGGGGGCGTTGGGCTGATCGTGGGCATCGGCATCGGCTCGCCATCTCGCTCCAAATGGACATCGTCGAAGTCAGTCTGGTCAAGGTCGCGTCGGAGCAGCAAGTAGATTGCGGAACTGGCCGACCAGAAGAAGCTGAAATGAAAACCAGCGGCGAAACCTTGCGCGAGCACGGTCCAGAATTTGAGAATGGCCCCCTGTGAGGAAGCGATTCTAAAATTGGCGGCCTCAGCTCCGAAAACCGTGGCGGCGAGCGTGGTCGAGTGCAACAAGAATCCAAGAAACCCATCGACTGCGACCCAGGTGGCGCCGCCTAGCAAGGATGCCAGCGCGGCGTAGAGGAAGAGGTGCAGCGGTCGCTGGGTGCAATAGGCGAAGGAGTTGGCCAGGGCCTCAAATGCGTCTCCATTTCGTTCCGTCGCAATCGTAGGAATCATCAGCGGCCAACCGAAGAAGATTCCCACAGCGAGAAGCGTCGCAAACACGCCAGCCAGAAGCGCCCCGCCCCACAGAATCGAGGCGAATATGGCAGCGAAACCCTCGAATGACATCAGCCATCCGAGTGCTCCGGGGATCAGTAACAGAAACACCAGTGCGGCGGTCGGAATCAGGGGCGCGGAGACGACAGAGCGGAATCGTCCGCGTGCGAAACGCATCGCCTGGCCAATGCCTATCTGTTCTCCGCAGCCAAAATGCGCCACGGCGATCCGGCTAATCGCGGTTCCGAAGAAGGACCAAACAAACAGCGTCCAAAGATAGCCAAACAACAAATACGCAGCCGACGTGGCGCTTGAAGGCGCGAGCAGAACGCGTTGCCATGCCGCCATCTTGGCATGCAAAGCCGAGGGGCCGTAGGTCAACGTTGTCTTGTAGGCGCGATCGAACCCGCCAGCGGCAATCCCTCCAGCGTCCGCGCCAGGCCAAGCACTATTCGCGAGGGAATGCATCGCCATGTCCGGCTCGTTCGGCCCAACAAATAGGGCGGCGCTGATCCACCAACCAAGCGGCGTGAGCATCACCGCTGCAAAGGCCAAAGCCAATATCGGTAGCCGAAGCGCCAAGCGAGGCGTTTGAAACAGCAATAGCCAGGGACAAATCTGCCGCCAGGCGACTCGGCGCAATATTCCATCATTCATGACGCATCCCATGCGGTCGTGATCGGGGAGGAAGTTTCAATGGGGACGCTTTCTGCTCCCCATTGTGGAGCATTGTCCGGTTCATTGTCCACACCAGTCCGGACTCGATTGAGAGGGGCCGAGGTCCGCTTAGTCGAACCAAACTTCTTCCCCGTCGGATGGCTCCACCGGCATGCCAATTTCCTCGCTGAGCCAATGGGCCAAGTCGATCGTTTGGCACCGCCGACTGCAGAAGGGCATCGCGGGCGTCTTGTCCGCGACAAAGGACTGCTGACAGGTCGGACAAACCAGAAGGGTCATCGCTCGCGTCTCCACGTCGTCAGTGTCTTTCTTCTAGCTGCTTTTCTTGGAATCGCCGCCGGAGCTCGTTGAGTCGGAAGATCCAGACGACTTGGTTGAATCGGAGGATCCAGACGACTTGGTTGAGTCGGAGGACTTCGATTCGGACTTGGATTCCTTGCTCTTCTCGCCCGCCTTGCGGTCCTTCTCGGCTGCCTTCTTGTAGTCTGCGCTGCGGTAATCGGTCTGGTAGAATCCCGAGCCCTTGAAGACGATCGCCGCGCCGGTGCCGAAGAGCCGGCGGAGTTTGAGCCGACCGCATTCCGGGCATTTCTTTTTCAGCGAGTCGTTAATGCCTTGAAACAGCTCAAACGTGTGCTCGCAGGCATCACACTCATAGTCGTAGGTCGGCATGTTCAGTTTTCCTCGGCCAGGGGCGTTGGGTCTTCGCTCGCGGCGTCTCCCGCCGGGGGAGGGCCCGCAGAGACAAAGACCTGGGCGGGGCGAACCACGCGGTCATGCATTTGGTAACCGGTCTGCATCACCAAACTAATGCAGCCTTGGGGGACTTCGGCATGGTGTTGTTGACCGACAGCCTCGTGCAGTTGCGGGTCAAACGCCTCGCCCAAGGGGTCGATCTTCGCACATTGGTGTTGGTTCAACAACGTCTCGATCTGCGAGCCGACCATTTCCACGCCCTGAACGATGCCCTCGCCGGCCTCTTCGCTATTCGCAGCCGAGACGGCTCGGCTGAGATTGTCGACGATTGGCAGCAGCTCTCGAAGAAAGGGCATCGCCGCGTACTTGCGTTCCGCGTCGGCCAGGCGTTGTGTCCGTTTGCGATAGTTCTCGAGTTCCGCTTGAGCTAGCAAGGCTTGCTGTTCCGCTTGGGCCAGTTGATCCCGCAACGAGTCAATCGTGTCTACGACTGGCTGGGCTTTGTCGACCGACTGTGGATCCACGGCTTGCTGCCCGGAGTCCTGGGGGGCGTCATCTGGGAGATCGCCATCGGGGTTCGACATATCTGGTGTGTCCGACATCTTCGCTTAGCTCTCCTCTTTGGCGCTACCGGTGAAGTACTCCGTGATCGAGTCCATGAAGCTCTTTCGCTCCGGGGAAACGTCGGTGTTTTCGATTTCGGCGAGTTCGCGGAGCAATTCTTCCTGTCGGGCGCCGAGCTTCTTTGGGGTTTCAATATAGGTTTGCACGAGCAGTTCGCCGACCGGCCCGCCGTGGGGGTCCGGCATGCCTCGGGAGCGCATCCGAAAAACCTCGCCCGATTGAGTGCCGCGAGGCAGGTCGAGTTCCGCTTTACCATTAAGCGTGGGGACTTCGATTTTGGCGCCGAGCGCAGCCTGGGTGAAGGTGATCGGCAAACGCAGGATCAAGTGGCGGCCGTCCCGCTCAAACAACTTGTGCTGCTTGACGCTGATAAAGCAGTAGCAATCGCCCGGCGGCCCTCCGTCTGGGCTCGGTTCGCCCTCGCCTGCCAACCGCAACTGAGTGCCGTTGTCGACGCCAGCGGGAATCGAAACGTCCCGCGTCACGCGTCCAGCGACGTGCCCGCGACCGCGGCAGGATGTACACGGGTCGGAAATAACGACTCCAGAGCCTTGGCAACCAGGGCAGGTGGTTTGGACTCGGAGAATTCCAGCGGACTGAACCACTTGGCCTCGACCGCCGCAGGTGCGGCACGATTCGCGAGACGATCCGGGTTTCGCGCCGTCGCCCTGGCAGTCTTCACATTCACTGCTCCGCGCGAAGGTAACGGTTTTCGCCGCGCCCTTTGCGGCTTCCTCAAGAGTAAGTTCGACGTCACAGCGAATGTCCGATCCTCGCCGCACTCGCCGTCCGCGGCGCCCTCCGCCAAACAGATCGCCGAACAGCCCGCCTCCTCCGCCGAAGATATCTCCAAAGGCCTCGAAAATGTCCTCGGCGCTGCCGAATTGCTGACCAATGCCTTCCACGCCCGCGTGTCCGTATTGGTCGTATCGACTGCGTTTTTCCGCATCGCCGAGCACCTCATAGGCCTCGGCAGCCTCCTTGAACTTTCGCGTGGCGTTTTCATCATCCGGATTGCTGTCGGGATGGTACTTGATGGCGAGCTTGCGGTACGAGGTGGCGATCTGCCCGTCCGAGGCGTTTCGCTCGACGCTGAGGACTTCGTAGTAATCCCGCTTACTCATAGCTCGCTTCACACTCTGGATAGGCGCTGGAATCAAATGACAACGGGGCGGGGAATGCGAGCGGTTCGATCCCTTGCGCCGTGGTCCAAAGCACACTGCTTAAAAAACGGGCCACTTCGAAATCGGAAGTGGCCCGTGTAAATGACGGTCGGTTCGCCCAATGGCGACCACAGCAAAGAGGCGACTACTGGACGCTGCCTTCAACGTGCCGTTTCTCTTTGTCTTCCTTGTCAAAGTTGGTCACGAGGGCCTCAGTGGTCAAGAGCAAGCCAGAAATGCTGGCGGCGTTGACCAACGCGGTGCGAACAACTTTCACAGGATCGATCACGCCCGCCTTATACATATTGGCGTATTCGCCCAAGTTGGCGTCGTAGCCGGTTTCTTCACTCTTGTCGTTAACTTCATCGGCAACCACCGATCCGTCGATTCCGCCGTTGTCGACAATTTGTCGAAGCGGCGCGTCGAGAGCGTTGAGCACGATGTTGACGCCGACCTTTTCGTCACCCTTGGCGCTGGGAACGAGCGTCTTGCCATTCTCATCTTTCAGGGCGCTACTCTTGATCGACTCCACGATCTCCTTGCAGCGGAGCAAGGCGACGCCGCCGCCAGGCAAAATGCCTTCTTCCAAAGCGGCTCGCGTTGCGTGCAAAGCGTCTTCGACACGGGCTTTCTTTTGCTTCATGTCGGCTTCCGTTTCGGCGCCAACCGAAATCACCGCAACGCCGCCGGCAAGTTTCGCCAAACGCTCTTCAAACTTCTCGCGATCGTACTCGCTTTCGGTTTGCCGCGACTGGTTCTTGATTTGCTCGACTCGCTTGTTGACCTCGTCCCGAGATCCACCGCCTTCGACGATCGTCGTGCTGCCCTTGTCGACGCTGATCTTCTTGGCTTGACCAAGGTGCTCGAGCGTAATGTTCTCAAGCTGGATACCCAGGTCGTCACTGATCAACGTGCCGCCGGTGAGCACGCCGATGTCACCGAGCATCGCTTTGCGGCGGTCGCCAAAGCCAGGCGCCTTGACGGCGCAGACGTTGAGCGTGCCGCGGAGTTTGTTGACGACGAGCAACGTCAGGGCTTCGGCGTCGATGTCCTCAGCGATAATCAACAGCGGCTTGGCCGACGCACCGATCTTCTCCAGGATCGGCACCAAGTCTCGGATGTTGCTGATCTTCTTTTCGTAGATCAGGATATAAGCGTTGTCCAGCTCACAGTCCATTTCGCTGGGACGGTTGATGAAGTAGGGCGAAATATAGCCCTTGTCGAACTGCATGCCCTCGACGTATTCGTCAATCGTTTCGGTCGACTTGCCTTCCTCGACCGTTATCACGCCGTCCTTGCCGACTCGCTGCATGGCTTTGGCGATCAGCTCGCCAATCGCCATGTCGTTGTTTGCGCTAATGGCGCCGACATGGGCGACTTGGGTTTCGCCCGTGACCGGTTTGGCCATTTCGCGAAGCTTGCAGGAAGCGGCCTCAACCGCCTTATCGATACCACGGCGAACCGCTGCCGGGTTGGCGCCGGCGACGATGTTACGAATGCCTTCCTTGAAAATGGAGCGGGCCAGAACGGTTGCCGTCGTGGTTCCGTCGCCAGCGACGTCCGACGTCTTCTGGGCGACTTCCACAACCAACTTGGCGCCCATGTTCTCGAATCGGTCTTCCAATTCGATTTCTTTGGCGACCGTTACGCCGTCCTTGGTGACCGTCGGGCCGCCGAAGGACTTATCAATGATGACATTGCGGCCGGTCGGACCCATGGTCACGGCAACGGCGTTTGCAAGCTTGTCCACGCCTTGGAGCATTTTCGCTCGAGCGTGGTCTTCGAAGAGAAGTTGTTTCGCCACGGTTTTGGCCTTCTACTTAGTTTGACTGGGAATTACGACAGGACGACAAACACCGCTCGACTTGGACTAGTCGAGCACTTTGGCGAGGATGTCGCTTTCGCGAAGGATCTTGACGTCCTTGCTATTGATTTCAATGTCCGTTCCGCCGTACTTGCCGAAGATCACCGTATCGCCAACGGAAACGCTCAGGTCGCCCCGTTGACCGTTGTCCAGCAAACGTCCGGGTCCTACCGCGACAATCTTGCCTTGCTGAGGCTTCTCTTGAGCGTTGTCGGGTAGCACGATGCCGCCAGCGGTGGTTTCCTCCGCCTCGCTTGGCTCAACGACTACTCGGTCATCCAGGGGGCGAATTTTGACTTTGGCCATCGTTTAAAATCCTTACTTAACACGTTTGTTTTGGTTGTGAAAAAAGCATCGAAAATGGGTTTCGATTACATCATCCCGGGCATCCCGCCCATGCCGCCCATGCCGGGCATTCCGCCGCCCATACCGGGCATTCCGCCACCCATGCCGGGCATTCCGCCCATGCCACCCATGTCGCCACCCATGCCATGGTCGTGGTGGTCGTGGTCATCGCCATCGGATTCCTCGGGAATCTCAGCAATCAGGGACTCTGTGGTGAGCAGCAGAGAGGCTACGCTCGCGGCGTTTTGCAGGGCGGCGCGAACGACCTTGGCCGGATCAATGACGCCCTCTTGAGCGATGTCGCCATAGGTGTCTTTGTCCGCGTTGTAGCCGTCCGTCTTGCCCTTGAGGCGGCGAACTCGGTTCACCACGACAGCGCCGTCCATGCCGGCGTTGTTGGCGATGGCTCGCAACGGGCATTCGAGCACGTTGGCGATGATTTGAACGCCTAACGCTTCGTCGCCGCAAGCCGATTTCTTCAGTTTCTCAACGCCCTTCTTCGAGCGGAGCAGGGCGACTCCGCCGCCAGCCACAACGCCCTCTTCCAAGGCTGCTTGTGTGGCGGACTTGGCGTCCTCCAACAGAGCCTTGCGCTCTTTCATTTCGGTTTCGGTCGCTGCGC
>CAZWOU010000236.1:1449-9775 GCA_964635375.1 uncultured Pirellulaceae bacterium | reverse complement strand
CTACCGACGCCCGCGGCGGACGGACCGCTTCGACTTCGCGACGCGGGGGCTGAGCGACCGCTGGCCTTGGCTCGGCTGCTGTCAGATGGCGACGCTGGGCGGCCTTCTCTTTTGGAAGGTCCGGCCGCAGTGCGGCTCGGGCGAGTTCGGGGCGTGTTCTTTGGTCCATCGGAACGACGCAGGACAGCCTCTACAAATTCTTCTTTCGAAACATCGCCGTTCTTGTCCTGAAGTGTGCTCGAAACGCGAGCCCAAATCTGCGAGGGCAATTCGGACTTAGCCAGTTTGCCGTCCCCGTCCCGATCAAAACGAGAGAATAACTGTTTGGCGAACTCCTGCTGGCGCCCTTCTTGGCCCACTGCGGAGGTTGCGGCCATCGCCGTGCATACTGCGACAGCGACCCATAAGCGTCTCACTCCCATTCGTCCATCTCCTTCTACGTTGCAAAACCGACATCCGCCTCGCTGGCATTGTCTCAGACCAATAACCGCTGAAAACGCAAACGGTATCGGGCGAATTTCCAGTTCTTGGCAAAATAACTGGCCGTGGACGCTCGTCTAGCACACGTCAAAAACCTGCCCTGGGCGTCCCAACTCAAAGTCGTCCAGGGCCAGATCGACCAGTTCAGCACTGGTCTCGTCGGCGAAAGCGGCCTTGATGTGGATGGCAACAACTCGTGCCTTGCGTTGCAACCTGGAAAGTTGCCGGCCAAAACTTTCGGGGGTCAGATGTTTTGAGACGTCGGCGAGCCATCGCATGCGGTTGGGAAACGAGCATTCGAGGAAGACAGTGTTGAGCCGCGGCGCGGCATTGAGAAGATCCCACACCCGATCGACCTCACGCGTGTCGCTGATGATCGCGAACGCGCTCGCACCGTCGTCCACCAGAAACCCAAACGTGGGTCCAACGTGGTCCAAAGTAAGAGGCGTAATCGCCAAATCGCCGATTGGAAACGGTTCCTCGCCGCGGAACCGACGAAACTGCATGTGTTTGGCGGCGTCGGGAGAAAGCGAAGTCAGATCGGGCCACATCACGCCGTTGAAGCAGTGCTCGCGAAGAGCTCGCTCGGTGTGCTCGCTCGTCCAGATCCGGACGCCATCCGGCCTGACACCATAGACATTGTCAAGAAACATGGGCAGGGACGCGATGTGGTCGAGATGAGGGTGGGAGAGCAGAACGTCGCCGATCGCGGATTGCATATCAAGCGAGTTCATCCAGCCGATGGCGCCAGCATCGATTGCAAGGCAATCATTGACGACGTAGCTAGCCGTGAATTGCCGAGACAACGTGGAAACGCCATTGGAACCGGGCGACATCGATGTAATGATCTGAACTTTCATCGCGAGGCTCGGATTCGGAGTTGGACGTCTATGGAGAGAGGAACGCCGGCGCGGAACCGCAAGCCTCCGATCATCGCGTCGGGCAATCGGAGGTTTTTTCGACAGCTCGAGCCTTTGGGGGAACGGCGCCTGAGCGGCCCGTGCATTATACTCGAATTCGGCTATCTGAATAAACTCGTGTCGGAGGATCAATCCTTGTTACAACATCGTGTCATGCTCACCGCGCTCTTGGTCTTCCTGTCTGCGCCTCTCCTGCAAGCCAAGGAACCCGGTCAGCCGAATATTCTGTTTATCTTCGCCGACGACCAAGCGTTCGACACCATCGGCGCCCATGGCAACGATGAGATTCAAACGCCGACGCTCGACTCACTTGCCAAGCGAGGCGTCACCTTCTCGCATGCTTATAACCAGGGCGGCTGGAACGGGGCGATATGCGTCGCCAGTCGCACAATGCTGGTCACCGGTCGATTTCTTTGGAAGGCCAACGCGAGTTACAACACGACCGACCGCGACTTTCGCGAAAAGGGGCTACTCTGGCCGCAACTACTTCAGAAGGCGGGTTACGAAACCTACTTCTCGGGCAAGTGGCACATCCGCGCGGACGCTGAAAAAGCGTTCATGACTGCGCGCCACGTTCGCCCCGGAATGCCCAACCAGACGCCAGCTGGATACAACCGTCCCATCGAGGGGAAAGAGGACGAGTGGAAGCCATGGGATAAGAAGTTCGAAGGATTCTGGAAAGGAGGCGTACACTGGAGCGAGGTGCTGGCCAACGACGCCGTCGATTACCTTCATACGGCCGCGAAGAGCGAACGGCCCTTTTTTATGTATCTCGCTTTCAACGCGCCCCACGACCCGCGGCAGTCACCCAAGCGCTTTGTCGATCGCTACCCGCTCGAGGACATCGCCGTCCCCAAGAGCTTTCTGCCTTTGCACCCCTTTGAAATCGGCAGCAACAAGATCCGCGACGAGCGATTGGCGCCGTTCCCGCGAACGGAGTACTCCGTCAAAGTGAACCGCCAAGAATACTATGCGATCATCACCCATATGGATGAACAGATTGCTCGAATCCTCAAGACGCTGAAAGAGACAGGCCAAGCCGACAACACTTACATCTTCTTCTCGGCCGACCATGGCCTCTCCGTCGGTCGACACGGCTTGATTGGAAAACAGAACATGTACGACCACAGCGTACGCATCCCGTTCATGGTGGTCGGACCCAATGTCCCCGCTGACAAGAGGATCGATTCGCCGATTTACGTACAGGACGTAATGCCCACGACGCTCGCGCTCGCAGGCGCCGACAAGCCGGATCATGTCGACTTCCAAAGTCTGTTGCCGTTGATTCGAGGCGAAACAACCAATTCCTACGAATCAATCTACGGCGCCTATTTGGCCCGCGCCCAACGCATGGTCACCCACGGGGGATTCAAGTTGATCCTCTACCCAGGGATCAAGAAATCGCTGCTGTTCGACTTGAAGAACGACCCTCTGGAAATGGACGACCTGTCCGAACTCAAGCCCATGCAAGCCAAAGCCAAATTGTTGTTTTCCAAACTGCGAGGCTTGCAGACCCAAACAGGCGACACACTCGATTTGGGCGAATCGTTCCCGGAGCTTCAATAGCCGACGAGGCTACGCAAGCTCCTGAGTGGCGGTGGGTCCGTGGACCAGTCGGTGGATCGCGAGGACAGCCAGAAAGGAAACGACGATGACTGCAGCGATCGTCCAGTCGTCGGTTGATCGCCAGTCAGGCAGATACGCTGCAAACACTTTGTGGCGAAACGTCTCGATCTCCGGCGACATATCCAACTGGTAGGGCCATATCTTCGGCACGGCGCCGAAAATGAAACCGCACAAGACCGCCATCGTTTCGACTCGACGGCGGGCCAGTAGCCAACGCAGGAATCGACTGAACGCGAGCAGGCTGATCACGCAACCGGCAACAAACACGAATACGGTCAACAACGCCTCCCCCGCCCCCTCGCCCGTCCTCAGCGCGTGCGGCAGATTCTTCAACACGCCAGTTAGGTGTTCGTAGACGCCGAGTACGAGCAGCAACATCGCGCCGCTGATTCCAGGCAGCACCATCGCACAGATCGCGATCGATCCGCAGAAGAACAAGTAGACTAAACTCGGCTCCGACGCAGTTCCGCCATCCAGGCTCGTGAGCCACCACGCCAATGCCGCGCCAGCCACACCCATCACCGACAACTGTGGAAGTCGCTTCCATCCGTCAAGCGAAATCAACATTGCGACCAAGATCCCCGAGGCCAAAATCATCCCAAAGAAGGCCGCCATCGTGATCGACCGACTGTAGTGGCTGGTCAGCAACTTGTTCATCACGAAAGTCATCGAAACGACGCCACACACCACGCCGGCTCCCAATCCGACAAGAAACCTCAGGTCGCAACGCTCCGTCGCCTCTCGCCACTTGCGGTTCCAGGCCAGCCGCAACATCGTCGAGTCGAGATGGCTGATCGCGGTCACCCAGCGAGTGTAGATACCTAATATCAAGGCGACCGTCCCGCCTGACACCCCTGGCACGACGTCGGCTGCCCCCATGCAAACGCCTCTCACGATCATGAGCAGGTCGCCCGCCAACGACCCCGGCCGGTGGTCCTCGCCGGGGCTGACTTTCTTCGAGTTTGCTTGCGGCATCGGTGTTCTGCTCGGTGCTTGAATCGTCGGAGTATCGGTTCTGGCCGCAAAAGGCGAATCTGCGGATGAAATAGGCGCCTTGCCGATAGTGATTATGCGGTGCGCTAAGGCGTCCTTGAAAACATAGCTTGCGACGAAGCGTACCGAATGGCAGCCAATTGACCAATGGAGACATTTTGATAGACCGAACCAAACTGGCAAATCAGTCAAGAGCGCCGGCACGACGGACGATTCATGTTGACCCTTTGAGGCGCCTCAGTACAATTCCCGTTGGTATGGAAGGGACAACGCCCATTAATGTTGATGACCACAGATGACTCCGTCGTTCGTGTGCTGGCTCCAGCCAAACTCAATCTCTTCTTGGAAGTCCTGCGGAAAAGGTCCGACGGCTTTCATGAGATTCAAACGCTGATCACAGCGATCGACATATACGACTTCCTTGAACTTCAGCCGAACGAATCGGGTGACATTGAGTTGTCATGCCAATGGTTGCCGGGCTGGGAGGCTCGCTCTCCCAATTCCCACGGACCCCGCCGGGACGGCGAACTGCCACAGGGCCAGGTGTCGCAGGGCCAGGTGTCGCAGGGCCAGGTGTGGAGCCCGCTCCCAAGCTCGAAGAACAACTTAGTTCACCAAGCGCTCTCGCGACTGCGGGAAGTCTCAGGCTCATCTTGCGGTGCAACCGTGCGGTTGCGAAAGAGCATACCGTCGGAAGCCGGTCTGGGGGGCGCGTCATCGGACGCGGCAGCGGCGATGGCGGCTGCAAACCATGCCTGGCGACTCGGTTGGTCCAGGAAACGGTTGGCCGAATTGGCAAGCGAACTGGGCAGCGACCTGCCGTTCTTCTTCGAATCGGGGGCGGCAATTTGCTCGGGGCGAGGCGAGAACGCTCGGTCGATCCGAATTCGGCCGCTTCACTTCGTGTTGGTGAAACCTCCGGTGGGGCTTTCCACCGCGGCGGTCTATGGAACCTGCAAGCCGGGCCAGCCTCAACAAGACATGGGTGAGTTGGAGGAGGCGATCTGCCACGGATCGCCCCAGCGGATCGCCAAACTGCTTTTTAATCGACTCGAGGCGCCATCGGAGGAATTGACGCCCTGGGTCAATCTTGCTCGAGAACACATCACTGCGAGCGGAAGTCTGACAGCGAGGATGACAGGTAGTGGCACATGTTGTTTTGGCGTTTACCGTAGCGCGCGGCATGCGAGGCGGGCAGCCGCTTGGCTACGACAAAGGAAGGTGGGAGGGGTGTGTTCCGCCACGTCATGTGGCGGGCATGCGAACCAACTTGAAGGAGTAGCGTGATGGAGATTACCGAGGTTCGCGTCAAGCTGATGGATGATTCCGATGATCGACTTCAGGCGTTTTGCTCGATTACCTTCGATGATTGCTTCGTCGTTCGCGACCTCAAGATCATCGAAGGCTCCAACGGGTACTTCGTCGCCATGCCCAGCCGCAAACTGACGGCCCACTGCGGTCGCTGCGGTGCGAAGAACCACCTGCGTAGCGCCTATTGCAACCATTGTGGTGCGAAGAGTCGCGAGGAAAGGCAATCTCGCGACCAAGATGGACGCTCGAAACTCTATGCCGACATCGCCCATCCGATCAACTCGGACTGCCGTGAGATGATTCAGGATCGAGTCATCACGGAGTTCGAGTCGGAGATGAAACGGTCCGAAGAGCCGGGCTACCTTTCTCGCTACGACGATTCCTACGGCGAGTCAGATGGCGAACCGGCAGCTCAGCCTGCCGTCGCGAAAACCAAGCGCGGCGAACACGCTCATCTCGAATCTGCTGAGAAGGAGCCCCGAGCGCCTCACACGCCCCCCGGCAAATCGGATCCCGGCAAATCGGATCCCAGCCAAAGTCGGCGATCCCGCACCCAGCGCCCCGAGTCGAAGAAGGACGAGAAACCCGCTGGCGACGACACTGGTTTTGGCGACGGGGTCTTTGAATAGTCAGTGGCTCAAAGGCCGGTAATTGAAACACACAAGGCAGAAGAGACGCCGCGCCGACAAGGTGGTTGCCAGGCGGCTCTGCCTGCCCTATTGGGCTCGATCTCCAACGAGATCCTCTCCGCTGAGCGTCCGTTCTGCGCTGGACGCTCGGCCTTGGGTGCCGCAAGTTCGCTCGATTCCGTCGGTTTACAAGCAACTCGGCATTCCGTTAGACTGCTCCTTTTTCCTCTGCTGAACCGAGCGGGCATACGCCTGGGCTCGGTGTTCTTCTATTGGGTGTTTGTATGTTTGAAAGTCTGCAGAACGGCCTTCAGTCAGCCCTCAAGACCCTGCAGGGCAAAGGAAAGCTGTCCGAAGCCAACATGCGCGACGCGCTGAAGTTGGTTGAGCAGTCGTTGATTGAGGCGGACGTCAGCTATGACGTGGTGCGGCAATTCATCGACAACGTGATGGAGCAATCGCTGGGCGAGAAGGTGCTGCTCTCTCTCGACCCGACCCAACTGGTCTACAAGATAGTCTTTGACGAACTTGTGCAATTGTTGGGTCCAGTCGACCCATCGCTGCATCTGACCCAGGATGTCAATATCTTGATGATGTGCGGTTTGCAGGGGTCGGGAAAAACGACCACCTGCGGCAAGTTGAGCAAGATGCTTCTGGACAATGGCGTCACACCATTGTTGGTTGCCGCCGACTTGCAGCGTCCGGCCGCCATCGAGCAATTGCACGTCCTCGGCGAACAGCTGGGGGTTCCCGTCTATTCGGAAGAGGGCGCCAAGGATCCAGTTGCCGTCTGCCGAGCCGCCGTCCACAAGGCCCGAGAAGACAAGCGAAAAGTCGTCATTCTGGACACCGCGGGCCGCTTGGCGATCGACGAAGCGCTGATGGGCCAATTGCAGGAAATCGACCGCAAAGTCCAGCCTCATCAGGTCTACCTGGTGGTTGACGGCATGACTGGGCAGGATGCAGTCAATAGTGCAAAGGCCTTCAACGAAGCGCTTGAGCTCAACGGCGTCATCATGACCAAACTCGATGGCGACGCCCGCGGCGGGGCTCTGTTGTCGGTCAAGAAGGTGACTGGAGTACCGATCAAATTCATCGGCACGGGCGAGCATCTCGACGCGCTGGAGCCGTTTGAGCCGGAGGGGATGGCGGGACGGATCCTCGGTCAAGGCGATATCGCCGCGCTCGCCCGCGAGGCCAGCCGCATTGTCACCGAGGAGGAACGGGACCAGTTTGAGAAGAAGATGGCCGAAGGCGAGGTCACGCTGGATGACTTTCGCAGCCAGATGATCAAGTTCGCTCAACCCGGGCTGATGCAGAAAATGCTCTCGCTGATGCCGGGCATGGGCGAACTGAACGCGATGATGAAGAACGAGGATACCGAGGGCGGCGTGAAGCGAATGGTGGGAATCATCGACTCGATGACCGCCAAAGAACGGCGAGTTCCTAAGTCCATCGACCCCAGTCGACGGAATCGGATCGCCAAGGGAGCTGGGGTTCAGGCGACCGAAGTAAACCAGCTCGTGAAGCAATTCGAGATGATGAAGCCTGTAATGCAAAGCATGGCCGGGCAAGGAGTTATGGATCGCATGAAGGCGGTTCGCGACATGCAAAACAGCGGCATGCTGGCCCCAGGTGGGCAGGGCCCCAGGCTGAAAAAGGGGACGGGCAAGCGGATGACGCCCAAGGAACGAGCCAAAGCCAAGAAGGCTCGGGAAAAGGAGCTTCGCAGAAAGAAACGAGGCAATCGCTAGTCTGCTGGCCAATTACGGCTCGACGGCGACTCAAAAACAGTTAACAATACGTGGTTTACCGAACACGGATACCAGCAAGACAACACCAGTAAACTGAACTTCAACCATATCGTTTGCGCTTATTGCAGCGGCCAGCTGGCCCTGCGGTCCCAGGAGAATCATAGTGGCGGTTCGAATTCGAATGAAACGTATGGGGCGAATTCATCGCCCCTTCTACCGCATTTGCGCGGTAGACAAACGGGCGGCTCGCGATGGACGCGTCATCGAAGAGTTAGGACATTACGACCCGATGCTCCCCGAAACGGACGCTCGCACGGTTCTCAAGAACGACCGAGTTGCCTATTGGCTGGGAGTTGGCGCGCAGCCCAGCGAGAAAGTCGCGGTTCTCATCAAGAAGTATGGCGAGAACGGCACCCACATTGAAGCTCAACAAGCGGCTTTGGGCCGCATCCAGGCCAACAAACCGTCGGCCCCGCCGCCGACCAAAGTCCCTGAAGCCGAACCGGAAGCGCCGCCCGGCGATCGAGCGATTTGCCTCACAAAGATCTCGGTCTGCTAGCCTTTGCCGTTCCGCTTGGGATCGCAGTTACGATCGGCCAGGGCGGACAGAATC
>CAZWOU010000236.1:0-1439 GCA_964635375.1 uncultured Pirellulaceae bacterium | reverse complement strand
GCCCCGCCGCCGACCAAAGTCCCTGAAGCCGAACCGGAAGCGCCGCCTGCGGAAACCGAAGGCGAAGCTGCAGCCGAGAAGCCCGCCGAAGAAGTGGCCGCTGAAGGCGCCACAACCGAGCCGGCCGCCGAAGAATCAACGACTGAGGCAGCGCCAGCCGACGAGAAAGCGGAAGAAAGCACAGACAAGGGTGGCGAGTAATCGCCATGCGGTTCGATGTACTGACCCTGTTCCCAGAAATTTTCTCTGGGTACCTGGGGCAGAGTTTGCTGAGCAAAGCAATCGATCGCAAATTGGTGGAGGTTTGCCTTCACGATTTTCGCAACTGGTGCCGAGACAAACATCATCAAGTCGACGACCGCCCTTTCGGCGGCGGCCCTGGAATGGTGATCAAAGCTGAGCCTGTTGTGGAGTGTGTGGAAGCGGTACGGCAGTTGAATGAGGAGCCGGGAAGACTGATCCTGCTCTCCCCGCAAGGGCGCAAGCTGGATCAACCATTGGCTGAGCAGTGGGCAAGTCGCGAGTCGCGATTGACTTTGATTTGCGGCCGCTACGAGGGATTCGATCAACGTATTGTCGATATCCTGCAGCCGGAAGAAGTCTCCGTTGGCGACTATGTCCTCAATGGGGGCGAGGTCGCTGCGATGGTGTTAATTGATACGGTCATACGCCTCCTCCCCGGCGTATTAGGAGATGAAGAAAGCAGTCGAGATGATTCGTTTTCCAGTGGGAACCGACTTCTCGAATTTCCACAATATACAAGGCCTCGCGAGTATCGGGGCCGCCAGGTTCCCGAAGTCTTGTTAAGCGGCGATCATCAGGCGATTGCAGCTTGGCGACTCGAACAAACGATTGAACGAACGCGGAAGCGGCGAGCCGATTTACTGGATCGCGGCGACGCGGAACAAAGCAACAAGGGCGAAGGCCATGAGCCAAGACATTCTGAACAAAGTTGAAGCTTCCTCGATGAAGGACGATCCGCCGCAGTTTGACATCGGCGACACTGTCGACGTGCATACGCGGATTCTGGAAGGCGAGAAGGAACGCACCCAAGTGTTTTCCGGCACCGTAATTGCCCGGGCCGGCGGCGGCGTTCGTGAAACATTTACCGTTCGCCGAATTGTCGCCGGCGAGGGCGTCGAGCGAAAATTCCCGGTCCACTCGCCCCGCGTCGAACAAGTCGTGGTGAAGCGATCGAGCGTGGTGCGACGCGCCAAACTCTACTTCCTACGCGAGCGCGTGGGCAAAGCGGTTCGCCTCAAAGAGCGACGACGAAACTAATCAGCGTTCAGACTTCGCCCCCGGCTCGCGGAACAGATCGCGATGCGGGCGGAGCCGGTCGCGGGCAGCATTTGGGCTAAGCGATAGCGCAATCTGACCCGCGTTGACACTAAGAATCATTGCGACGAGCCTCCCAGCGTCGACTCTGCTGGGAGGCT
>CAZWOU010000235.1:0-9909 GCA_964635375.1 uncultured Pirellulaceae bacterium | reverse complement strand
AGCGAGAAACGCTGGATTGAGCGCTTGATAGGCTAGGAATCTGACCTCTGCCTCGTGGGGCAAACTCCCGTGCTCGCCTTCGCCCAGGTAGCTAATCGACTGCATCGCATCCTTGACGTCGACTTGGCCGTCACCGTTGATGTCGCCCAAGACCTTATCGCCATTCGGATTTACCAGTAGCGACTCGTTCGCCGCGTCGCCTTCTCCCATGGCCGCCGTGGGCTGGGATTGTCCAATTTCAATCAACGGGGCGCCGGAGAGCACTTTGGCTTGGGCCAAGGCGCTGATCACACCAATGGTGTCCTGGGCGGTGACTTGCCCGTCGGCGTTCACGTCGTAGTTGTCCACGAAGTTCGTATGACCGTCGAACTCACTGGACAGCATGTATTCGTAGTGCGGCGCGAGATCAAAGTCCGCAGCGAGCAGCAGGCGGGCTTCCAACCGCTCGGCACGCAGTTTCGGCCTGCTCAAGCCTCGCTTGTTGGCTTTCTTACTCAAGTGACTAAAACGTCCTGTTGACTTTTTCATGTCTGTTCTCACGACCTTTGAAGATCCGAGGGGCGAAATTCTGAATGGGCCATCGGTAGCCGGATTCAAGTCAGTCTCGATAAACAACGACAACAAAAGGACTTACATCCGAGAAACCAAAGGGCGGCGATGAAACGGCCGCCCGAATAAATTCGCCAATTCGGCGAGTTGCAATTTCCACACTAGTTACGGCTACTGGTCTTTGCAAACAATTTGCGACTTTGGGCTGATTTCCACAACGACTTCTGGAAAGGCAATGCCGACACTCTTAATTACCCCTTCTCCCCAAACTAACGACACAGTCGACAGAGGCCGGACGACCGGTGCCGGGAGTAGCAAACGCCTCCAATGGCCACTCCCCGCTAACCCTTTGACGTGACTACTTGAGCGGAAGTTCCGATTCTGACGATTTCTTGCTTGATTCCTCGTCCCGCCAATGCTCATCGACTTCTTCCGAAATCGCCGCTATCGCGTCTTCCAGTTCAAGTTGGGCCAAGTCGCGTACCACCCAGGTCTCCGCTTGCGCCGGGAGCGACCTATCCGCTGCCGCCTGCTGGCGCGCCTCGCCCTGCTCACGCTTCGCTTCACGGCGAACCTGGCGGGGCGTTCCGACGGGCTGCAGCGATGGTGAGGCAAAATCGAAGGTGCTCTCGATGGCTGCCAGCGGCATGCTCACGGCGTATCGATCAAGTTGATCTGTCTTGATGTGAAGCGGCGCGAACTGGTTGTTTGCTCGCAGGGGCGGGGCGATTTCGCCTTCACCTGAGCTGGGCGAGCCAGACTGATTCGCATTGTCGCCATGGCTTTGGCTGTTGCCTTGCTCGCCTTCGCCAGCGCCCCCGATGCTGTCGCGAAGGGCGGCAATCACGAAGAACGCGTCAATCAAGTCGATTTGGTTGTTGGCGACGGCATCGTAGTACGGGGGTGGTTCATTGCCGGACTGGGGCGTAGGCAGCGGGCCGATCCCAAGGTTGCGGAGACCGGTGATCAACAGAAACGCATCTGTGCTTTGTAGTGTCCCGTTGCCGTCCACATCAGCCGGAAAGACCGCGTTGTGCCAAGGCGCCGTGTTGCGTTCGCCGAAATCAGTGTGGGCGATGACCTGCTCGTCAGCCAGCGTAACCTGCACGACCAACGGCGATACGTTTTCAAACACGGAAGTGGGCGGAATGGCTCGAACATAATAGTCGCCCGCCTCCAAGTAGGGGAATTGATAGGCCCCAAAATTGTCCGTCTGAGTGATCGCCTCGACGCCAAACATCAACCGATCGAGGCGGATGAATGTCGAGGCGTGGCCGGCGGCGACCGCGTAGGCGATGTCTCCCTCGTCGCGCCCGAGCGTCATCGTTTCGAATTGTCCGGGCGTAAGTTCATCCGTCGTGTATCGGTCTAGCAAATTTCCCGCGCTATCGAATACGTCTAGTCGCCCATAGCCATCATTCAGTTCAGCGACTGCATCGATGGCCACGTGTTTGACGGGCGAGTCAAAGTCAATTCGCAGTTCGTATTGTGTTTCGCCCCAGGCCGTGGATGTTATCGTGGGCGAGATGTCAAATCCAAACACGCCAGATCCCGTCGAAGTCGCCCCGCCAAGCAGCATGGCCTTAACGTCCGAAGACGCCACTGAGCCCTGTGCTGACAGCGTAACGCCTGGCGTCGCGCTCGAAATCACGGTCTCATGATTGTAGTCGTCTGGCTCCACAACCGTTTTGAGGTCCAGCAGTTGCCCCGCAACGTCGCGCAACTCGACATCCCAACGGGGCAGCCCTCTGTCCGTGGCGTCCAGAGCCATGTTCTCGTCAAGGTCCAGATAGACGAACCCGGAAATGCCAGCGGGGGCGGTGGAATCGTGAGTTCCTGTATCGCCGAGAAAAACCGGCGAAGAGGCGATGACGGTGTCTTGCCCCGAGTTCGCTCGGTCGGCAGCCAGTGTCACCGTGCGTATTTCCACAGTGTGCTGACTGGCGTCCGGCAAGGGTATCTCCAGGTCGAGATCGACCTCGTACTCGTGCGGCGACTGCAGCGCGATCCAGCTACCGCCATCAATTCGATACTGAACCTCATCGACCTTGTTGAGAGTAATGTCGCTAATCCAGCGCACGTCACCAAACAACTTGCCATTTTGATTGGCCAATGTTTGGACCTTCGCCGAACCGTGGAAGTCGTAAGTCAATCCGTTCGCCTTGCCGCTGCCGCTCAGTGAGTGAGGCACATCGAGGATATCGAAAACGCCATCGCTGTCCGAATCTCGCCAGCCGACCATTTCCAATGACGTCACGCTGCTTGTGTTTCCCGCAAAGGCGGCCGCCAGCGAGGGGCCGTTGCTCATGATGCTGTCTTCATGGCTGTGGCTCGGATTGTCCGCCGCATTGATGTTCTGGATATCCAAATAACCGCGGCGGTCTTCGTAGTGCCCCGCGAGCGCATACTCGTCTAATGCCCAACCTTGGTGCCCTGCCTCATGGGCGACAGTAGACGATGGACGCCCCGAGGGCATCACGATCATCCGCCCGCCAGAAAACGCGAATGCGCGGCTGAAAACCGAGCCCGATCCGTTCCACTGGTCGTCCGCGTCGTTCTCGCTATTGGCGACAAAAATCGTGAACGCCCAATCGGCATTGTTCGCTTGGCGTTGGAAGTCGTTGAAGTCGCGGATATCGGATTGGATTTGACTCGAGGGACTGGAACTGGGCGTCTTGAAGCCAACCGAGTCGAGGAACTCGTTACCCCAAGTGACATAGTCTTGAGAGCGACGATTGATTGGCTCCAATTGGGTTGAGACGGGCGAATCGGCGTATTGCCAATCGATGATGAAATTCAGTGTGTGAACGTCGTTTATCGCTTCCAGAGAATCGACCCACCACTGCAAGCCCTCTTCAATCTTCGTCTTGGTCGCATCGATCAGGCCGTTGTCCCAGTTCTCGGTGCTCGGATCGACCGAACCATCCGACTCAAAGAAAACCGGCGTTACGACGACATTGCCGAGCATAAACTCCATCGTGTCCTCTGGCAGAGCCCCGTAGGGTAGGCCAGCCAACATGGCCCGTTCCTCAAGCGATTCAAACCCTACACGGCGAAACCGCGTGGACACACGACTACAGCTCTTCTTGTCTCGTCTCAACAACATGAAACACTCGGTGGTGATTGTGTCTGAACCAGATCCAACTGGACGGTCCAGTTTTGAGCCCGATCGGGTCAAATCACTGGAATGCGGAAACTCCGCACAGATTGAGACCGCCCAAAGGGGTGAAAAGTTCCCGATTCTAGCCGCGGCAATCGCTCAAGAACGCAATTAGTACGGCCGAGATCTTATCTTTCGATCCTAATTGCCAAACCTGATTCAGCAATGAAAATGGCAATCCGCCGCGATCGACAATGGGAACCCTAGGGCGAATGGGCGGATTAGAGCAGCTGTGACGATTAGGGCAAACAGAATAAATACAGCGGTGAGATGGCTGGAAAGCGAGCCAGCAGCGCTGGCTGTCCAGCGCTGTGGGCCCGTTATTGCCGGTTGAAGACGCTTGTCCAGGCCTTAGAAGATCGCGAAGAAGTCGTCGTGGTCATCAGCGTCGCCAAGCGACTCGTCGACGTCAAAGGCGATTTCATCGAGTGTTTCTTCAAGCGTCACCGTCCGCTGATCTGCAACGAGACCATCTTGGATCGCAGGCGTCGCCTGTTGCAGTCGGAATTCGACTTCTGTCGGTTCAATCAGTTGGACTTCGCCATCCTCGTCCTGGCGCCTGGGGGCCAAATCGAATTGAACCGGCATGGGCGCGACGATGGACTGGGAGACGCCCGAACTGAAGGCAGCTTCGCCCTCGCCGCGAGATTCACCTTCGCCGGTGCCGTTATTGAACGCATCACGGAAAGCCGTGATCGCCAAGAGGGCGTCGGAGATGTTGGCAAGGCCGTCGTTATTGGTGTCGATCTGATATCCGTTGGCGGCCACGACTGGCGGATCGCCGTTGGTTGGAGTGTAGACTCCGGACACCGGCAGCACGACCGACTGCGAGTTAAAGTACTTCGCCAGGAAGTTGATCACTCTCAGCGGGTCATTGGCCAACAAGCGGGTATCGCCAGTAACATCACCGGGGAGGGCTGCATTGTGCCATTGGGTGTGGGTCACTGGAATCAGATGATCTTCAACTTCGCCATCGGCCGCCGGCCCAGTTGGGTCCAAGCCGCCGGTGCGACTCAATCGGAATCGAGCCACCAAATCGCCAGCGAGCGAAGTGCCAGGCGGATTCACGGGGATGTCATGGACCCCGTCAACAGTGAACTGTTGTGAGTCGATGATCTTCTCGCCCGCCTCCCAAATGCCGTTCCCGTTAAAGTCGATCCAGGCATCGACAAAGCCAGGCTTGGATGCCGAAACACCCGACAGTTCCAACTGCACGGTGCCGGTCACGCCGACGAGCAGGGTGTTGTTCAACAGGCCGCCTTGACCATCGGGCGTGAAGATTCCAACGAGTCCGTCCTCGTCGTTGGCGCCGCTGTCGGTATTGTCGCCTGTGGCGTCTGCGTTCGGCTGCCCGTCAACATCAACATCGATGAGTTGGCCTAGCGAGAACGAGACATCCACCTTGTGCCGAGCACCGTTCTCGCTCTCCAGCACCGGGTATCCACTGCCGGTGGCGGAGAAGGCGGGGGCGTCGCCGTAGTCTTCACCTGAGCCGATCGTGATCGTGAAGCGAGTTTCGTCAGTCACTTGATTCGGCTGCAGAACGTTGCCCGCCAAGTCCGAGATGCCTTCGACAAAGGTCTCGATGATTCCGGTGATATCTGAAACGCCAGTCACCAAGATCTCATCGTCGCGAACCGTCGTCCCCACGCCCTCCAAGTCGCTGCCATCAATGGCTGCCGCAATCACAACGGCCATTTGTTGAGCGGTAAACGACTCGTCTGGGGTGAACACAATCGGCACGGCGCCGGGAACACCAGGCTGTCCGAGTTGAAGCAAAGGCGACGTGTCGACACTAAAGAAGTGGGACGCCGTGGCATTGACTAGCGTGATGAATCCAGAGCCATCATGCGAGGGGTTAAGGCCAAGTCCAACATTGGCGATCGCGGTCACAATTGCGTTGGCGATATCATCGGTTGTGCTACTTGATGTGAATTCGATCACCTGGCGGCCGAGAACTGCAGAATCGTCGTCGTCAAATTCGAAGACGACGGGCAGGTTGACTCCGTGACCGATCGTAAACGTCATGCCGTCGACAAAGCCCTGCGGATCGCCAGCCACTGTCGGTACTCGAATGCCGAACTCTGGCTCTACGCCTGGACTGCCCGAAAGAATCAGATTACTGTTCGACATGTCCACTACGTGAACCCGACCGCCGCCGATGTGAATGCGGCCTTCGCCAAAGTGGACCGGCGTCAAACCAGCACTGTTTGTCGTAATGGCCGAGACAATAAGGTCGGCAATCTCTTCATAGGTGTCGCCAAGGGTGATGCTGATCCCGACGGCGTCCTGTTGAGAGGTTCCGTTTCCACTGTCGAATTCGTACGTGATCAGGGTGGTCCCGTCATTGACCGTGAAGAATTCACCATCGGTGACACCCCCCATCAACGATCCGGTAAACGTCATCGTCGATGTGCCAGCGAGATCAACTTGCGTGGAGGCGTTGCCGCCCAAGTGAACTCGGCCGTCGCCAATATGCTTGGGCTCGAGTCCCAAATCCGCGTCGATCAATACCTGAACAATCGCGTCAGCCAGGTCGTTCTGGGTGCTCAGCGACGTGAAGGTGATCGGCGTCGATCCGGCCGCGACGCTGCCGTTATTGTCGAATTCAAAGGTCACGCCATCGACAACGAACGACTCGCGGTCCGTGACTCCGTTAACACCACCGCCGAACTCGGGGGCGACGAGCGTGTAGGTTTCGGAAATCGTGGCGAGGTAGCCGCTCTCAAACTCGAAATCTACAACGTTGCCAAGATCATCCGTAATGGTGAACTTCTCGCCATCGACAACCTGCTCGCCATTGGGCGCTCTGGGAACGTGCGAATCACTGTTGGCCAACTCGACCGTGTAGGTGTGATTCGGCGCCCAAATGCCCGCGACTGGCGTGAGACGAACCGTGTTATTCGTGGCGGCGTAACTGAAGCGGTAATCAATGCCGTCAGTCAGTCGCTCGCCGTCTCGCAACACGGTGACTTGATTCGTGGTCACGGTCGAATCATCGATGCCGACGCCATTCTGCGGGTCAATCGGCTCGAGGCCGTCAAACAGCTGGATCGAGAAGCCGTCTAAGACCTGAGTTGTCAGCACCGACGTTAACGACGGGTCGAAATCAAAACCGTCCGCGTCGTTGTCGCGAGGCACGATCAGAGTCGAAACCGGGCCGGCAAAGTCGGCTCGATCCAAGGCGCCGCGATCCGCGAACACGTTGCGACCCGAGCTGCCAAGGTTCGGCGAACCTGGATCGTCGACGCGAAGTTGGCCGAACCCGTCCAGAGACGGCGCCAACAGCGGCGACACCGTGATGCCGAGCGGGTTCTTGACGCTGACCAAGCCGGGTCGATCGCTGAATTGATCGACGCCGCTATCAACCGCCAGGGATCCTTGCTCAAGATAGAACAAGTCGTTGTTTGCGTCGAGGAACAGCGACTGATTGCTGGAGGCGTCCAGGTCGATCGCATCGCCGCCCAGATTTCCAGTGTTGGTGTGGCTACCATTTCCTGAGTAGAGGTTTCCACCGAGAACGGATGTCGACGAGCTGGCGTCAATACTCACGCCCGTGCCTGTCTGCGCCAGAATATTATTGATCAGCGTTGGACTCGCGCCATCCTCCACCAGGATGCCTGTCGTCCCGCCGTAAATCGTATTGTTCACCAAGCGTCCGAAGGGCAGAGGACTATTGCCGTCTGGGTCGCCTTCTCCAGCAAAACGGATTCCGCCGCCGCTGTTGTCAAACAGAATGTTGTTTTGCACAACCACGCCAGGAATCAAATTGTCGTCATTCACCAAAAGGGTCGTACGAACTGGACCAGCGTGCGGAAGTGGTCCTGCCGCGGGGGCCAAGTCGGCGCGTGTTCGAAGGCCGGGGCCAATATTAATGGCGAACTGGGCCGATTTGCGAATCACGTTCGATTCGAGAATCATCTGACCCTGCGGCCGGGGTTGATTCTCATCGCCGAAGTCATCGAACTCGACCAAAGCAATCGACGAGGGAAGCGAAGTCGCCGGGCGAATGTCCAACGTATAGGAGCCAACGAATTGCCCACCGCTGGCCGAACCTTCGACCAGGGGATCATAAACGGTATTGAAGAACCCGCTCACGCCCGCGTAATAGGTCCCGTCTGCTGGAGCAACAAAGTTAACTGGTCCGCCGAAGAACGAGTAGCCTTGCGCCAGTTCAAGTCCCGTGTCGTCAAAGATGCGAACGATGCCGAAAAAGTCCGCGTCGCTCGTGGCCAGTTCAATCAAGTAGTCGTCACCGAGGTCCAATTGGAAGGAGACCAGATCAACATCGTTAATCGAATTATGATCGCCAATCAGCGATGACGCCTTGAACTGACCATCACCCATGATGCCGCTGTCATTCGCGGTAGCCAACGTGTCGTTGTCTTCGGCTATGCCAGGTCCAAACAGGTCGACGATCACGGTCTCGCCAAACAGATTGACTTTCGAGGACGAACTGGTCGCCCCGAAGACCGTACCATCGGACAGGCCAGCCGTGATATCCAACGCACCTTGCACGTTGGCTGAATTGACGGCGTCGCGGAAATTCCGGGAAACCACAATGGAATCGTCGTAGACGTTGTAAAGGACGGGCTCGTGGCCTTGCGTGACGCCATTGAGAAACTCTTCGTTCTCAAATTCGAAAGTGACCGTCTCAACTCCATCGCCCACCGAGAACGTGGTGCCTTCTAGGATCTCCCAGCCGTTTGGCATGACAACTTGGACATCCTGCGAAATACGGTCGTTCGTGTCGAACGCTCCCAGCAGAGCCAAGGTTGGCGAAGTCGGGACCGATTGGCCGTAGACCTCGGACCTGCGAGCCTCCAAAGTGTAGTTGGCCAACGTCGAACCAGTAGCCACGCCAGCTGCAAAACTGGCATTGGCCGTTCCGCCTGTGGCCATTTCACCGCGTTCGGCGAAGCCGATAATAATGTCGTCAATGTAGACGCCTTCAACCGCATTGTCGCGAGCCTTCAGCGTCCCCGGGCCGCTGTTTCCAGCCAGGTCGGTAGTCGAGGTGTAGTCCGCAAAGAGATCACCCATGCTGGGAATGTTCATTCCCTGCGAGGGATCGTAGGGATTGGAGACGCCAAACCCGACCAAGCCGAGAGGTCCGACGTCCTGGGCCACGATATTGTGACCGAGCATCATGACCACGCCGCCGTAGGTCTTGATCGCGGAACGGAGACCGTTTGCGTATGTATCCGCCAAGGCTTGGGCGATCGAGTCGCGAACGTCCGCGTCCGTCATGTCCGTGTGGGTCAAGACTCGAACATCCGAGTTGATCCCTAAGGCACCCTCAACAAATGTCGCTGGCAGGCCGTTGGCAATCACTCGCCCGGCGCCTTCCAGGTTCACTCGGTGATCGGCGAGATGAGCCGTTACGCCAGAGAAGTCGTTGACAACGATTTCCACTTCATAAACGCCCGTCGTAGCGCCGACGCCAGAGCCTTCGAACGTGGGATCGTAAGCGGTGTTGAGAGAGTCGCTGATTCCCAGGTAGTAGACGCCGGTGGAGGGCGCGACAAACGTCATCATGGGATCGGTGCCGTTGACGTCATCAGAGAACGCCAGTTCGTTGCCGGCAGCGTCAAACAACCGCATGTAGGCATTCAGCCCGGAGCCGATAGATTCGGCATTGACGGTCATCTGAACTGAATCGCCGCTGTTGAGGTTCATTTCCAGCAAATCGACTTCGATTTCGGGAGTGAAACTCAGGTTCGGGTTGTCGCCGATCTCGCCGCTGGCGAAGAATCGGTCAGAACCGCCGTTCAGTCCAGAATGGAGGCCGCCAAGCACATCGTTGCCGGGCTCAGACGCGACAAGATCAGCTGTCAGGCTGTAGTTCAAACCGCTGAGCACTTGGGCGACCGTCTGAGCCACCTCTGCCGCCGACTGGGCTGTGCTGAACGGAATCGGCGTGGCGCCGACCAAGGTCGTCGCCGCGTTGGAATCAAACTCGAAGAACAATCCTTGAACCTCGAACGAGTCTCCATCGTCGATGAATTCCGCAGCCGGCAAGACGACCGTGATACCCGAATCGAGTTCGAACGTTGTGGTTGTTCCGAAGAACCCATTGTCGTCCGTCACGGTGAACGTCTGCCCATCGCGGTAACGATTCCCCGGCAGAAGTCGCAACTGCTGACCAGCGAATCGAGCGTCGCCGAGGCCAAAGTCGCCGCCCGTGCTGACTTCAAATC
>CAZWOU010000234.1:1461-9910 GCA_964635375.1 uncultured Pirellulaceae bacterium | reverse complement strand
GACGCGCCGGTAACACACCCACTGGATGTCCTCGCCTTCCAATCGCAAGGCACAACGGATTCGTTCAAGAAGCTCGATGATGACTCGATCTTGCTTGTGGGCGGAGACCCTCCGGATACTGACGTGTACACCATTCGTGCCCGCACGCAAGTGGGCGGTATCCGCGCGTTTCGACTGGACGTGTTGCGTCACGACTCGCTTCCGGGCCAAGGGCCAGGTCGAGGAGACCCGAAACGCCGCAACTTCGTGCTCAACGAATTCTCGGTGGAGTTGCGGCAAAAGTCACCCGCGTCCGGTGAAGCCTCGGAGGAGGCGGCTGGCAAAACCGATTCCAAAGTGCTTAAGTTCTCTTCCGCCAAAGCGAGCTTTTCACAGAAGAATCTGGACGTCGCCGGGGCAATTACGAAAGCGCGAAAGTCTGGATGGGCCATCGCCCCGCAGTTTAGCAAGGGGCACTGGGCCACCTTTATCCTCCAAGAACCGCTTGATGTGCCCGAGGATTCAGAACTCGTTTTCACTCTCAAACAGCAATACGGCCAGGCGCGGACGATCGGCTGTTTTCGCCTTTCGGCCGTCACCGGAAACCTCGACGCTGCATCGGCCCCGGCGGCAATCGTTAAGGCCATTGCGAAACCGGTAGCCGACTGGTCAAAAAAGGACCGCCAGAGCCTGCTCGACTATCGCGTCAAACAGGACCGCCAAGCCGTCCGGCTCAGTCGCGAACGAGCAAAACTCGAGACGCAAATCAAGCAGATTGCCATCGATACTACGTTGGTAATGATCGAGTTGAAGAAGCCTCGTGTTTCGACCATGTTCGAACGGGGCGACTATCGCAAGCCAGGAGAAACCGTTCAACCTGGAACGCTCTCCGCTCTTCACCCACCGCCAAAAGGTCCTCCTACGCGGTTGACTCTCGCGCGTTGGCTTGCCTCACGTGAGAATCCGCTCACGGCGCGAGTTACAGTAAACCGCTGGTGGGCAGAGTTGTTCGGCCGAGGTATCGTGACCACGGTTGAAGACTTCGGCATCAAGGGCGAGCGGCCGACCCATCCCAAACTGCTCGATTGGCTAGCTGTCGAATTCATGGAGAACGGCTGGTCGATGAAGAAGCTGCTGAAGACAATCATCCTGTCGGAGACGTATCAACAGTCGTCGCGACTGACTCCCGAGTTGCTTGAACAGGATGATCTCAATCGACTACTAGCTCGCGGACCCCGACTTCGCATGGACGCCGAAATGATCCGCGACAACGCGCTGTCGATCTCGGGTCTGCTCAGTTTGAAACAATTCGGACCGCCGATTCGCCCCTATCAACCGGAAGGCATCTGGGCAAAGGTCGGCGGGACAGCCTACCGCTACGAAGTCAGTCCCGGGCCAGAGCAACATCGGCGAGGAGTCTACGTGGTGCTCAAGCGTGGCGGACCCTATCCGAGCTTCAGCAATTTCGACGCGACCGCGAGGCTAGCTTGCACTGTCAAACGATCTCGCACGAACACGCCGCTTCAGGCGCTGACGCTGTTGAATGATCCGGTCTACGTCGAAGCCGCCAAAGCCTTGGCCAAGCGTGTTCTCACCGAAAAGCCGAACGAGGCGCTCGACACGCAGCTGAGCTACGCCTTCCGGCTGTGCGTTGCCCGGCAACCGACGGCCAACGAAACCGCAACATTGCGTGGACTCTATCGGGCCCAACTTTCGGCAGCCCCAAAGGGGACGAACGAATTGCAACGGCCGGCTGCTGAGAACGAAGCCTGGTACGGCGTGGCGAGCGTCCTGCTCAATCTGCATGAAACCATCACCAAAGACTGAAGAACACCGATTCTCTACTTCCCAGATCGGACGTCCAGAGTGGAACACGACATGAAGAATTCAACCTCTCTCAGTTGCTCGCGTCGCGGGTTCTTGAATTCATGCGGTATCGGGCTTGGAGGAATCGCGCTTGCCTCGCTGCTGGACGACGACCTCCAGGCGGCGCCGCGCCGGCCTCACTTCGCGCCTCGCGCGAAGCACGTCATCTACCTCCATATGATCGGCGCTCCATCGCACCTCGACATGTTTGACGAGAAGCCGGAGTTGGTCAAGCGTCACAATCAGCCCTGCCCTCCTGAGGTCACGAAGGGGCGCGACTTCGCCTTCATCGGCAAGACATCGACGCTTGCCGGTTCGCCCTGGAAGTTCTCCCAACATGGTGAAAGCGGACAGACGTTGTCTGAGTTGCTGCCCCACACGGCGACGGTAGCTGACGAGATGGCTGTCATCCGCTCAGTGCACACTGAAGAGATTAACCACGCTCCGGCGCAGATGTTCTTGCATTCTGGTTTTGGCGGTGGCGGACGCCCCAGTTTCGGAGCCTGGGTCAACTATGGACTCGGCGCCGAGACGGAAGATCTTCCCGGCTACGTCGTGCTGCTGAGTGGACCGGCCGGCGGCGCTGGAACCAGCCTCTGGTCGAGTGGATTCCTGCCGAGTATCTACCAGGGAATTCAGTTTCGTTCAAAAGGCGATCCGGTTCTGTTTCTCTCCAATCCGGAAGGACGCAGCCGCGCTGAACGGCGCCGAGTGCTCGACACATTGAGCCAGCTTAACCAGCAGCATTTGGAAGCGACGGGCGACCCCGAAATTGAGACTCGCATCAGCCAGTACGAGATGGCGTTCCGCATGCAAGCGTCTGTACCCGACCTTATGAAAATAGACGGGGAAACCAAAGAGACGCTTGAACTTTACGGGGCGGAACCCGGAAAGGCGTCCTTCGCCAACAATTGTCTGCTGGCGCGCCGCCTGGTTGAACGCGATGTGCGGTTGATCGAACTATACGATGCGGATTGGGATCATCATGGAGGAATCCAGACCCGCCTGCCTCAGAAATGCAAAGAAATCGACCGGCCTATCGCGGCGCTGATCAAGGACCTGAAGAGACGCGATCTACTGAAGGACACACTGATCATCTGGGGGTCGGAATTCGGTCGCACTCCGCTCAGCCAAGGCGGCATAGCAAAAGGCAAGGGCCTGAACGGACGCGATCACCATAAAGACGCTTACACCATGTGGCTGGCAGGGGGCGGGGTCAAAGGCGGAGTCAGCTACGGGCATTCGGACGTGTTCGGAATGGACGTTGCGGAAAACGGAGTTCATGTGCACGACCTCAACGCAACCGTCTTGCATCTGCTCGGCATGGACCATGAACGCCTCACCTATCTCTATCAAGGTCGCGAGTTCCGCTTGACTGACGTCCAGGGCAATGTCATCAAGGACCTCCTCAGTTAAGCTCCATTACTCGGATTACAACCTATGAAACAGTGCGCCAATTACATGCGAGCCCTCGGCTGCCTGGCACTACTCACCGCTATGGCGCCTAGTCTGGCGACGGCGCACCCGGTTCCGGATAGCCCCAAGTGGTTGACCTACAAGGGAGGCCGGGGCCCCGGAACAGGCAAACATATCGTGTTAATTTCCGCAGATCAGGAATACCGTAGCGAACAGTCGTTGCCGATGTTGGCTGCGATATTGTCGAAGCATCACGGCTTTGACTGCACCGTTCTCTTTGGAGTCAACGACAAAGGGCAGGTTGATCCCACTATGCCCGTCTATCCCAAGAAGGGCATGGAAGATTCGTTTAAGGCTCACAACATTCCGGGGTTGGAGCATCTTGAGAAGGCTGATTTGGTTATTCTCTTTACGCGACTGCTAACACTGCCGCCCGATCAGACGCGGCGCATCGTCAGCTACATCGATTCCGGCAAGCCGATTATTGGGCTCCGCACGGCCAACCATGGTTTCCGAGGAGCACTCCCCTATAAGATCGACGGCAAACAAGTGCGTATCGGCCAAGTCCTCGGCGGCGCCTTTATGGGGCATCACGGAGCATGGCATCGTGATTCAACTCGAGGCGATATTAATCCCGCGATGAAAGACCATCCGATCCTCAAGGGCGTCGAGGACATCTGGGGCCCATCCGATGTCTATCGAACTTTCAAGAAAGGCGAGGGCCTGCCGGCGGACTGCACGGCGCTTGTTTTCGGGCAGCCACTGATCGGTCGTGAACACGGTGGCAAGACCAACCCTGAGAAAGAACCTCTGCCCGTTGCCTGGTTCAAGAATTGGCGGACCAGCGACGGACAAACCTCGCGTGTCTTTCAGTCGACGATGGGCAGCGGGAAAGACCTCGAGAGTGCAGGCCTACGACGGCTTGTGATCAACGCCGCCTATTGGTGCATGGGTCTGGAAGACAGCATCTCCGCCACGCGAAGCGTTGAATACGTCCGCCCGTTTAAGCCGCTCACAAGTGGCTTCAATCATGAGAAACTCGGTGTGATCCCCCGGATGCCGGCGGAATATCGCTAGCCCGTGCGATTTGAGAACGAATCTGAACCAAAACTGCGCATACGACGACGCTGATTCAGCCTCCCCGGCGCGATGAGTTCAGACGAGAGCTCGGCCATCGAGCTTCCGCAGGTCTGCGTCCGTTGATCACGAATCGGCTGAGATTAACACTGCGCCAAGCCATCGAACCTACATCGCACTCGCAAGCCGCAGAGGTTGCAATGATCTTTGACTGGTTCAAGAAACTCTTCTCACCCAAAACTGTGGTTCCCCAGTTGTGGGTGGTCATGCAGGAGATGGATCCGCTACTTTCCTACGACAGGTTTCAGGCATTGCGACTGAGCGAACGACAACGCCCACTGGTGCAAGGCCTGATCGACGGATCGCTCAACCCTGCCCGAATCGATGTTGTTCGAGAGTGGTGCGAACAAAACGGCGAGGAGGAGGACGGGATCCACTCTCGCGTATTCGCGATTCAGCACGTTTTGGAAAGCCCCAGCGTCACGTATGTATTTAGAGACCAAGAGTTGTTTCCTGTTGCCAGATTCCCGCTGTTCGTAGACGAGAGCACGCCAGCCGTTCTCTTCAGCGATCTTGACCATCATTTGCAGATCGCTTCACTTGAGGAATTCCTGTCGTCCAACCAGATCGGCGCCCATACGCTTGAATCGCTCGATCCAAACCAATTGCGAGATCGCATGACAGGCCGCGCTGCGGGAACGGATGCGCCTTCCGACCAGACTCAACCAGCAAGGGACACGGAACGAAGGCGCCGCGTATCAATCGAAAGGCTGGCGGACTCTGACGACCGCGTTCATGATCCAGTGGGCCCAGCCGAGATCGCATCAGCCCTCAACGAAACGGGACTCAACATCACCGCTGACGATGTGTCTCAGGAAAGCCCACTCGAGAAACTGGGACTGTACAAAGTGCCTGTGCGGATTAATTCGGAACTAGAGTCGACAGTCTACGTATGGATCGTCTCCTCGGTTGAGGCGGAATAGCACTCTCTCCGAGAGAGTTCGCGCGCGAAGTCAGGCGGTGTGTTGGCGTAAGCCTTCCACCTCTCGTGACGTCGAGGTCGCAGAAACTTGCCATCGCCGCCGGCACGGGAGTAGAATTCTAAGCTCCGTGTCGCAATTGAGACAAGGGTCAACTTACGTCTCCCTCCTGCTGACGTAGATCGCAATTCGTTCTGCCGCGCAACAAAGGCTCTCGATGGATTGCCCCACATGTCACAAGCCGCTGAGTTCTGAGTCGCTTCTCGGGCAGACTGTCGATCGCTGCGGCGATTGCGACGGATTGTGGCTTGATGACACTGAGTTGGGCTTGATCGTCCGCCAGGCACGACCGACAGTCGATCCGGTGAGGACCATTTCATGCCGCGACGGCGTCACTTGCCCAAAATGCGAGGAATTGTTGACGCCCTTCAACTACGCCTACGATTCCGGCGTCTTCGTCGCCACATGCACATCGTGCCGCGGCGCATGGCTCGAATCAGGCCAGCTTGAACTGATCGTTAGATATCGATACGGAAGTTCCTCAACCCGCCGATTTGAAAATGCCTTGGTCGATGAAATGTGGAGCTACCGGTTCCCGCGAATGTTGCTTCGATCGCGTCTCCTTTCCAGCGCCATCGCACTTGGCTACCTACTGCTTGACATTGGATTCAACGCGAGTGTGGCATCTGCTTTTTCGTTGCTCCTCTCACTATTACTGCCGATGGCGTGTATTTGGTTCCCCGATGCGATGGGGAACCTCAAGGGCGTATCTTTCGGGTTGGGGCGTCCAAAAATCACCCATTCAACGCCCGGTGATTTCGTCGCCATCGGTGGTTGGTTGCTATTGCTGAGTCCAGTTTTCGTGCCGTTGATCACGCAATCCGTCGCCTAACGGAGATTCGACGTTTGACACTCATTCTTCTTCCCGTGAGAAGTCGGCGCACGGACCATCGGCAGGCTGCTAGACCGCCCTGCCTTGCTCCAGGATTCATTCAATTGAATGGGCTGCGGCGCGGGGATACAATATCAAATCTGATCCCGTGTTCGTTTTGGATTGAACACAGATTATTGCGATCACACAACAAATAGACCTTTGCTCGCGCTCTTGAGTTTGATCCACCGTTGGGAAGTTCAGCGACGATTGAATTGGGTGCGCAAACTGCCGCACACGTGTTTCTCTGGTTGTAAACGCCAAAAGCAGTGCGGGATCGGATCTGAATACCGCTGGGATCGATCTCGCGTAGTTGTTAGAGAGCCATCGTGCCCGTTTGCCTTGTAGGAATGAGTCTTAATGCCCGATCTCGTGCACGCAATCAGAGGGTTCGCGGTAATTGCTACGTTTGCGATTTCCTCGCCTGCGCAGGCTCGGCTGGATTCGGATTCACTGTTTGGCCTGAAGAATGTTGTGAATGTTCACCTCGAGTTCGCGCCCAACGAATGGAAGAAGTTGCAACCGCCGAGTGACACCGACTGGAGTTTCGAGCGGGCGCTCGACGGTGTGATCAAAGACGCCCAAGCTGGAAACCACCTCCACAGCAAGAAATCGTCGCGTCCCGGAGTTGCGGGCTATGCGGGAGTCGACCATCAATACGGCGCGGCGAATGTAACAATCGACGGCGATATCGTTCACGAGGTTGGCGTGAGGTACAAAGGGAACGGTACGTTCTTCGCCGGTCACAAATCGGGCAAGTACTCCTTCAAAATCGACTTCAGTGAATACCACGACAAACTCAAGTTTCGCGGCTTAAACAAGATCAACCTCAACAACAGTGCAGTCGACCCGTCCATGCTGCGTGAAGCGCTGTCTTACGAGTTGTTCCGCGAAGCCGGTTTGCCTGCGCCTCGGACCGGCTGGGCCAAGGTGTATTTAACCGTCGTCGACTCAGGCGTCCAGAGAAAATACCAAGGGCTCTATCTCACGGTTGAGCAGGTCGACAAACGATTTCTCAAGCGTGTCTACGGATCGTCCGACGGCCTGCTTGTTAAGCCAAGTACCTTTGGCGCTTTTCGCTACTTCGGCGACGACTGGAGCAAATATGAGGCGGGCTATTTCCCGAAAACGGATCCAACTCCAGAGCAAGAACAACGCATGATGGAATTTGCCCACTTGATCTACCGCGCGAACGATGCAGAATTCGCCGCGCGGATCGAAGAGTTCTTGGACATGGACGAGTTTCTCTCCTTCCTTGCAATGAACGTCATCCTTGCGAACTTGGACAGTTTTCTCAGCGGCTCGCAAAACTATTATGCGTATCTCGAACCATCATCGAATCAAATTCAGCTTTTACCGTGGGACCTCGATATTTCGTTTGGGGCGTTTGAGATGTTAGGGACGCCTGAGTCTCGCCGAAACCTGAGTCTCGACAGGCCACAAACCGGTTACGGTAACAATCGGCTCATCGAACGCGTCCTGGCGTTGCCTCGGCAAAAGCAGGCCTACCGCGCCCGCATTGAACAGCTGATGGATACGACGTTCGCCGAAGAAAAGGTCATGGCTCGTATTGACGAAGTTGCGCAGTTCTTGAGGCCTTTGATCGCGGAGGAAGGAGCTGATGCAGTCAAGCGTTTCGACGCAGAAATCAGCGAATCCCAGACTGATTCACCGCACGCGCTAAAGTACTTCGTTCGCAAGCGGCGAGAATCGATCGAGCGCCAGTTGGCCGGCGAGTCCGCGGGGGAGCATCTCAACTGGGATGGCCAGGTTCCGGCAGAAGTAGTTGTGCGTTGGATTGCTGTCGGGCTCGTCTTCCTGTTCGCATTGCTGCTCAACGCGATTGCTTGGATTTGGAGCGCGATCGCTGGGATTCGCGACAGTACGAAATGGGGACTGCTCAATTTGTTCCTCTATCCAATCGCCCCCATCATCTTCGGCGTCGCGGTCCGAAAAGACATGGGGCGCGGCGCTGCTATCATGACCGCTTGTTCGTCGGTTCTGTTCGTGGCCGTATTAGTGACGATCGTTTCGCTAGCGAGATAGCCCGCATGATCAAGAAAGTGAAACGACGCTCCTGTTCTTTGAAGACCTGGGATTGAATTCGGAAAGACGGCGGATTCCTGAACGCATTCCCCCACATTCCCAGTTAGCGGCGCTCCTCAACGGGATTTCCCTGTTTATCGACTCCCAATCGCTT
>CAZWOU010000234.1:0-1451 GCA_964635375.1 uncultured Pirellulaceae bacterium | reverse complement strand
TCATTTGGTCTTTGCAAATGGCCGTCTTGGTGGCGTGCTCGCGTTTCGCCGCCAGTAGGTCAGCTTCCAACTGAGCACGCCGTTCTTCGAAATCTGGCAAATTCCGTTTCTCAAACGCCTCAAGATTGTCTCTAAGTCGTTTCTCTTTCTTCCCTAGTGTGGCGTCCAGCCACTCGAAGTATGCCGCATAGACTTCCGACACGGCGCCGCCGTTGACCTTATCAACGTAGCGCGCGCGAATCTGATCCATTTCCCTGACTTTTTCGGGAAGTCGAGCGGAAAGGTCATGCTGCTCGGCGTAATCGACGGTCACATTAAACAGTTTCAGTTCACCGGAATTCAGTTGCCGCATCAGTTTGTAGTCCCCGATACGTATTACGCTGATCGGTGGATGGAAATGGCATGGGTAATGAAAGACCAACCCCGGCGCGCCGCGCTGAACGGTGCCGGCATTGCCACGCTCGAAGACGTCTCGCAGGCTTCCTCCGTCGACATCGGGCGGAAGCGGCGACTGGCTGCCTGACAGATCATGCAGCGTCGGCAGCAGATCCCATTGCACAACGGGTACGTCGCATTGCGAACCCGGTTCGATTCCCGGACCAAACACCACGAACGGGACGCGCAGCCCGCCTTCGAACGTCGAGCGTTTTCCTTCTTGCAGCGGGCCGTTAAAACGGTTACCCGCCTCGTCGCGACGGCCAACGCCACCTCCATTGTCAGACGTAAAGACCACGTAGGTGTTGTCGAGTTCATTCGCTTCCTTCAGTACGTCGAGAATCGCACCAAGACTCGCATCGGACTCTTCGACCATCGCTGCATATCGCCACATAGGCAGATTTCTTCTGTATTCTTTGTCCGACGGGCCGACGTCAGGATTGCCCGCCGCTACCCAACGTCGCCGACAACGCTCGATGGCCTCCGGAGTGGCTTGATGGGGAACATGCACGGCGTAATGCGAGACCATCAGGAAGAACGGCCGCTGCCCGGCGTGTTTCTGCACAAATTCAACTGAACGCTTTGTCAGATCGACGACCCGTTTCGGGTTGTCGTTTGGAATCGGGGTCTTTCGCTTGACGTCGATATACGAGCCATGGCCGTTACCATTTGGCCCTTTGTCAAATTCGTCCGTGACGTCGTACCCGGCGTGGTCCATCCGGCGGACGCCCATCCCTTTGCCGAAGTGGGCCGTCACGTAGCCTCTATTGGCCGCCTTCAGGACGCTGGCCATCGATACTTCGTCGTCCCAGCCCTGAGGACGCTGTTTTTTCGCAAGCACATCGAAGACGTTTCGGTTCTGCAGCCTCGCTGGCGTCTTGCCGAATTGAATACTGATTCGTGACCCGGTGCAGGTGGGAGTTGGAGCGTATCCGTTCGATAATCGCATTCCCCGCTTTGCTAGTTCCTCAAGAGCTGGGGTCTGATAGAAATCGCTTTTCGAAAGTGGCTCGTTA
>CAZWOU010000233.1:0-9954 GCA_964635375.1 uncultured Pirellulaceae bacterium | reverse complement strand
GGCGAAACTCTCTCGGTTTGAAGAACTTGAACAGCTGATTCAAGACCCCGAGGTGCTGCAAAACTCGCAGCGCATGGCCGCTGTCGCTCGCGAGCATGGTTCGCTGGCCAAACTGGCCACCAAATTCAGGCGGTTTAAGCAGGTCAATGAGGAGATCGCATCGGTCAAAGAGATGGCCAACAGCAGCGACGAAGAAGAACGCGAGTTGGCGGAGCTCGAGATTCCCTCGCTCAAGGAACAACGCGAGCGATACTGGGAAGACCTGTTGGAGATGACCATTGGCGGCGAGGATGCTAACCGGACTCGCTGCATCATGGAAATTCGAGCTGGCACAGGGGGCGACGAGGCGGCCCTTTTTGCACGCGATCTCTACGAAATGTACAAGCGGCACGCAGAGTCCCGCAAGTGGAAGCTTCAGATTCTCAACGCCAGCCCAACGGAACTCGGCGGGTTCAAGGAGATTCAACTGGGAATGCAGGGCGAAGGGATCTACCGTGAGTTGCAATACGAGAGTGGCGGGCATCGTGTGCAACGGGTTCCCGACACCGAAGCCAAGGGGCGCATCCACACATCGGCAGCCACGGTTGCTGTTCTGCCTGAGCCGGAAGATGTTGAGGTGGCGCTCAAGCCGGACGACTATGAAGTCCAAAGGTATGCCGCCAGCGCGGGACCCGGCGGCCAGCACGTGAACAAGACCGCATCAGCGGTGCGGCTTTCCCACAAAGAGAGCGGCATTGTGGTGCAATGTTCCGACGAGCGAAGTCAGCACAAGAATCTGGCTACGGCCATGCGGCTTCTCAAGACTCGGCTGTACGAACGCAAACGCGAGGAAGAAGCTAAGAAACGCGCTGACCATCGCAAGACGCTCGTCGGTTCCGGTGATCGCAGCCAACGCATACGGACTTACAACTTTCCAGAAAACCGAGTCACCGACCACCGCATCAACTTGACGCTCTACAAGCTCGACCAGATCATCGCCGGCAGCTTGCAGCCGATTACAGATGGTCTGATCGACCACGATCGCGATGAGCTGAAGAGCTCGATGGAAGCGATTGACTGACCGACTCGCTCTCGCCTTGCGACCCGAACGACTCAACACATTGCATTTCCTCTGGATCGGCTCATGACGCGAACGGATGATTGGACCGTCTCACGCTTGCTGCAATGGACGGCCGAGTTCTTGGCGGAGCGAGGATCTGAGTCGCCTCGTCTGGACGCGGAAGTGTTGTTGGGGCACGCCTGTGATTGCCCGAGGATTCAGCTGTACGCCCGTTATAACGAGCCGGTAGCCGATACGGTGCGAGCCAAGTTTCGCGAGACAGTGAAGCTGCGGGCGAGCGGGGCGCCGGTTGCCTATTTGGTTGGCGCTAAGGAGTTCTATTCGCTCTCTTTCAAGGTCACGCCGGATGTTCTCATTCCCCGCCCGGAGACCGAAACGCTCGTCTTGGAAACGCTCGAAGTTGCCAAACACCATGGCGAGAACGGACAGGTCTTGGACCTTGGGACGGGCAGCGGCATCATTGCCATCTGCCTTGCGAAGTACTCCAAATGCCAGTTGACTGCGGTCGACATTTCGCCCGCGGCCTTGAAAGTGGCTGCTCAGAACGCGGCGGATCATCAGGTGGCCGAACGAATTCGGTTTATCGAGAGCGACTTGTTTGAAGCGGTCGAACCGGGCTGCTTCGACGTGATTGCATCGAACCCGCCCTACGTCAGTGAAGCTGAGTTCCGCGACTTGGATGTCACGGTGAAGGAACATGAGCCTCGTTTGGCGCTGGTCGCTGGCGAGCATGGAGACGAGCTGTTTCAACGTATTGCGCGCGAGTCGTCTGCTCGGCTCAAACCGCTAGGCTGGTTATTCGTCGAACTCAGTCCCATGATCGCCGAGCGATGCCTCCAATTCGCCGGGCAGCTGGGTTGCTTTTCTCAGCTGGAGATGATCACTGACTTGAGCGGCACGCCTCGCGTTCTCCGCGCTCAACGACGTGACACTTAGCACCGGGGCTCGCGGTTTTCCGAACGTGGCGACCAACTCGATCAGCCGCGACCTAACTTGAAAAGCTCGAGGTTCGATCAGAGCGATGACGCCTTCGTGGTCGGTCCCTGTGCGGTTTCCGCCAGCGTCAACGACCATGTTGAGCACGCGCGAGACCCGATCGATTAGGTCGTTTGTATGTTCGTCTTTTGAAACTTCCAGGATGGCGCAGCTGATCGTGAATTCCACCATCTGCTTGTCCGCCTTGAACGAGTTTGCCTCCACCGCCTGCCGCATCCGTTCCGTGGCGGTCTCGGCCGTATTTTGGTCCGCACCAACAAGGCAGAGGGCGAACGTGAAGTCGTGCAACCGGGCGAGTTCCAGCGATTCGTCGGCGTTGGGTATGAGGTTGAGCAACAAGTTTCCAAATTCGGTGAGGATCTGGTCGCTGAAATTAGGGCCGATGAGTTGGGTGATCGGTTCGAAGCGGTCAATTCGCACGGCGCATATTCGAATCGGTCCAGATGTTTGTTCGCCCAGCTGTTCAATGACTTGCTGAAATCCAACGCGGTTCGCGACTCCTGTGACGGGGTCTGTCGTCCACTTGGAAGATGCCTTTGCAATATCGCCTTCGCTCGCGGACGCGAGAATCGCGAGGTGTTCGACGATGCCATCGCGGAACCGATGGCAGTCTCGAGCCAACTCGCCGACCAGCGACAGGCATCGTTTTCCGCTTATCGATTTCTTCTCCGCCTTCTCCCCGAAAGGCAGTTGCTTGGCCGCCGCTAGTACTTGGAACCGCAGGTCATGGATTCGGTCATCAAGCTGGCTGGTTGCTTGGTCAACGGGCAGTTTAGCTAGAAGCGCGGAGGCTTCGGTAAGCCGCTTGATCAAGCTTCCGCAGATCTCTTCGATTTCCTTGAGGTCCAATTTCTCCACGGCCATTTGTTCTGCATCGCGACCTGCGTAGCGGACATTCGACTCGCAGCGGAGTAACAGTTGGTAGCTCAGTTCGAGCCAAAGTCGCATGGCGTGGATCACGGTTGTCGGGCACGGGGCTAAGGAGGCTTCATCTTTCGAAAGCAACTCAGTCCATTCGGGGCCGAGACCCCAATCCAATTCCTCGTTCGACTCGCCCGGCGTCGTCGCGAGAGTTGGCGTGGCGGCGGGGACGCTCAGGCCGCTCGATTTTCTGCGTCGAGGTATGCGAAGAGAGCGCGGATTGTGCAGATACATCGCAGCGACGAAGCCAGCGATGAAGTTGAACAGGCAAACTGAGAGAACGTAAGATCCCACGCGTCAGCTCCGAGGGCGCCAACATGCACAAGAAAACGCGCACAACCGACGGACAAGCATAGGTCATCATCTGAGCGGGCGACGGCCGGAGGTCGAGTTTTGGCGATCGCAACGGCCGTGACGGTAGGTAGCTTATTGTGGGATCAGCGGAGCGGCGTGGATTCGTGGCAGAGCTGGTCGATTCCTGCCTGCAAGCTCAGTTGAATTTGTTCCATGAGCGGGTCAACTTCGGCGCGTCGGTCACGTTTTGGCGAGACCTCGATGGCCTCTTGCACCTGAATGATCGCCTTCAGATTCCCATGAACGCGAACCTTGTGACTGAGATCTTCTTCGAACCGTTCAATCGTCTCCAGCACCCGTTCGGCGGACCTGAGTTCGACCAGGTAGTCGGCCGGATAGCAGGAGATTTGCTGGGCCAGGTAGAGGTCGGCGAGCTGCCTCCACCGCCGTTCTCGTTCGTCTTCGTCAATCCTCTGGTTCACCATGTCGGGCAACAGCTTCATTCGCAGATTCTTGACGCGGGGAACGACCGCACCGCTCTTGGGGCCGTCCAACCACTCCTCTTCCAAAGGCTGCAGCAGGCCGTCAATGAGGCGTTGAAGCCGCGCTTTCAAACTTCCGCTGTGCGGCTCGCCAAAGACCTCGATCTCTTTCAGCGCCAATAAGCCGCTGCCGACTCGCATCATGCGTTGCATGAGTGTCATGGAATCGTGCGATCGCCACGTGAACCGCTCTTCTATCTCCTTCAGGACCGGTTCAGCGACTTTGTGGATGTCGCCCTGGTACAAGTACTTGATCGCGACCGGGTGCACGACCACTTTCTTCTCAGGATCGATCTTCGCACGTTTCTTGGCAGCCGTTCGCGCGATGAAAGCGACTCCATCGAGCATCGCATGCAAATGATCGTTGGTGCGGGAAACGGCGCCTTCCGGGAATATGACGAGTGGTCGCTTTGCCGAAACGAGCGAACCGATCGCGCGATCGATGGCTTGCCGATCGACGCCTTCGCGGTAAACGCTGAATCCGCCCATCTTGCGAATTGCCCAGGCGGAAAATCGCGACTGATGAAACAGGTGCCAGCTGGCCATCGCGTAGAGATGACACTTGGCCTCGCGTGCAAGCCAGCCAAGGATAATGGGATCGGCGTAGCGGCAATGATTGGGAGTCAGCATGACGCCCATTTCTGCGTCCAGCGAGTCTCGCAGCCGGTCGGCGTCGCGAATCTCGAAGTCAACGATCCCTTCGGATCGCTTGAGCCAAATTCCGTGAAGGTTGAACCGCTGAATCAAACGGGACCAAAAAGTCCCTTCGTCTGGCGGGATGAACTTGTAAGGTTCTTCAATGACGACTTTGTGCATCGCGGCGACCGTCTAGCTCTTGTTGGAAACAGAGAAACGCCGAGGTACAGAGCCGAGATGCGCATTCTTTCTCTGTCATCTCCTTACTCGGTGTTTCAAGTACGAGAGAAAACTACTCCTAATTCACCCACTTATCGTGTGAAAGGGCATTGCAATCTGAATCACGAATGGCGGAACCGCCTAAGCCGTATGGGCTATTCCCCCGACGCGAAACCACTGGGATGGCTCTTGTGCCAACGCCAGGCGGTCTCCACGATCGCGTCGATTGAGTTGTATTGCGGTCGCCACTCTAACACCTTCTGAGCCATGCTGCTATCGGCGATCAGCTTTGGCGGGTCACCGGCTCGACGGTCTCCCATCCGCACGCGAATCTCACTTCCGCTGGCTCGGCTGCAGGCGTCAATCACCTCGCGCACGCTGTAGCCCCTGCCGACTCCTAAGTTGACTTCAATTCCTTGTCCGGGCGACAGCCGGCCGAGCGCCCGCAGATGGGCGTCGGCTAGATCATCGACATGAACATAATCGCGAATGCAAGTCCCGTCGGGCGTGTCATAGTCTCCGCCGAAAATGACGATTTCGTCGCGTTGCCCCAGAGCGACTTGAAGAATCAGCGGGATCAAGTGCGACTCGGGCTGGTGATCTTCGCCTAATGTTGCATCGGGCGTGGCGCCTGCGGCGTTGAAATAACGCAAGGCGGCGTAGCCGAAACCATACGCGCGGGCATAGTCGGCAAGGGCCCGTTCGATCGCCAGTTTGGTGAAGCCATACGGATTGATCGGCGACTGCGGCGCCTGCTCGGTGATGGGGATCGTCTGTGGTTCACCGTAGGTCGCCGTCGTGCTGGAGAAGACGATTTTCGAAACGTCGGCGTCTCGCATCGCGTTCAGCAGGCAGAGGCTTCCCCAGATGTTGTTGTGATAGTACTTGGCTGGTTCAGCGACCGACTCGCCAACGAGCGCGAAGGCGGCGAAGTGCATGACCGAGTCGATGTTCTTCTCGGAAAGCACCCGGGCTAGATGGGCTCTATCGGTTAGCTCGCCCACAATCAGACGGCCTGGGGCGACCGCCTCGCGGTGGCCGCAACTCAGATTGTCGTAGACCCAAACCTCGCGTCCAGCTGCTTCCAGCCAACGCGCCGCGTGCGAGCCGATGTAACCCGCGCCGCCAACAATCAAAACACTCATAGCTAAAACAACCTCAACAGCTGAGATGTAGACGCTCTCGTGACGCGAAAGGCCGCCCAGCCACGATTTCGAGGCTATCGCGACCTAACACCCACAGTCTCCCTGGGCCACCTCCAAAACCTGTGACCGACGCCGTCCAAGGAGCTTGAGCTGTCAGATACTCTTCGTTTCACGGCTTCCCGGCGGCACAACCGTTGCAATCGCACCATGCGTAACGCAGCCGCCCGGATCGTGCCGAACAATCCAATAGGCGCCCCGCGACGTCCCGCCCTTCGCGTTTTCCCTGGCAATTATCCACAACGGCAGCCCGGCACCAAGGTCCGTTCCCCTTCAATCGTACGTCACTCGCCAAAGCAGCCCCAATGGTCCAACGTCGCAAACGAAAGACTCGCCAAGCCAAGGTGGACCTGGCCGGACGCTGGGCCGAAGCCTTTGTCGCCTACTTGCGCAGCGAATGTCACTTGGCGGAAAATACTGTCGCGGCCTACCGACGCGACATCCGCCGGTTCCGCGAGTGGCTTCACGGCCGAAGGATCCCCCAATTAACGATTAGCGAATTATCCGATTTTGTCGGCTGGCTGCACGACAAGGAGCTCGCCCCCGCCTCGATCGCTCGTCACATAGTGGCCGTTCGCATGTTCTTCCGCTTCCTTCAGCTCGAAGGTGCGATGCAGGACAATTTGGCAGAGTTGCTGGGAAGTCAGAAGCTCTGGCAGCGGGTTCCCGAAGTACTCTCCCCCGAGGTCGTCGAGCAGTTCGTCGCCGCGCCTCGCAAGTCCCGAGACCCTTATTGGCGTCGTGACCGGGCTCTGTTGGAGCTGCTCTACGCGACGGGATGCCGGGCGTCGGAACTGTCGAACTTGCGTCTCGAAGATGTTCGCTTGAATGAGGGATTCTGTAAGTGCCATGGCAAAGGCGGAAAGCAACGACTGACTCCGCTCGGACAAGCAGCACGTGTTGCGGTCGCGGACTATCTTCGTGAGGAACGGCCGCAGCTCGCTGAGATCTCGCGGTCGACTGAGTCGCCACCCTGGCTTTTGCTCTCCCGTGGCGGCCGAAGGCTTCGCCGCGAGGCGATTTGGGAGCTCGTAAAGAAGTATGCCCTACGCGCCGGCGCGCCGGTTACGATCAGTCCACACACGCTGCGCCATAGCTTCGCCACCCACTTGCTCGCGGGCGGGGCTGACCTGCGTCAGGTCCAAGAGATGCTGGGCCATGCGAGCATCGCGACCACACAGATCTACACCCATGTCGACCAAACGCGACTGCAAAAAGTCCACAAACAATTCCACCCTCGCGCTTGAACTGCTTCCCGGAAACAGGAATCGACGAGGCGCACGCGACCTTTGTTTGCGCCGTAAGTTCAGCTCGCAAACCGGCGCTTACGAATTGGGTCGACGCGGCGGGCGGAACTTAATTTTCTCGACTAAGTGAATGATCTCATCCTCCTGAATGTAACCAGAGACGGCTGTGATTGCGGCGATCACGTGCTGGTAGCGAAGGTTGTAGTCGCAATCGAGTTCTACCTCCACTTCGTGCTGCGAGGGACCTTGTTCGCCGCCCATCACACCCATGATCCGGTTGCGAAGATTCGACCAGTTTCCTTCGCCGTCTTCGTTCACGCCGATAACGATCGAGTCATTCATCTCGACGCTAGTCAGCTCCCCATTGGGTCCTGAACGCAAGCGAATCTTGACGGGCATTGCATCAACATTGCTTGCTCCCGTTGGCCTGCCGGGAAGCGGCGCCATGATCTCGAAATCTCCTTCTTGGGCCACAATTCGAAAGGTAAGCAGGAAGAACACCAGTAGTTGAAAGACGATGTCAATCATGGGCGTCATTTGCAGTCGAAGTTCTCCGCCTCCGCTCAAATTAGATGGATGCGCCTTCATTGTTAGATCACCTCTGCTGGGTGCGTGGAGATAGGTCCGTCCAGTGCGACGAGCTTCGCGAGGCCAGGGCGATTGCGTTGAATTCCGCCGAGACGGGATCACACCCAAGTCGTCCGCCGACTTGGAAATCGCGAGTGGCGGCGGAGGCCTCCGGCCAAGGTGCGGCTAGATCATATTCGCGAATAGCCCAGTCGTTTATTCGCGTTGGCGTGGCAAGCCGATGGGGCCGCGGCCCGGCCCGAGAGATAGACGCGGAATCGCGTCAGGGTGCGTCCGTTCTCTGTCTGGCGAACTTGATCTTCTCGACCAAGTGAACGATTTCATCGTCCTGAATATAGCCGGATACCGCTGTAATCGCCTCGATTACATGGACATATCGCAGGTTGAAGTCACAATCCAGCTCGACTTCAGCCTCTTTTTGGGCAGGTCCGCCCTCGTTACCGACAACACCAATGATTCGGTTCTGCAATTGCTGCCAGTGGTCGCCGCTACTGAGCCCGATTGTGATCGAGTCGTTCATCGTGAGGCCAGCCAGTCCGCCGTCGACTCCGGCCCGCAGTCGCAGTTTAATTGGCGGGACGGTGTCTTCCTCTTCCGGGTTGCCTTCCTGAGGGGCGGCAAGCGGCATCTTGATATTGAAATCGCCTTCTTGAGAGACGATCTTGAACGTCATGATAAAGAACACCAGCAGTTGAAACACGATGTCGATCATCGGCGTCATCTGTAGTTCGACCCCTTTGTCATCAGAGGCCACATGGCTGCGAATTCTCATGCCGAATCGCCTTGTTGTGCTTGGGCGGTGTTCTTGTCGCGGATGTTAGCTGCAGGTGCAACGGGTGTGGCGGCCGGTTCGAGCCTTCGCCACGCGTCGTTCGCCACAGCGTCAGTAGTTGCCGACGTCTTCCTTGGCGCGGAGCGCAAAGCGGTCGAAGCGGTTGTCTTGGCAGACCTTGATTAGTTCCTGCACGTCGCCTGTCTTGGCGTCTTTGTGAGCGCGAATAATCACGGTTGCATCTGAGGGCGACTTTCCTTGGGTCTTGAGTAGATTCGCCTCCTTGATCAGATGCGGCCGGAGCCCGTTGATGGGAACTTCATCGCCGCCGACGATCACCGTGCCATCGACGGCCATGTGCAGCGTGATCGGAAACTCGAAAGGCGCATCTGGGGGCTTCGCCAGAGTGCTGTCAGGCAACTGAACCTTGTCATTGCTTTCAGCCTGCGAAAAGTTGATCAACACCATGAAGAATGCGATCAACTGAAACACCATATCGATCATGGGCGTGAGGTCGCCCTCTTCAATCTTGCTTGAGTGCTTGCTCTTTATTCTCACCGCATCATCTCCAGGGAGAATCGGATCATGTCTTGGCCGAGCCAGTTGGCCGGGGCCGATTCAACTATTGGATTGAATGGTCTCTGGCCTATTTCTTGTGGCCTATTTCTTGGACACGCCTTCAAATCGGCTCATCAAACCTTCGCTGAGAATACCAACTTCCAGAACCAGTCGTTGGACTCGGTTCTTGAGGATGTTATAGAAGGCAATCGCCGGGATCGCGATGGCGAGTCCGACGAGTGTCGTCAAAAGCGCCTTGGAAATACCACCAGCCAAGTCTTGCGCCTTTGGCGTGGCGCCGGAAACAGCGATCACCATGAACGAGTTGATCATACCGTGGACCGTTCCAAACAGACCGATCATCGGACTGATGGTTCCAATCAAGCCCATGTAACTGAGCCGGTGCTCGAGTTTCATGTTTTCCTCTTCGCCAACTTCTTGCATGGCTTCGAGAGCAGGCTGGTATCCCGAGGAGAGCTTAGCGAGCCCGGCGGAGAGAACTTGGCCGAGGTACGATTCGTCGCCCTTGGCCATTTCATAAGCTTCTTGATATCTTTTTTCGTTGAGGTGGGCCTCAAACCCCTCGACCAGCGTCATCGGACAGACGTTGTCCCTCCTGGCCGTCAAGATGTTCATCACGAAGAGTGCGACGAGGGTAAACGAAAGGGCGAGGAAGATGGCGATGTAGCCCAGTCCCAAAGCCCCGATTGCCCAGCCGAGAATGCTTGTCTTCACAGCGGGCTCACCATCGGCCGCAGGCGCCGCCGCCCCGTCTTGGGCGAACGCGATATTCGGTGCAGCATATTGGAGGGCGAGCCCCGCCAACCCAAAAACGACCACGCAGACGACCAGCGCCCACATTGACTTCAACGGCAGGTGTTGACGCATTTCTTCATATCTCCAGTGGTTACCGCGGTTT
>CAZWOU010000232.1:0-10024 GCA_964635375.1 uncultured Pirellulaceae bacterium | reverse complement strand
TTCTCTGTCTATGGCAAACGTCTCAAGGGCGTCGTTGAGCAACTTCAAGGCGATCTCAAACGCAAAGATATTAACGTCGTGGTCGGCAAACTTGGGAAAGGCCAACTCGAAGGCAAACCTTGGAGCAAAGATTGGGCGGCGCTCCGAAAGGTCCAGGAAGATCTCTGCAAAGCCGATCCTCGCTGGGAAATCGTCAATTGCGATGACCTGGAAATGAAGGCCGACAAACTTCACTTCTCCGCCGAAGGATACAAGGGCATGGGGGAGAGGTTTGCCGCGACAGCGATCCGGTTGATCACAGCCAAGAAAATGGTCTCTTCCGAGACGATCCGCGGGAAGGTCGTCCAATTTGGCAAACCAATTAAAGGCTTCCCGCTGTCGTCGGCCTTTGCTGGCGCGGGGAATTAACTTTGCTTACAGTCCAGAGTCGGCAGTACTTCGAGAAGTGTGGCGTTGGTTGGGCAGTTCAGTTGAACCGCTGCTGCGGCTGGAATGAGCGCCGTTTGGCCTCGACTGAGGGGCTCGCCAGTGGAGTCATTCTCGATTTCGATTTGCCCCTCGAGCACGGTGAGTAGATGGAATCGTTGGTCGCCCCCGACTGCCATTGCATCATTCCGCAGCTCGATTCGCCTGAGTGAGAACTTGTCGCAGTCAACGAGCGACTTGACTCGGGGGTCGTCGGTATCGACGAGTGCGGTGGGTGAGACGGGACCATAGTTGTAGTCGGTGGCTTCCAGGCCGCGTTCGACGTGCAGCTCTCGCGGCTGTCCATTTGCGTCAGTGCGATTCCAGTCGAACAGCCGGTAGGTCGTGTCGCTGGCTTGCTGGATCTCTGCGACGAGCAGTCCCGCGCCGAGCGCATGCACGACGCCAGCGGGAATGAACAAGCAGTCGCCAACCTGCGGCTCGAACGCGTTGAGATGTTCCGCAACCGTGTTGTCTCGAACAGCCTGCTGAAAAGCCTCGGAGTCAACGCCGGGTCGCAGACCAGCGTAAACTTTCGAGCCGGGTCGAGCATCCAGAATGCACCAAGCCTCTGTCTTGCCAAGATCGGGCGGGTCCAACATCGCTGCTCGAGTGTCGTCCGGGTGGACCTGCACGGACAGGTCGCGATTGCAGTCAAGGTATTTCAGCAGCAGCGGAAAGCTAGTTGCGCCACAATGAGGCCCAAGCAGCCATGGTCGGTCGGAGCGAACCAGCTCGCCCAGCGTTCTACCGGCGAAGGGCCCGGCAACGACTACGCTTTGGTCCTGCCCGTGATCGACCACTTCCCAGCTCTCCGCGTAGTCATCGCCGCTTCCAATCGACTTGCCTAAGACCGTATTCAGACGTCGCCCACCCCAGATATAGCGGCGATAGACCGGCTGAAATCGAAGGGATGACGGCCCTGAGCTGCTCATATGGCGTTCCTCGGACGGGTTGATTGGACGGCGCCAGACAGCGTGATTTGGAGCCAGGTCAATGATTCGCCGCTACCGACGATCCAACGGGGCAGCAGCGGATGCGAGGTAGGCTGATTCTAGCCGTTTTCGCTGTCTTGTCCGCCCCAGGAGTAGGTTGGTGGACTGGAGAAATCGGCGTCAGCCCAGAGAAGTCTGTCCTGATCGGCTGTCCGTGTTGCTCCGTTTTGCCTGACAGACTACGATAGGAGTGTCGCTGGAGTTTCTCCCGACCTTCCATCTGGTGCGGCAGCTTCCTTCCGCACATTCTTTCGCCCATCCATCGGGCCGAAGTAAGTTGCCCCCTATGCCTGCGCAGTGCTCATTCTGCGCAAGTCCTTCGCCATTTCGGAGTAGCTATGTCCGATCGACGACACACCGACGACCTGTTCGACAACTCCACGATGACTTTTGGCTCGCACCTCGACGAATTGCGAGTGACGCTCTTTCGGGCGTTGATTGGGCTGATGATTGGATTCCTCGTCGGGCTAGGCGTCGCGAAGTATGTCGTGATGTATATCGAGTCGCCTCTTCGCAACGCGTTGGAGACGTACTACATCAATAAGGACATCGGTGAGTTGGAGGCGGCGAGCGACAACAAGAAGATCGATGATGCCACGAAGGCATTCATCACCGACAACAAGTTGATCTCGGAAGAGTTCTTGATTGAGCACGATGAGGTGAAACGGTTTGAGAAGGCTGTAGGCGAGCCACCGAAGAAGCTGGACGAACTACTTGATGAGCAGCTTCCGTTTCCCGGCACGTCGTTCATCAAGGTGCGGATCTTTCGGCCGGTAGAAACGAGGATCACTGCTTTGAACGCACAAGAGGCGTTCATGATCTGGCTGAAAGCAGCCTTTGTGACCGGGCTGGTTCTTTCCAGTCCCTACATGTTCTACCACCTTTGGAATTTCATCGCCGCGGGGCTATATCCCCATGAACGGCGATATGTACACATCTATTTGCCCTTCAGTATCTTGTTGTTCATGGCTGGGGCCTCAATGGCGTTCTTGTTTGTCTTCAAACCGGTCTTGGACTTTCTCTTCACGTTCAATCAGATGATGAACATCGACCCCGATCCGCGGATCAGCGAGTGGGTTGGGTTCGTGCTTTTCTTGCCGATCGGTTTCGGCGTTGCTTTTCAACTGCCGCTCGTCATGCTGTTCGTCAATCGGATCGGCGTCCTCACCGTGGAGACGATGGTCGAGAAGTGGCGGATTGCGATTTTGGCCATCTTTGTTCTGGCGATGGTGCTCACACCAGCTGACCCGGTCAGCATGATGATGCTAGCCGTCCCCTTGACCCTGCTCTACTTCTTGGGCATCTTGCTCTGCAAGTGGATGCCGCGCGGCCGCAATCCGTTTAACGAAGAGACGTACGAGCCGTAGCGGGACTCCCGCAGGGTGAGACTCGGGCTGGCGTGTTGCGCCCTTTCAGGTGTCGGTCGTGTTGCGCCCTTTCAGGTGTCGGTCTTGTCGGGCCCTACCGGACCCAGGGCGGCGCTGGCGGCTTCGCCGTTTCGCTTCCCCTGGGCTGGCGTGTTGCGCCCTTTCAGGGCTTTGGTCCTGTCGGTCTTGTTGGGCCCTACCGGACCCGGGGCGACTCGGGGGTGAGTCCCTACTGTCCCCACATGTTGGAGAACCAGTGGCTGCGGACCGGTTCGGGAGCCTGCTTTTGGTAGTCTCGCGGGCGTCCGCCGACGACCTCAGGGCCCATGTCGTTGTCGGTATAGGGATCGAAAACTGAGGCTTCGCGCTGTTGATGGTCCATGGGACCTCGGGGTCCGAACAGGGGCGGCGGGAGCTGGCAGCCGCAAACGCTGAGGACGAATGCAGCCAGCAAGCTGAAGATCCATGGCTTGAATGTCCTTGGCATGGGCTTTCCTTGCTTTTCGTTGCTGCCTTCACACAGACGCACCATCGCTCGCGGATGGGCGGCGGATTATAGAGACCGAACACGGCTGGGGGAAGGTGAAACTGAGTCGACTCAGAGGCGGTCGTTCTCAGTCGTCATCGTCCGCCTTACCCCATCGACTTGAACGAGCTCAGGCCATTGCCAATTGCTCCGGCCGAGGCCTCTTTATCCGGGCGATTGGTGAAGGGTTGGACCGATTAGATAATCGGCGCCGGCCGGCAGGCGGACCGGGTTTGGGCCGGCGATCCGCCCAAAAAGGCCACTCCCGCTCCAGGCGTTGCGAAGATAAGATGAACCTTCGCGGGCCCCAAACCGCTTTTTGGCCATCTTTCTGGCCGCTTGGGGCCGTCCTCGTGCAATTAACGGCTGCCCCTATGTCCCCCCAGCGTCGAACCAGTAAACAACCAAACGAAGCAGGGGAACGCCTCCAGAAGGTGCTCGCCGCCGCCGGGGTCGCCAGCCGCCGCGAGTGTGAGCAGTGGATTCTCGACGGACGAGTGGACGTCGATCGAGCTGTGATCACCGAACTCGGCGTGCGGGTGGATCCATCGAAACAGGAAATCCGTGTCGATGGGTCGCTGATCAAGATCAAACCACGCTCCTATTTTTTGCTCAACAAACCTCCCGGCATTGTCTCTACGAATAGAGACCCCGACGGCCGAACACGCGTGATCGATCTGATTCAGTCCAGGGACCGACTCTTTACGGTTGGCCGCCTCGACCGCTCAAGCGAAGGGTTGATTCTGGTCACGAACGACGGCGAGTGGGCGAATCAACTCGCCCACCCCCGTTTCGGCGTTGAAAAAACCTACTTGGCCACCGTCGCTGGCCACCCCGCAAAACAACAACTCGACCAGCTGCGCAAAGGCGTTTTCTTCGCCGAGGGGAAAGCGAAGGTCGTTTCGGTCCACATCAAGAAGAAGTTGCGTGAACAAGCGGTGCTCGAAATCGTCCTCAACGAGGGCCGCAATCGCGAAATCCGCAGACTTCTCGCCAAAGTGGGCCACAAGGTCCTGCGACTCAAACGCATCGCACTCGGGACGATTCGCCTCGGCGAGATCCCAACCGGCGCCTACCGAGAATTGACGAAGCAAGAATTGCAGTCGTTGCGGCGACTGACCAAGACCAGTTCGAGCGAAAAGAGAAGCCCGGGCGGAAAGGGCGGAGCGAGCGGAAAGTCGCAAACAGGAAAGTCGCAAACAGGAAAGGGCGGAGCGAGCGGAAAGCCGGAAACAGGGAAGAGCCGCGGGCCATCGAAGAAGAAATCGTCGCGAGCAAAAGCGGCCGCGGCGCCGCAAACGAAGCCGCGCGCCAAGACGCGGACGAAATTGGTCGAGGCGGCGCCCTCGGGGACGATTATTGGCGGAGAGGCCGAACCGAAGTCGAGCGTCAAGAAGAAGTCGACAAAACGCAAGCTCGCCAAGACCCGGTCGGCCAAGACTCGCTCGAGTTCCAAGGGGCGTTCAGGCGGTTCGCGAGGCAAAGGGCGAACGAGCAAAAAAGGACGCGGATAGCCGATATCGGTCGGGCCGAACGCCAGAAGCCCAAGTGAACCACGCCAGCGATGGCTCAAGGAGGTAGGCAGCTATCGACAACCCACTGCACGCTACATGTTTCGCCGATGATGCTCTGCGGGTAACGACCCAGATCAGCGAAAACGTCGAGATTGCCAAAGGCATCTTTCGCCTGCGATTCCGGGCGCCTGAAATGGCTGCCCGTTTCTTGCCAGGGCAATTCCTGATGATCCGAATCGCCGGTCTGCAAGATCCTCTGATCGGTCGGGCTTTCGCGGCTTACGACATTCTTTGCGACGAGCAAGGCGTTCCCGAATCGATCGACGTGGTCTATATCGCCAAGGGCAAGTTCACCCGTCGAGCCGCCGTCATGCGCGAGGGCCAAATCGAGGTCTGCGGACCGCTGGGCAACGGGTTCTGTTTGCCCCAAGCGGAGCGGCTGATCTTGGTCGCGGGCGGGATCGGCCAAACGCCGTTTCTCAGCGTGGCCAAAGAGGCGTCAGGCGCTCGCCGCTTTGGAACGCCCCAGCGCGAGGCGCCGAAGATCGATGAGATCGTTATGTGCTACGGCGCGCGCGGCGCCGAGTATTTTGCCGGCCTTGACGATTTCCGCTCAGCTGGCGTTGATCTGCGATTGGCGACCGATGACGGCTCTGTCGGGCATCATGGCCTCGTCACCGAACTGCTGCGTCAAACGCTGGGTGACGATCGGCAAAAGAAGACCCATGTGCTCTGCTGCGGCCCCGAGCCGATGATGGAAGCGGTCGCCAAAGTGGCCGGCGAATTCGAGGTCTCCTGCCAAGTCTCCTTGGAAACGCCGATGGCGTGCGGAGTTGGCGTATGCTTCAGCTGCGTTGCCAAGATCAAGGACGAGGACGGGCAGTGGGACTACAAACGGACGTGTGTCGAAGGCCCAGTCTTTCCAGCCTCTCAGATCGAGTGGTAGTGACGGCTGGTTAGCTCGCTGTCTTGGCGGCTTTGATCAGCTTCTGCAGGCGAGACTTGGTTCGAGCCGCGCTGTTGGGATGAATCAGATTACGCGCGCCAGCTCGGTCAATCTTCTGGGCAGCCGAGCGAAATTCGGTTTCGGCTTTCTCGATTTCGCCCGCGGAAACCGCTTCGCGGACCTTGCGAAGCTGTGTGCGCATGTCGGACATTCGAGCGCGGTTTCGCAGTCGCCGCTCTCCGTTTTGCTTGAGTCGTTTCTTGGCGCTGTTGCTGTTAGGCATTGGGACGTGGTTTCCTGGGCGTATTTTCCTGGGGTAGTTTCCTGGGTGTGGTTACCCGGTTTTTTGGCGGCCGTTCAAGCCGAGCGACAAACAGTCTGGGCACTATGTAAAGCGGTCCCGAATCAACCTTTATCGCCGATCGCAGGGAGTTTGTCCAGTCGTGCTCGAAGTTGTTGGTCTTCCGGAGAATGCTGGAGGAGCCACGTCAGCGAGCGTCGAGCATGCTCGGTTCGCCCCATCGCCTCGCTCAACACGGCTAATCGTCGCCAACCGCGAACACAGAGTTCGCCACAATCTCCGCCAGTCGCGGCCCGGGGCTCGCGCTCGTCCAACAAATCGACAGCAGCTAGATAGCATTTCAGCGCCCGCTCGAATTGGCAGACCTTCTGCAGGCATTCGCCCTGTTCCAACATACATTCAGCAGCCGTCTCTGCCGTTGCGGCCATTTCGAACTGTTCCGCTGCTTGATAGTACATTTCGGCGACCCTGAGCCGCCTGGCCAGTTCGAGTCGCCAACGGGGTTCGCCTGGAAACCGTTGGCTCCGGCGGTCGAACAGGCCGAGTTCCAGCCGATTCAGGTCCTCGGCCAGTCGATGGGCAAGTTCGTTGGCCCTCTCTGATTGCTCAAGTTCCGCGAATCGGATTGCGATCGCCAACTGGGCTGATTTCCGCTGGACTTCCAGGCCATCTGCTCGCTCTTGGGCTGTCCAGTCGCCCGCAGACGTTTCCGCGGCGGCTTGCAACAGGACTTCCGCTGCATCGAACAACATCTGCCCCGCCCATTCTTCCAACATGGAGAACCACTCGACGCCGATCTGATCGCCCGACTGGCTCAGCCACATTTTGGCGAGTTCGGCCTGACCTGGCTCGCCGAATCGGCCGAGTATGTCGAGTCGGTCGCGGGCTTGGCGGTGATTTGGATCGATCTTTCGGATTCGCACCCAACATTCGCGGGCATCGGCGAAGGCCCCCTGCCAGGCAAAGCCAAAAGCGGCTTCGTTTAGCGTCTCGAGGTTGGCTGCATCGTGTTCCAGGACCGCGTGCCAGTAGCGAAGTTCGACGTCAGGCAGCTTGGCTTGTTGGGCGGCATGGGCCAGCGATCGCAACAGCGGCCAGGAGGGCCCGCGAGCTCTCAAAGCTGACGGGGCATGGCGGAGGGCGTCGAGCCAGTCTTCTCGCCGGCAAGCTTGGGAAAGTCGCTTCGCAGCTGAGTCGGTCCACCGTCCGGTCCAACTTGGAGGGGCAACGCGATGCAGGTCAACGAGATTCTGTAGCATGGCGTCGATGGGCCGCAGGCGGCCTGGATCTCGCTCAATACATTGCTGGAAAACCGTGTGGGCGTCCTCAAACCGACCAGCTTGAGACAGCCGGCGGCCGTGCTCGTACGCCACTGCAAGCTCGCGGCGGTCCTCATCATCATGGGGCACGGTACTAGGGGCCTTTGTGTTTCCCGGGTCTCAATTGGCTGTTTCGCACGGCAACCAACTTGCAATGCGGGCCTCTAACGTTTTCAATCAGTTGATGAATGAATCTGCGCCAGCCTCCGTAACGCCCTCAGGGAAAGTCTACTTGATCGGCGCTGGACCGGGCGACCCCGGGCTGATAACGCTTCGCGGCGTCGAGTTGTTAGGCCGCGCTGATGTGGTCCTCTACGATTTCCTGGCCAACCCCAGGCTGTTGGAGTACGCTCGCAGCGACGCGCTGATTCAATGCGTGGGAAAACACGGAGTCAAACAGGAACACGGGGTCAGACAGAGCGGAGACGCCCAAGGCGCCGTTTGGTCGCAAGAGCTGATCACACGGCGGATGTTGGAGTTGGCTGGTGAAGGAAAGCATGTGGCGAGATTGAAGGGGGGGGACCCTTCCGTCTTCGCTCAAGCGGGCGACGAAATGGAAGCTCTCCGCGCGGCTGGTGTGGCCTTGGAAATCGTCCCTGGCGTGACTGCCGCTTTGGCCGCCGCTTCTTTTGCTGGAGCAACGCTAACCCATCGAGCTCGATCGTCTGCGGTGGCCCTGCTGACGGGACGCGAAGGTTCGGGCAAGCAGACGTCCGCCCTCGACTTTGAGGCTTTTGCCAGATTTCCCGGGACGCTAGTTGTCTATATGGGGGTTGTCTCGGCCTCGCGTTGGACGAGCGAATTGATGAAGGCGGGTAAGCCAGCGGAAACTCCCTGCACTATTGTCAGGCGCTGCAGCCTGCCCGATCAGCAAACCAGCTCGTGCCGGCTCGATGAAGTTGCAGCGGTTGTCGAGTCGCAACGGATTCGCCCGCCAGTCATCTTTGTGATTGGCGACGTGGCTCGCGAGACTGGTGTCAGCTGGTTCGAGAAACGCCCCCTGTTCGGGGTCCGCGTTGTCGTTACCCGGCCGCAAGCCCAGGCGAGATCGCTGTCAGCCTTGCTCGAAGAGCAAGGCGCCTTTGTGATTGAGCAACCGGCCATCGAGCTGGCTCCCGTGGAGGGGCGTCGGCGAGAACTGCTCGACGACGCTCTGAACCGCTTGAGCGAGTTCGATTGGGTTGTCTTCTCCAGCCGAAATGGCGTCGAATTCACGATGCAGAGGCTGGCTCAACTCAACTTGGACGCTCGCGCCTTTGGCCCCGCGCGGATCGCGGCGGTTGGTCCCACGACGGCGGCGACGCTGGCGAAGTTCGGCTTGCGCGCCGACTGGACCGCCAAACAGTCTGACCAAGACGGCTTGGCCGCTGAACTGAGCGGAGTCGATCGGGGGAGCTACCTGCTGTTGAGGGCCTCGCGAGGTCGCGACACTTTGGCCATCGCACTAGAGAAGACGGGTGCAAGCGTCGAACAGGTCGTTACTTATGAGAGTCGTGACGTTGAGGAACTGAGCGACACGACGCGATCCCAATTGCAGCAGACGCCGCCCGATTGGATCATTGCCGCCAGCTCTGCATCCGCCACCGCCGCACACCGGCTGCTCACCCCGTTCTCGCCCCAGGCCAAATGGGCTGCAATCAGCTCGACCACGGCCAAGACGCTAAGCGAGCTAGGCATCCGTCCTGCGGCCATTGCCGAGAATCCCAGCAACGCTGCGATGGTGCAATCGCTCGTGGCGTGTCTCACTTAGCAGGATGTCCGCCCGCTTTCAGACGTCCAGAGCTTTATCGGAAATGTCCTTACGGCACCAGGCGCCCGGCCAACGAATGCACTTGACCGCGCGATAGGCTTGCAGCTTGGCGGCGGAAATAGAGTTTCCCAGTGCAGTGACGCCCAGCACGCGGCCGCCATTGGTGGTCACTTGCCCGTCGGTTGTTTGGGTCCCGGCGTGAAAGACCTTTACATTGTCGATCACGTCCGCGTCGGCGAGCCCGCGAATCACGCGGCCGTTTTCGTACGGGCCGGGATAGCCTTCGCTGGCCATGACGACGCAAACTGCTGGCCGCGGATCCCATTCGGGTGGGTCGATGCGATCGAGTTCGCGATCGGCCGTGGCTTCGAGAAGATCGAGCATGTCGCTCTTGAGCCGCATCAAAAGCGGCTGACATTCCGGGTCGCCGAACCGCACATTGTATTCGAGTACTTTGGGCCCCTGGTGGGTGATCATCAGCCCTGCGTAGAGAACTCCTTGGAACGGGTGGCGCGAGCGCTTCATCGTGTGGATCGTCGGAACCAATACGTCCGCCTCGATATTCCTCAGCATTCGCTCAGTGACAATGGGCGTGGGGCAATAGGCGCCCATACCGCCGGTGTTGGGGCCGGAATCGCCGTCGTGTGCCGGTTTGTGGTCCTGGGCTGGCGGCAGCGTGATGATTGTGCGGCCGTCGGTGATCGCCAGAACGCTTGCCTCTTGGCCATCAAGCCTCTCCTCGAGAATCAACTGATCGCCGGCCTTGCCGAACTCTTTTTGCCTCGCGATGCGGTCGATGGCCTCCAGGGTCTCGCTTCGATTGGAGCAGACGACGACCCCC
>CAZWOU010000231.1:7824-10267 GCA_964635375.1 uncultured Pirellulaceae bacterium | reverse complement strand
CAGACCATCGCAATCCAACGTGGTCAGCATCGTCCTGCCGGCTTGACGGAAGACAACCGCTGAACCGTAACACTCAGCGCGCAAGTTGAGAATGGCTCGGCCGGCGAGCGTTTGGATTCTTGTGTGTGGAGAACGGTGTGGGGCTAGTCTGGAGGCGGCGGGTGCTCGTGCGGAACTTGGCCACGGCCCGTGGAATGCGATCGAGCGCCTGGGTTCGTTTCTAGCGCCAGCGCCGATTTCGAGCCGAGAATCTGCTGAAGCGCGTCATGCACTTCGGCGAAGAACTGCTTCACTTGACCGCCAATCGTACTTACTTTTGACGAAGGCGTAGGCGTCGGAACTGGCCGGCGACCTATTGAGTCCGCCAGACGCTGGACGGTACTCAAGTAGGTCTTCCAAGAGCAGTTGATAAAGCACCGATCCGATTTGCGTTTGTGCACGCGCTTTCGGTACTTGCGATCGATCGAATACGAACGCGGCCTTGGCGGTCGGCCTCGTTTGCCAACGCCTTGTGTTGCCTTGCCAGCTGGCTGCTTTTTGTCTTCTGATGAATCACCAGGCGCCTCGTCATCGTTCTGCTCGGCGGTGGATAACTCGCCAACCGATGAGTCGAGCGTGTACGTGTTCGGCAGCAGGAGCCCGGAATCCAGACGAACCATCTTTGAGAGCTCGACCGGGTTGCCAGACGCTTCTGCGATTATGATCGCTTCGCTGGTCGCCAGGGGACCGTCCTCTGAGATCGGCGCCAACCAACCGTCGCGATAGAATTCTCGCAACGTCTCTTCGTCCAATCCGATTGCTTTCCCTTTCTCCAAGTCTTCGAGCAACAAGTTCCACTCATCGAGCGAGTGTTTTTCAATCCACTCGGATCGAGCCTGTTCGGCGAGTATGCGGTCCTGGATCCCGGAGTTGTTCGACTCGATCAACGAGTTGGCCATCCCAGCTCGGACCTGATTCAAGTCGCAATAGAAGGAACAGCAAAGGGCATCCTCGTCGCTGATGAGCAAGCGGTTTCCAAAACGGGACTCCCAGAAGTGGCCTGCAGTCTTCATTTCGGAATTGAAGACACGTGAGAGAGGTTGTTTCAGCCTAGCCATGAAGCTGCTGATTGAGCCTAGCGCCACGCGCGCACGCGCCAGCGTCTCGGGGGCTGCGAGCACACTGCGAATATCTTGGTCCGTCGGAGTTCGATTCCACTGGCTGCCATCCCAACTCGGCCAGAGCATTTTGTAGTTCCAAGCACATTGCTCGTCGGACCACGTCTCGACAATGTCGGGCCTCGAGCGAAGGAGGCCGTGGAAGTGGTTTGACAAGATCGAATAATTGGCAATATCAACCGCGAAGAGGTCGCCCAGAAGTAGCAGTAACGCCCGGATCATTCCGCGGCGATAGGAATAGTCGATCCCTGTATCCAAATCGACGCCGCATAGATGTTTTTGCTGAGCGACTCGCGAATAGACATGATGTGTTTCGACCTCGCCCTCGGTCATTGAGTCGGACCGTGGAGCTGTCATGACTTTCCTCCTTGAACTCGTGAACAGAATGCTTGCGAAAGCAATTCATCCGTTTACCGGCCCAAGAAAAAAACCACCACCTAAGTCTTGCGTTCTCTCACGAATGGACAAGCGGTATTTTTCGTCGAAAAAAGCAAGAAACCCGCACAATCCCTGGTTGACTGCCACACACGTGGCACAGCCCACGCCAAACAGCGGAAATCCATGTCCGCCAATCTACTGGTTTGCTGTATACGCGTCGGGCGAATGTTCACGGGGCTCCCCTCAGATCGCCGGCATTGTTTTGTTTTCAATTTGGACTGTCCTCGCTGTCTCAGTTTTCAATTTGGGCTGTCCTCGCTGTTGTTCTGCAATTTGGACTGTCCTCGCTGTTGTTCCTGCAATTTGGACTGTCCTCGCTGTTGTTGCTCGCTGTTGTTCTCGTCATACCGACCAACTCTAGACTAGTGAGCCGTTTTTCAACGGCCGGGGAATTGGCGCCGCCGGCTTTTTGGACGAGCCGTCCAAGCAAAACAAGGGCGACGACCACCGCGACCGCCATCAACGGCCAGACAATGATCCGGGCCGACCCAGGTTCTGTTGCAGTCTTCTTTTGTTGATTTGACATGGCGCTATTTGGTGAACCGGATGTTAGCGAAGCGGCGGTGTTTCCTGTCAGCCAGCTGCGGTGATCGGCTGACGAAACGGTCCGCTGTGACATTCGCGTTGGGCCAGTATAATACAGTGATGCATACTGCAGGCTCTGACTCACGGGATTCCCATGCCGACTCGGCGGGAGATGAGTCGCCAAGTCCTCGTGGCGATCCGCCGGTGGTCAGTGCGACGGCGGCGTCCGCAGTCGACTCCCAGCTCGATCTACAGACTGAGCAGACAATTCGCTGGAATTTCTGGGGTCTAGCATTCTATCAGGTGATTCTCCGCATCGGCTG
>CAZWOU010000231.1:0-7814 GCA_964635375.1 uncultured Pirellulaceae bacterium | reverse complement strand
GGTTCAGGTTATGGTGCGTACCGGATGGATCTTCAAGACAGAGAGCATCATCATGCCTGCTGTCTTAGACAGCCTCGGTTGCGGTCCGGCGGTTCGAGCTTGGTTGCCTCTTTGCAACCGTTTCGGGCAGAGCGTTCCGCCGCTTCTCCTATCGCATCGCGTTCGCGGGGCCTCCAGGAAGAAGATTCTGCTTTCAGTTTGTTCGTTTTGCATGGCAATCGCGTTTCTCGTGTTGGCGGCATGCTGGCGGTGGACGGGCGGGACGGGCGCGTGGTTGCCCTACATGTTCATCGGGATCTACGCGATGTTCTTCTTAGTTACCGGGATTCATCAGCTCTGTTTCGGCGCTCTGCAGGGCAAACTTGTACCGGTTCGACGCCGAGGCAGGTTGTTGATGGCGGCCAGCATCCTGGGCTCTAGCTTGGCCTGTTTGATCGCGGCGTTGTTACTGCCCCGCTGGCTGTCTGGCGTCGGCGCCCGTTTCGACTTGATTTTCGCTTTCACCGGCGTTTGTTTCTTGGTTGCCTCGGCGGTCGCGATTACGTTTGACGAGTTTCCCGATAACTTCGGCAGGCCGGCGACTACCCTTGCCAAGATCCTCGACGGCGCAAGGCAGGTCTGGCGGCAGTCGGCGAACACGCGGCGATTGGCGATTGTGGCCGCCCTGTTCGGCTCGAGCGTGATCCTGTTTCCGCACTATCAGGCCATGGCTCGAGAACGCTTGGGGCTGACTTTTGAGAACATGATGCTTTGGGTTGTGATTCAGAACGCCGGAACGGCCATGTTCAGCTTTCTTGTGGGCCCGTTGGCTGACCGCCGGGGCAACCGGATCGTCTTGCTGGTCATTTTGGCCATCATCGGCGCCACGCCTTTGTTGGCGGTCGGCGTTTCCCATACAGGATCAGTCTGGGGGGCAAGGATGTATCCGCTGGTGTTTCTGTTTGTCGGGCTAACTCCCAACGTATTTCGCACATTCAATAACTACACGTTGGAGATCAGCAAGCCTTCGGACCACCCGAGATTCCTCAGCACGATCAGCCTTTTCATCGCTGGGCCCGCGATCCTCTCTCCGCTGGCAGGGCTGGCGATCGCCAAGATAGGGCTCGACCCCGTGTTTGTCGGTGCGAGCCTGCTGATGTTCCTCGCCTGGTTGATGGCGTTCGGCTTGAACGAGCCCCGCACCATCGACGAAGTCTGAATAATCGCCCATCAGAGATTGGATGCTTTGACGCGGTCGATCGACTCGGGCACAATGGTCCGAGCTTCCCAGTAGACCAATCCGATGATGGCGAGACCGTATGAGTATTCTTCAGTTATTGTTTGCCGAGATCCGTTTTCGCTGGGTCAACTTTGTCGTCAGTGCTGTCGCTATTTCATTGGCCAGCGCTTTGTTTGCGACCGCGCCAGCGATACTTCGGGCCTACGCCAAAGACACCGAGTCGCGTATGGAGACGATGCAGCAAGCGACGAATGAGCGGTTGGAGAAGCTTGACAAGGCAACCCGAAGAATCATGCGGGATCTGGGCGTCAACCTGAGGATTGTCCACAAGGACACGAGCATGGGTGCGCTGTACACCGAATTTGTCGCGCCCGATTTTCCGGAGGATTATGTCGATCGATTGGCCACGGCCGAGTCGATTGAGACGATCGTTCACCTCGTCGCCACTCTTCAGGAACGCATTGTCTGGGAGGATCGCAAGATCTTCGTGGTCGGCATGAAGCCAGTGATTACCCAGTCGCAAAAGAACGAAGAAAAGAAACACATGGTCAAACCCGTGGCGCCGGGCGAAGTCGTCGTGGGCTATGAACTTGGTATTGGGCGGAAGGTAGGCGAGCAGATTGACATCAACGGCCAGTCGTTCACGATTGCCAAGATCATGCCGGAGTTCGGCGAGATTCGCGATGTGCAGCTGCTGTTGGACCTTGGCGGCGCCCAGAAAATTCTGGGTAAGGAAGGACGCATCAACCAGATCATGGCGCTGAATTGCAAGTGCAAGGGGGATCGGCTTTCGGTTGTTCGGAAGGAACTTGAAGGCGTGTTGCCGGACACCAAAGTGACTGAGCACAAGACGCGAGCGGAGGCCCGAGAGCTTCAACGTGACAAGGTCGCAGCGGCCGCAAAAGAGGAACTCGCCGCCTTCGAGTTGAACCGAGGCGTGACGGAGCGTTGGCTGGCCGTGCTCATGTCGATCTTGGCGCCTGGGATTGTGGTCAGTGCCGCCGTTATCGTCGGTCTGCTTGCTTGGCTAAACGTTCGTGATCGGCAACATGAGATTGGCGTATTGAGGGCGATCGGCAAGCGAAGCCCTCAGCTGGCCTCATTGCTGTTTCTGCGTTTGGCTCTGACCGGACTTGTAGGGGGAATCCTGGGCGTGGGCCTCTGCTTGTTGTTTCTCTTCACCGCGCCGTCTCTGCTCGACGAGTCGCTGGAGATGAGCCAGGGCTTGGTGAGCCCGAGTCCCGGATTGATCGCGTTGACCATCGTGTTTGCACCGCTGGTTTCGCTGATTGCGGGCTACTTACCTGTATTGCTCGCCCTGAGACGCGAACCCTCGGCTGCGCTGATGGAGTAGACGCGGGCCTGGGCAATCGGCGATATCCACGGAAACGCCCAGCGCGGGGGGCACGCCCTGGCCGGTCGTCGCCCATCCTTCATGCCGGGAACTCGGGATTTCGGCCGTTTTGTGAACGATCTCACCGACCGGGCCGGCAACGGAGTGGATAATCGCAGCGGTAATTGACGGTGCCAGGTAGGCTAGTTAATCTACTAAGCTTCAAGTTTCCGACCTTGCCTAGATATTTTCACGCATAAGGAATGTCAAATGAAGTCACGTGTTCTCGCGGTTACGTCGGTCGTCGCTCTCGTTTTTGCCGCCACTCTGTACGCTGGCGAAGTCAAATTGGAAGGCGTCACCTGCCTGCTGAATTCGAAGAAGGCCGCCAACGCCGAAAAGAGTTGTGATTACAAGAAGGGCAAAGTCTACTTCTGCTGTGACAAGTGCGCCGGCGCATTTGCGAAAGCGAAAGACAAGTTTGCCACCAAGGCCAACAAGCAACTGGTCGCCACGAAGCAGTACAAACAAGCCAAATGCCCGATGAGCGGCAAAAAGTGCGACGCTTCGAAGACCTGCAAGCTTGGCGGCGTCAAGGTCGCTTTCTGCTGTGACAAGTGCGTGGGCGCGGTCGCCGCAGCCAAAGGCGCCAAGCAGGACGAATTGGTGTTCGGCGACAAGTCTTTCGCCAAAGGATTCGTTTTGGCCAAGACCAAGACCAAGACCAAGGCCAAAGTCAACTAGTGCGAGTCATCTGACTCCAGTGAATCAAGACGAGCGTTCCACCTTTGGGACGCTCGTTTTTTGTTTGCGTCAGGCATGACGCGAAGCGTCATGACCTGACGCATTGAACCGGCGAGCGAAAGCGAGCCGGATGTGACTCGTCGGGTGAAAGCCCCGATGGAGGCCTTGATGACAGGAACTCCTAGCACCAGGCCTCGTCAGTCTCGCCCAGAAACGACTACAATTGAAACGTCCAAACTGAACCGCCGGAACCGTTCGCACGGTGGTGTGGGAGGACGGCGTGGGCAACCCCGCCTCCTACCCGATCGTCCCCGCGGCTCTTACACACCGCGATTCTCGACACTCCAATGGGGGCGTTGCGGTGGGTGATTCTTCTATCTTCCTTTCTCGGGCACTTGCGATCCTCCGAACACTTGCTCCAACAATCCCTCTCGACGCGTGATTTCATCACCAGTGGTCCGGAGTTCCCAATCAAGCCGGAGTCCTCCACCGCACCGGCAGCTTAGCACGCGAGAATCAGGCAGTTCATGGGAAAAACGGTGTTGAGAATGCCGTCGAGCTGTTTCGGCTTGCTGCCTTGGATCCGATGTTCAATATTCGTCTTCCCTCGTCCAACCGGCTTTGCGATACTCGGCCATGACTGGGTATTTGTCGCTTGGCCGTTGCCCCGGTCACAGGGACGCATCTTCCCATCTGATCGTTCTTCCGTTTCCCAGACGAGGCTTTTGTTCGATGCGAATCTTCTTTTCAGTAGGCGAGCCTAGTGGTGATTTGCACGGCGCGAATCTGATCCGCAGCCTGCGCGGTGAACGGTCGGATGTGCAGTGTGTGGGATATGGCGGCCCACGGATGCAAGAGGCAGGCTGCGAGTTGCATGAGGACATGACTTCATTTGCCGTCATGTTTATCCGCGGCGCGCTCTGGAACCTGCGCCGATTCTGGCGACTCTATCAGCAGGCGAGAGTCTATTTTCGAACTGAGCGGCCCGATGCCGTGGTGTTGATCGACTACCCGGGATTCAATTGGTGGATTGCCAAGGCCGCGAAAGAGCAGGGCGTGCCAGTCTTCTACTACGGTCCTCCTCAGATGTGGGCTTGGGCCGGCTGGCGAATCAAGAAAATGAGGCGTTATGTCGATCACGTTCTCTGCAAGTTGCCGTTCGAGGCGAAGTGGTACAAAGAACGAGGTTGTCGTGCTCTTTTTGTGGGGCACCCCTACTTCGACGAACTGCGAGCTCGAAAGTTGGATGAGCAGTTCATGGCGTCGCTAAAGGCTGATCTGGCCCAGCAACCTCTGGTTTGCATTTTGCCGGGGTCGCGACGCTTGGAGGTTCGCAACAATCTTCCTTGGTTCCTGCGAGCCGCTGAGAAGATCCGTCGACAGAGCCCTGAGACCCGGTTCGCGATCGCGAGTTTTGACGAGGCTCAGGCGGAGATGGCGAAAGAAATCTGCGCCGAGGAGGGCATCGATGCGGAAGTGCATGTGGGGCGGACTGGCGAGCTAATCGAGTTGTCTCATTGTTGCATGGCGTGCTCCGGATCCGTTTCGCTGGAACTGCTTTACCATCAAAAGCCAGCGGTGATTTTGTATTGGGTGAATCGTCTCACGTATACCGCGTTCCGCGTGCTGCTGGTCAAGGTGCGGTTCGTAACCCTGGTCAATTTGCTCGCGTCGGATGACTGCTTCGCTGCGCGGCCAGAACCGTACGATCCGAATAGCGAGGCCGATCGACAGGTCCCTTATCCGGAATATCCAACCTGCGAGGATAAGTCGGACGAGTTGGCCATGCATGTCCAGCAGTGGCTTTCAAGCGAGTCCGCGCATCGAGAGCGAGTTGAGAGAATCGGCGAACTTCGCGAGCAACTTGTCCGCTGCGGCGCCTCGCGGACCGCCGCGAGCTATATTGTTCAGGCGCTTGATGGCGGAGTCGTTCGCAAGGTTGCTTAGGGTCAAGCGTGGTGATTGCTCGAGTTGTTCATAGTTGAGGTGTCTTGTCGTGTTGCCGATGATGGGGGAACCCCCGAGAACTGCCTACGACCTGCACTTTCAGTGTGTTGGCGTTCCTGTTCGCGTCTCGCCCATGTTCTGGGTGATGTCGCTCTTGTTGGGGTTGAACGGACGGGGCATCGATTTGCTGCTGTTCCCGCTTGCCGTTTTCGCATCGATTCTAGTGCATGAACTTGGGCACGCGCTGGTGATGCGGCGCTTCGGCGAGACTCCGCGGATCGTTTTATTGATGATGGGCGGTTTGGCGATTTCCGATCGGCCGTCCTATTTGCCGGACCAATCGCATTCTCGTTCAACTCGAAATCAGATTCTTATTTCGCTTGCCGGCCCCGGCGCTGGGTTCGCGTTCGCTGCGATCTTGGCCGCGGCGATCTACGCCGTTGGAGCAAGAATCCAACCAGGGTTGTCTCTCTCGGCCGATTTTCGAGGGCTGATCGACGAGAGTCAATCAAACGTCCGAGCGATCGAGGTCATCTCCTCGATGATGACGATCTTGTTGAGAATCAACGTGTATTGGGGGATCATGAATCTGATGCCGGTCTACCCGCTTGATGGAGGCCAGGTAGCTCGCGAATTGTTGACGATGCGGGACCCTTGGAAGGGGGTCGTTCGTTCGCTTTGGTTGTCCATTTTTACGAGTGTCCTGATCGCGCTGGCCGGGCTCAGCTACAGTTTCTTCCTCTGTATCATGTTTGGCTTTCTCGCGTTCTCGAATTATCAAACGCTGCAACGTTTCTCCGGCGGCGGTGGGCGGGGCGGCAGTTTTGGCGGCGGCTATGACGCACACGGTGAACGCGATGACCGGCCCTGGTGAGATCGAACCCAGCGCAGCAGAGTCTCCCCACGAACGTGTGGTGGTTCTTGGTGCGAGCAACGTAGCTCGCGGGCTGATCGACATTGCGGAACTTGTTCGGGGGGGACGAGAGGCGCCCATCGATCTGGTTGTGGCAGCTGGCCACGGACGTTCGTTGGGCGCGAGATCGTCGGTTCTTTGGCGCAGTTTGCCTGGTTTGACGCAATGTGGTCTCTGGCAAGCCCTTTCGTCGCGACCGAAAGCGCAAAGAACATCCGCCATCATCACAGACGTGGGCAATGACCTGCTTTACGGGCAGAGCCCGGAGACGGTTGTCGGCTGGCTTGAGCAGTGTGTCTTGAGGCTGTGCGAGACGGATTGTCGTCTGATCATGACTGAATTGCCCTTGGCCAGTCTCAAAGGAGTTGGTCGAATCCGTTTTTGGACGGCTCGAAGGGTTCTTTTTCCGAGTTCGCCTCTCGCATTTGAAGGATTTATCGACAAATGCAGCGAGGTCAACGATGGGTTGCGCCTTTTGGCCGAGCGATTCGGGGCAACTTGCTGTTTGCCGGAGCCAAGTTGGTACGGATTGGATCCCGTGCACATCAAGGGGCGCGAACAACGGCGAGCATGGTCTCAAGTACTTGCTCCCTGGAACGCGGCTGCGAACCAACAGGTAATTCGGTATTCAAAAGCGGATCGAAGCCGTCTTCGCGCGGTTCGTCACGCGAGCCGCGAGTGGTTTGGGCAAACGCAAACAAGATCGCAGCCAGCCGCAATTCTCTCCGATGGAAGCCTCGTTTCGATGTATTAATGCTCCGCGCGGCAAAAAGTTCAAAAAAACTTTTCTTCTTTTGTGCGAGCAATTCTTGGACAAGCGGACAACAAAAAACGCCTTCAAAACTTCCAACGGGCAACACCTTTTCTTGTTTTTGTTCGCGTTGCAAATGCGTTTTGTATTCTCATGTTCGCGATTGCGTTGGCTTAGACTTAATGGGACTCGCAAGCGCCTTCAGCGAATACGTAACGTCGAGTTCAATTGACCGACTCGCACTTTGCCGCATAAAAAGCAGGGTTAAACGCGGTTGTGTTTTTTCGCAGCCGTTCTTTGAATGACTGCCTTGAACATTTTTTGACTTCGCAGCTCGTCGACCTGTTGTTGTTCGCACACACATTCGCCGCAAGTTTGCGTTTCTAGTTCGTTTGGATTGATTAACGTTTGTCAAAGCGATCGACGATAACGGTTGTCAAGTAAAACGCGTTCAGACAACGTGCGCGAATCAGTTGAGTTCAACGGATTTTGTCCCAAAACATGTTGCATTTCCTTTTTCGATTCGTACAACTACTGCTTACTAAGTTGTGGCTCTTGTGAATTCGTTTCAAACAAACATGTGGCGTTTCAAAAAGGCAACGTCCCGGATGGCCGAAACGAGACACAAGTGGATTAAGAGGCGAGTTTTTATTCGCTGGCTTATAGGCAACGTGGAAGCCTTTGAGATGGAACTCGCCGAGTATGCCCTTTAATGGAGGAAGTGCTGTGGCCAAGAAGAAGAAAGCTGCCAAGAGAAAGGCAGCCCCCAAGAAGAAGGCCAAGAAGAAGGCCAAGAAGAAGGTAGCCAAGAAGAAGGCGACCAAAAAGAAGGCCGCCAAGAAGAAGAAGGCGACCAAGAAGAAGGCCAAAAAGAAGGCCGCTAAGAAGACGACCAAAAAGAAGGCCA
>CAZWOU010000230.1:8528-10367 GCA_964635375.1 uncultured Pirellulaceae bacterium | reverse complement strand
TGGGACAAGGCCCTGCCGCTCTTCGAGCGAACGCTCGAGCTCGCGGAAGTCACGTTCGGGCGCGAACATCCCAACACGGTAGCCATATTGAATAACCTGGCCCGCGCCTACCTGGATGCCGGCCAGCCGGACAAGGCGGGGCCGCTGGGGAGGGAGGCACTGGCGATCGCTCGCAAGACGCTTCCCTCCAACAGCCCGCAACTCGCCGGAATACTGGCGCAGTATGGCTTGTTCAACATAGAAGCGAGGGCTTACACCGATGCAGAAACGGCTGTTCGCGAATGCTTGGCTATCCGCGAGAAGATCATGGCTGACGACTGGCGATTGTTCAGCACACTGTCCTTGCTGGGCGCCGCACTGCTAGGTCAGCAGAAGTACGAAGAGGCCGAACCGCTCTTGCTCAAGGGCTACGAAGGGATGAAAGAGCGAGAACGGACGATTCCGGCCTTGGCTCGGATCCGCGTGACCGAGGCGCTTCAGCGATTGGTACAACTACACCAGGCCACCGACAACGAGGAACAATCGGCCAAGTGGCAGGCCGAACTTGACAAGCGCAAGCAGTTGAAGAAGTAAGCTGCCATTTCGCTGCTCATGATGGAAATCATGAAGTCGTAGTCGCCGGAAACGGTCCAACAATGCTGCGCGACCAGTTGAACGCGGAACTGGAAACGATTCGCTCGCGTTACCCGCGATTCTCAAAGGTGGCGGCCGATCCTTCTCGGGCGCAGCCGGAAGTGCTTCGAACACTTAGCTCTTCATGTCCGGCCTGACGGCGATTTCAATCCTCAATTCGACATTTCTGCGGAGGATCTACGGCAGTTGCTCAGCAATTTGCCGCAGCCAAGGGTGTTGAGGCTGTCCAGTTGTCGGTGCAAGAACGCCTCCTTTGATTATTCGGATGCGTTCGCCGCAGAGAAAAGAAACCTCCGCAAACGATCTTTGCGTAGGGAAATCGACGCACACACGCTACCAGAAATATCACGTGACGCCCCAATGAGTCCCGCGATAGAAATGCTGTAAGATGAGGAGGCTGCGGAGACCGGTCTTTTCCAGTTTGATGACGGTTGCCGGTAGGCAAGGGTGTGAAAACCTTCGTCACGCGACTGCGGATCGATGGTAAGTTGGTACTTGCACCGCAAGGGAGAGAAGTCGCCACCCTCGAAGCACTTGCAGATCCCTTCTCGTCACATCTGCGAACACCTTAAGATCGCCTACAAACAGGCCACCCCCCAGGAGCTTTCAGTGAGTTGTCTTCTTCTGATGTTCAAGCCACTCGGCGAAGCCATGCGCATGGCAATAGCTGATCGAGGAGAGCGAATGACGAGGTGGAGTCTGGCCATCGTAATCTTCCAGTTGTTCTTGCAGTGTCCGCTGGTCGCTTTTGGGGCTACGCCGATCGCGTCGGGCACGGATGGATACGATGCTCGCGTGAGGCCGTTTTTCAAAGCGCACTGTAGCAAGTGTCACGGTCCGGATAAGAGCAAGGGCGAGGTGACATTGCACACATTGGATGGCGACCTGGCGTCGGGGCGGGGGCTCGAGCGATGGGAGGATGTGCTCGATGCGTTGAAGTTTGGCAAGATGCCGCCGGAGGACGAGCCTCAGCCGGGCGAAGCGGAACGTCAGGCAGTCGCCGACTGGATCGACAACGGCCTGCTCACCTACGTCGAAAAAGCAAGCAAGGAAGCCCCGGTCACCACGGCGCGCCGGCTCACCAATTTCGAGTACGAGAACACCATGAGGGATCTCCTGGGCGTCGACCTTGACCTCATCCAGGATCTCCCCAAAGACCCGTTCAAACCGTACCACTTCAACAACACTGCCGAGTTCATGCTGCTC
>CAZWOU010000230.1:0-8518 GCA_964635375.1 uncultured Pirellulaceae bacterium | reverse complement strand
CATGGCCAGTGCGATCGTCGATCCCGAAAAACCAGAGACCCACAAGTCCCGACAGGAATGGGAGTCCGGGGAATCCAACAGAGGTTTCGGCAAAAGCCTCCAGCGCAACGAGATCGCCATCCAGAACTCACGCCGTGGCACCCCGGGCCAGGGCATGGTCGTCAAAGAGTTCCCCAGGACTGGTGAATTCCGCATCCGCTTTCAAGCCTCCGCCGCCTTTCCCAATGGAGCCACCGAACTCCCACTCCGCTTCGTCATGGGCTACAACCTCAATGTCAATAGCTCGACCCAGGAGGTCGACCCAGTCGGTGTCGTGCACCTGCGCAACTCACCCGATAACCCGCAAATCTACGAATTGCGCGGGCGTATCGAAAACTATCCCGTCCAGCTGGGAAAGGTGAACAAAGGCAAACGTCGGCCGGACACGTTGACGATCACGCCCCAGAACATCTACGACGACGGCACGCTCAACGACGACAACCGCTTCCTCTACTGGCCGCGACAGCCAGACATGCCACGCGCCGTGATCGACTGGATCGAATTCGAAGCTCCGATCACCGAAGTCTGGCCGCCAGAGCACCACAAGCGGATTCTGTTCGATTCACCCCTTCGCCAAAGTGAGCCGAGGAAATACGTCCACGAAGTTCTCTCGCGTTTCATGTCGCGCGCCTACCGCCGCCCCGCCACCACCGAAGAGGTGAACCGGTTCCTGAAGGTTTATGATCTGTTGAAAACGGAGTTAGGCGCCATCGAGGCCACCATGCGCGAAACGCTCGCTATGGTGTTAGTGACACCCCAATTTCTGCTTCACACCAAAGCCGAGGGCGAGGTCATCGGCCATGAGTTCGAACTTGCCTCCGCACTCTCCTACTTCCTCTGGGGCTGCATGCCGGACATGGAGCTCTTTGAACTCGCCTCCAGTGGTGACCTCAACGATCCCGCAGTGCTCGCCGCACAAGTGCGCCGGATGCTCTCCGATCCACGCTCGAACGATTTTGTCACGAACTTCGCCAACCAATGGCTCAGTTTGCCGAAAATGAAAACCGTCCCGATCAACCGGGACCTTTTTCCCCGATTCCTCTACTACGTTGAAGCCGGAGAACGCGCCGGCACGGAGAAACCTTATATCCCGACGATCCGCGACCACATGATCGATGAAACCGTCGCCTTCATCGCCGAGCTTATCCGCCGCAATGCCAGCGTGACCAATCTAGTAGATTCCGATTTCGCCATGCTCAATCAGCCGCTCGCGGCCCACTACGGCGTCGAGGGAGTGGAAGGGCAACGCATCCGCCCGGTTCCGATCGAACCCGCTCACCACCTCGGCGGCCTGCTGACCCACGGTTCGGTGCTCATTGGCAATGGCACCGGCTCCGCTCCGCATCCGATCTACCGCGCCGTCTGGCTGCGCGAAGCCATCCTCGGCGATTACGTGAAAGCACCGCCGGCCGAAGTTCCCACACTCAGTGACTCGGCAGGCGACTCCGCCGTGCAGGCCCTTACTATTAAGGACCTGCTGGCCAAACACCGCACTGTGGAAAGCTGCAACGACTGCCACGTCCGCCTCGACCCCTGGGGCATCCCCTTCGAACGTTACAACGCCATCGGCAAGTATCAGCCCTTCGTCCCCAAAGAGGGGACCCGCATCCGTGGATTTGACAAAAAGAGGGACAACGACCTCGCCGGTTACGCCAAATACGTCGAGAGCGTTAACACGCAGGAAGTGCAAGCCGACGCCCGGGTCCCGCGCGGCCCTAATGTCGAGAATATGCGTCAACTCAAAGCTCATCTGCTCAAGTCACGCAAGCACGACATCGCCAAGAACGTCATCCGCCGACTGCTCACCTATGGCATCGGCCGCGAACTCAACTACCGCGACCGCTATGATATCGAAAAAATTCTCTCCCAATCCAGAGAAGGCGGTTATCTTCTCCAGGACATGATCGTTGCCATCTGCCAAAGCTCCACCTTCCGTGGCGCCGCCAACAAGTAATGAAACACAAGAATTAATGAAACACAAATCCTGGCGCCTCGACCGGCGCGAACTTCTCAAGGGTGGAGGCGTCGCACTCGCACTCCCGCTTCTCAACGGCATGGGCCAGACTATGGGCGCCACCTCCAAATCGGCAGGAGAGGGCGGGATACCCAAACGGATGTTAGTGAGTTACTTCGCTTACGGCGCCTACATGCCAGACGGCCCGTCAGGTGTCCCCAGTCCCCAAAAAAGCGCCCCGAAAAAAGAACACCACGAGTGGAGCTGGTGGCCGTGCAAGGATGCCGGCCCACTAAGCTTTAACAAATCCTCCGCCCCTTTCGCTCCTCTCAAAGACGACATCTCGTATCTGCGCGGACTCGACCACTCCGGCGGCTGGAAGCTCGGCGGCCACAGCTCGGGTGACGTCTTTGCCACCGGCGCCGACATGATGGGAGCGGAAAAGACCAACAACATCTCCATCGATCAAGTCGGCGCCCAAATGCACGGCCACAAAACCCGCTACGCATCACTCGTGCTCGGTACAGAAGGCGGCACCGGCTCATACGGCTCCTGCAAAACGCTCTCACACCGAGGCCCGGGACGCCCGATTCCGTCGATGCATAAGCCCCAGGAAATCTTCAACGGACTGTTCAACCCCTACACTGGTCAAGGTGTCGAGCAAGTCCGCGCTAGACTGAAACGCGACGCCAGCATCCTCGACCTCGTGCTCGAACACAGCCGCAGCTTCAAAAACCGTCTGGGAAAACAAGATCAGGAGAAGGTGGATGAATACCTCGACTCGATCCGCGCCCTCGAACAACGTGTGGAACGCACCGGCAAGTGGACCCACCAACCACTTCCCGAGATCGATAGCAAAGGACTGAACCTCGAAGTCTCCGAGAAAGACCCGGAGGAATACATCCGCTGCATGTATGACCTGATCTACGTCGCCTTCCAGACCGACTCGACCCGCTTCGCCACCCTCATGCTCGAAAGCGAACAATCGTCCAACAGCGAAATGTGGAACTACGCCACCTACGTGCTCGGCTACAAAGGCGCCACCCACGACATCGCCCACAAACGCCCGGCTGACTACTCCGGGAAGTGGGACCAGTGGCGCGCCCAACAACACGCCTACTTCCTTGGGCGCCTGCGCGACACTCCGGAAGGCGACGGCAACATGCTCGATCGCACCCTCGTCCTGTGGGGCTCCGCCCACCCGCACGCGTCGCACAGCACCAAGAACTACCCGATCCAACTCGCCGGCGGCAACCGCCTCGGACTCAACCACGGCTATCTGCACGAGTTTGTCGGCGCGAAGAAGGTCCCGCTGACCAACCTGTTTGTCTCGATGCTCAATGCCGTAGATGTTCCCGTCAAAAAGTTCGCCGATAGCACGGGGCCAATGACTGAGGTGCTAGGGTGACGACTGCGCTAACAAGGCGCTCGGATTGCCTTGCGGCTGGATTCTGTGATTCCTTGGTCAGTCATCAGCGATGCGCTTGGAATTCCCGATCGGGAACACAGAAAGCAACGACTGCGAAACTATTCGGCTAAATTGAATGCTGTGATCCCGACGGAATTCGTCGGTGGTAAGTCAACGACATCGAGCCTTGAGCTGCGTCGATCGGCGGATGTCCGTGCAATTCAAATTGGTTCTTGTCGTTTACCTACAACCCGCTTGCTCCAAAGCGACTCATTCATGTGATCTGGCAAGATGCAATTCCTGAAGAGCGAAGAGAGTCATTTGGCAGATTCGCCCGCAATTGCTTGCCAGGAGAGCGGACGTTATCCGCACAATGTTCTCGATTTGCAGATTACTTCCGCGCAACTTTCTCGATCGGTCAGGTGCAGGTTGACTCCGATCGTTAGTAGGCACTTTGGGTCAAACCGGGTTCGCACAGGTTGATGCGAAGCAACGATTTGTGGAGGTCAGGCGTGATTTACCGATGTTACTCTCACTGGCTGATCGTTAGCGTGTCGATGCTGTTGGCCGCTGCTTCGTCAGTCCGATCTGAAGAACGCGACGGATTTTCCAGGATTCGGCCCTCGCAAGGACCCTATGTGAAAACCGATAGTGGATATATGGTTCCCTATCGGGCGACAATTCCGGAGACCAACGTCTCATTCGAAATGGTTCCCATCCCCGGCGGCACATTCCGTTTGCGGGCCCCAAAGGCCCCGCTCAATCCGGAGCGGGCTTCCGAAGTCGAGGTAACGATCGAGCCGTTCTGGATCGGCCGATATGAAGTTACCTGGGCCGAATACAACCTGTACTGCGACTTACTGAGATCGTTCCGGCGCTTCGGCCGCCTCGGCATTCGCAAAGTGACGGGTGAGAACCAGATCGATGCCGTCACGGCTCCTTCAACCATCTACGGCGAGCGGTCGCGGTTTCCCACCACGGTCGGCAAACGAGGTTGGACCCAGCACCCGGCGGTCTCGATGACGCAGTACGCTGCAAGGCAATACACGAAATGGTTGAGCAAGCTCACCCGGGATTTTTATCGACTGCCCTCGGAAGCCGAATGGGAGCACGCATGTCGCGCCGGATCCACCACATCGTTTAGTTTCGGCGACGACGCGCGCAAGCTGGCGAGCTACGCCTGGTATTCCGGCAACTCCACCGACGAGACTCAGCCGATCGGCCTAAAGAAGCCAAACCGTTGGGGGCTCTATGACATGCATGGAAACGCGAGCGAATGGGTCTTGGATCAATATAGCGAGACATACGACCCATTGAGGAAAGCCATCGCAGCGGGCAAGCAGCCGATTCATTGGCCGACTCGGCTGCATCCTCGAACGACACGTGGAGGGTCATGGAAGTCGGACGTCGACGGTTGTCAAAGTGCGGCCCGAATCGGATCGTCCGTGGATTTGCATGAAGAAGAAGCCATGATCCCCCCAGTCCCACGTGGCTGGCCTCTGACGTCCAGCGTCAGATTGGATTTCGGATCGCGCGTCCGCTGAATCGACCTCCAATCAAGTCCCATGGAAAGTACTGGGACGCCGACGTCGACGAGTTGAAAGAAGCGGTGACTGAGTACTCCTCAGATGGCCGTTCGCTTATGGGCCTCGTAGATCCCACATTACCGGCCGCCATCAAACAGTTGAAGAAGTAAGCTGCCAGTTCCCGATCAAGATGGAGCGGATAGAAATGATCAAGTCGCCGTCGCGGGAAACGGTCACGAAATGCCGCGAGACCAGCTGAACACGGAACTGGAGACGATTCGCTCGCGTTGCCCGCGATTCTTGAGGGTGGTCGCAACCGCCGAAAAGGTGAGACAGCCATTGTCACCCGTCAATATAGGAGCCTCCGCAATGCCAGTGCGACCGCAAAACGGGAGTGAAGAATGAATCGTGCTTTGGTGATGTCGTCTTTGTTCGCTTGCCTGTTCATTTCGGCCTGTCAAACGCGAGATGCCGCCGAATCGCCGGGGGCCAATCGGGCCACCGACACAGATGCGCCCAAGCAACGTGAAGTGAAGCCGACCTCGCTGTTGACCGAGACGGGCGACAAGTACTTCGCGTTGTCATGGCTCACGCTCGAGAATGCCGATCAATGCGCCGCCGAGATCAATCGGCGTGGGATAACCCACATTGAAATAAATCGCATCGATGCTTCTCGAACGCAGTCGGAAGTGCTTCGAACACTTAGCTCTTCATGTTCGGGCCTGGCGGCGATTTCAATCCTCAATTCAACATTTTCCGCGGAGGATCTTGGGCAGTTGCTCAGCAACTTGCCGCAGCTCAGGGTATTACGGCTATCCAGTTGTCGGTTGAGGACAAACGAAAGCAACATCGGCGGAGCCGAGTGGATGTCGCTACAACTGGGGCTCAGAAGTCTGTCGATTAGCCATTGCCACGGCGTAGAAAACGACTCGGTGGCCAGATTACTTGCCATGATGCCGGCGTTGGAAGAATTACACCTGGCGGATGATGCGGGCGGGACCGGATCGATATTCGATGGCGAAGGCTGGCCATTCGATAGACTCACAAAGCTAAGAAGATTCTCGATTGCTTCACCCACGAGCGACGCGCTCATTCAACAAGTGCTCACTGAATTACCTGCCCTGAAGTCGCTCGAATTGTGGGACTGCCAAGGAATGCGATGCATTGGCTGGCCGCTCGACAAATTGAGCCAAATCGAAGAACTTGCCTTCATCAGATGCGAGAATACTAAGGCAGATTCAGTGTCGACCATACTCGAGTACACTCCCCATTTGAAGTCGTTACGATTTCACAGCTACAGGGACCCGGATGGCGGGGAGCTAGACCTGACACCGTTGAGCGAACTGCAAGACTTGAGCGTTCGGGGGAGGGGCAATAAGCTGCAAGGAGTCGAGTCGCTGGTAAACCTAGAGTCGCTGTCGATGCTCTCTGCGTCTTCAGTTGAGAAGCGGGGTTTCGACTTCTCACCACTCACCAAGCTGAAAGAATTGGCAATTGACGGGTGTGTCGTCGATCAGCTGGGAACACTGCCGCTGTCCCTTGAGGCGCTGCACATCCATGGATGTAGTGTCAGCAATACGTCCGTTGCAACGATGCTGCATCGCCTCGTCAATTTGCAATCGCTGAAACTCACATCAATCTACGGCGGCCGTGGGTACGAAACAGATCCGGAAGCGATAACGGGCGCCGGCTGGGATTTCACCGGCCTAAAGAACCTCCAGCAGTTGGACTTAGGAAACTGCCGCTACATCAACGACCGTCTTGTGGCCCGGATCGCCGAGCAGCTCCCGAGCCTGGAATCGGTGAGATTCGCGAACAGCCAGTCGCTGACGGGGAAAGGTTGGGGCCTTCAGCGTCTGTCGAATTTGAAGCGTCTCGAATGCAACGACCTTACGCAATTAGAAAACGCCACGATTGATCAGCTACCCAAGTCACTGGAATTGCTCAAGGTCAGCGCCTGTCCGAGGATGACCGGTCGAAACTGGGACCTCGCTTCTCTGCCAAATCTGACGAACCTCGAAATACAACGCTGTTCTCTCACGTCGCTCGGCGTCCGATTGCCCCCTTCACTGCAACAACTGATGGTGAGGGATTGTGTTCACTTCAAGGCCAGCGAAGTCAGTTATGCCGGGATCGAGAAACTTGAAACACTGTCATTCTGGGAATGCCATGAGCTTGACGTCGATCGCTTATTTGCTGCCCTACCCAAGCATGCCGTATCGCTGCGGCGCCTGAATCTGACAGGCTGCCCCAATTTAGCGTCGAGCGGCTGGGATGTGTCGCCCCTTAAACACTCTCTGCGTGAAATCATCTACCCTGAAGGCGAGCCGTCATATGTGGGAGGCATCGACGAAGCGAACTACCAGATCCTGCAACAGCAGTTGCCGAATACGAGAATCATTCGGTAGCAATCTCACCCCAACGGAGAAGTTGAAATATTCAGCTACTTCAGTGGCGATGTCGCTTTCAATGGCGGTGTCTTTCCTTCCGAAATCAACGACGAACGGCTTGGTGCAACGCGCAAGATCAGTGAAGAAATCTTGCTTGATTTTCTTGCGCCGAGGGGTGTAAAAGTCTTTTTTGCCGCGTCCTCGGTCATCAAAACGAAACTTGCACGCATTGAGCTTATGTTTGCGAAGCCCGATCCATTACCTTATGTTCGTCTCAACTAATTCACGTCTAAAACGACTGCAGTCACAACTAGATCTTTCGGCGCCGGAACTATGAAACAAACACTCTCGACAATCTGCTTTATCTCTCTTGGTCTGATTCTAACTTCGACCACTTATGGCCAGCAAAACCTTTCGGGCGAGCAGCTTCAGAGATTGCTCAATCGATTTCCGGGCGCCGATGCCAATGGCGATGGAGTGCTTACCAACGACGAATTTCGCGCCGCTCGCGAGCAACTTAGAGGTCAGCGCAATCGCAATGGGCGAGGGGTCCGCCGCGACTTCAAAGTCGACGCTGGCTGGAACCTGGAACGCTTTCCCGATGACGCAGTTTGTTACAGGTCGCCTGAAGAAATCAAAGCCATCTTTGCAAAGGTCAATAACGGAAGACAGCCTGCGGTTGCTTCGTTCCCTAAACCGAAAGACGGAGCACTGCGGATTGTCGGTATTGGCCACAGCTTCATGGCGCCGGGATACAGAACGTTGCCATTGATCAGCCGCGGAGCGGGGATGACTCAACCGCTTTACACGCACACCGGCGGGGGCATGACGGGCAGCGCTCGTTACAAGTGGGAGCAGGAGAACGGGATTTTTCAGTTTGAGGGAAAGCCATTTCCCAAACTGCTTGCCTCGATCGCTAACTCCGAGTGGGACGCGATGATGTTTGGTCCGTACTTCAAAGACAGGCCTGTTTACTATTCGTGTTGGATTGATTTTTGTTTGAAGTACAACCCCAAAATGAAGTTTTACATTTCCGATACTTGGCCCCAATTAACCCGGCATGAGCAACACCCAACTTCTGAAGATTTCTTTACGGAAGACGTGCTGAACCAGATGGGAAAGCAGAAACGCGAGTCCTTCGCGGCGGGATTCGAGTCGCTGTTCAAAGCTTACCCCGGAAAGGTCTTTGTTTTACCGACAT
>CAZWOU010000229.1:0-10385 GCA_964635375.1 uncultured Pirellulaceae bacterium | reverse complement strand
CCCCGCGCTCGATCACGGGCGCCTTGCGATCCAATCCGCCGGATTCCAGCAGGGCGGCGAGCGCGGACCCCGTGGCGTAAGCGTCGCTGGCCATTCCCTCCGCTTGCGCCCATCCTCCATCGTCGCGTTGGCCTGTGACCAGATCCTTGACTTCTCGCTGAATCGGCTTGTCGCCCGCCGCGGCGTACGCCAAGGCGCGAATTCGAAACACGCGGTCCTCCGTGTCATTGGGCTGAGCATTTAATAGCCATCTGCGGACCACTTTGCGACGCGCTTCGATCTTGTCTCGCTGGTGCTCGGCGCCGAATCGATCGAGCCCGCGAAGGGCCAAGTAGGTAGTCGTGAAATCGCTTCCAGAGGATGGAGGGCGGCTTCCTGGCTGGCGCCAATGATCATTCTCCTTTTGGTACTGAAGCAAGTAGCTTGTAACAGCCGCGGTCGTATCGTCCGGTTCGTGCTTTCCCGCTTCAAGCGTTCGCAACGCGTAGCCTGCAGTGATGACGCGGCCGCCTTGGCCTTTGCCGAGCAGGTAGTTCTTTCGACCCCGTTTGAGATGGTCGACGGTATGCTGGATTTGACGCTCGTAGTTCTTCAGGTTGATCGCGAAACCACGCGACTTGGCTGCACTCAACGCCAGCACGGGCATCGTCTGATTGTGACACGTAAAGCACTTGCGCTTGTCCGCTGATCCAGCCGCGCCCTTCTCAAGCAGCGGGATCGCGAGCGAAACGGCGCCGCGGATTTCTTCATTGGAGGGTGATTCGGCAGCCATGGCCTGAGTCTGACCGGCGCCCATCAGGCAGATGACAAGCAGTAAGAAGCGTATCATTGAAGTCTCCACGTGGTCTAATGAGGGGACTCGGACCCGTTATCGTAGCAGATGCCGGAAGCCAGGCGAGAACGGAGGGTTGAGAAGTAAGGGGCGGTCTTAAGAAACTCAACAGAATTGCTCAACACTTTGGCCCGCTCGCGCATTGGAATAGTTGAACGTCATGAATACGATTGACTTGAAAATCGAACATTCCGAGCGTCCTAGGCGATCGCAGGCGGATGGGTGTGCAGCCTTGAAATCGTCACGGGACCTACTGCAGAGCGTGTGGGGGAAGTGGCTCCTGAACTGGGCCGGATGATTGCGGCAATGAATATCTCGGCGGATCGAGCCGAGGACGTTCTGCAGGATGTCTACTTGTCAGGTTGGAGAGACCCGCCTGAGCTACCGCGGGCGGATCTGAGGCGTTGGCTGTTTCGAATCACGGCGAATCGTTGCAATCTCGAACATCGGAAGCAACGCCGCTGGCGGACCGTGTGGTCTGCGTCGCGAGCCTGTGGCCCATCGCTTCCGAGCCCCAAGCGGCTGAGGATGCAACACAACAATCCGAACAGCAGCAGTTGATCAAACGGGCACTGGCCTCCCTGCCGAGTCAGCTTCAAACCATACTCGTGTTGCGATACTTCAACGGAGTTAACTCGAAAGAGATTGGCGAAATCCTGGAACTTCCAGACTCGACCGTGCGCAGTCACTTGCGCCGCGCGAGAGAGAAACTGGCCGTCGCGTTGAAAAGGGCGGGCCTTGGTGATGAATAAAGAGATGATGAGTAAAGGTATGAAGCACAACGAATGTCGCTGGATCAAAGATCGGTTGGTCTTTTATTCGGATGACGAATTGCCAGACGACGAGCATGAACGTGTTACGGCTCACCTGGGCGATTGTCCCGCGTGTCAAGGGGAACTCCAGTTGCTCAGGGACTCGCTGAAGTATGCCAGTCTCGTCTGGGAGCAAACTAGTGTCGCGTGTGTGACGCGAAGTGGGCGAGCGACAGGAGGAGTTGTTCGCACGCCCCATCGGCGCTTTGGACTCTCTGCCCGGCTAGCCGCAATCGTCGTGGCCGGACTTCTGGTTGCCGGGTTTCTGACGGCCCGCCGATACGAGTGGAAGGTCGATTCAACTGCTTCTTCGCCGAGTCGGACGGCCATTCGTGTGCCTGAAGAGGTTGTGACGCCGCCGAGTCGCAGTGAACCGGCGATTGCCGACATCCATGCATTGCTGGCGAGAGAATCGCAGGCGGCGAGACTGGCTGCTTCGGCCGAATTTCTGGCGACGGTGCCAGGCCTGGAAGAATACAGAAATCGAGCTGAAGACTACCTCGTAATGCACTACTCGAAGCCGCCGACTGGGCGGCAGCCAGGTGACATTCCGAAGGAAGCACCTCAATCGGAGAGCCTTGATCCATGAACGCTGGAAGGAATAGATGGCTCGCTTGGGCCGCCGCAATCTGCTCAGTTGCTCTCTCGTTCGAGCGTGCGCGATGCGATGACTCGTTGGAATCGCCGTCCATCGAAATTGAGTTTCCGGCGGAGCCCGAAATAGCGAAACGGACTGTCGAGTTTGACGAGTCGAATGAGCCGCTTGAGCTGACGCTGTTTGCGGCTGACCCCAAGCTGTTGGAGCAGAAATTTGTCGCGACCCTAGCGTTTGTTGCGCCTCAGACTACACGCACGAGCCGAGTGTCCGTGGGCGGCAGCGGGGCGCTCATGTTGTTCGCTAGGTTTGATAACCGGTTTAGGTACGCAGCCCAGGGCGCGTCGGAGGAAATGTTCTTGGAGCCAGCGATCTTGTTGAAGATGCTAGCGAAGAATTTGCCCGATTTGCCCGATAGGAAACTGAACGAGTTGAAGCCGGCCACAGAGGAGTGGGGCAGGCGGCAGGTCCAGCTTCCCCTCCAGCATCGGCGCCATGGCGGAAGGGGGGGCGGCGCGTTTGGTGGTGGCGGCCCACGTTCCACAATCGAGTTTGAGGTTTATGGCGAAACGAGAGAAGTAGTCAAGTCAAGATCGATGGTGATACTCGGCCTGTATGACTATGGCCTCTCCTATCCGCTTCAAGCCGAGCAAATCTCCGAGATGACTGCCTCCAAAGCGGAGTTGCCAAAGTTGCTGGCAGCGTTCCACGCTCAGCAAGCAGACGCCGATCAGTTGAAAAAGCAGTTGGCTGAGTATGACGCCATCAGCGACGACTCGATCATGGAGTTGAGGAATCAGCAGCGACTGCTTCTGGTCGATATCGCGGGAACGCGAGCCCGCATTGCGGCGTGTTCGAAGTTTTTGGAACGCCCTAAGTCGCGGAGCACAGCTGAGCAAGTTGAGTCTCTAAGGATCACAGCCGAGATCGAACTCGTCGGCCATACTGCGCGTGAATCCGCGTTGGGCGCGATCATTGAACGCGGAACAGAACGGCGGAAGTTGGTGGCGCAGTTCGCTTCAAAGAGTGGAGCGGTTACATCGGCCAGTCGGCAAATCGGAGTGGTGCTGAAGTCGATCCGCGAACGTGATTCTCTCCGGCAGACGATGATGCCGTTGGCGGTAGTAGACAACGTGATCCCGATTCGACCGATCAAATGGAAATCCGCCGAGTGATAGTGTCTAGTTCGTTGAGCGACTAATTATGGAGTTCGAATCATGAGATTCTGGCTAGTGACTGTTCTCGTCGTTCTTAGCTCGTTGCTACCTTCAGCAGTGGCCGCCGAAGGGAACGAAACGACCAAAGACATGTCGTCGGAACTGAGAACCTTGATCAAGGAGGTTCGGGCCTTGCGCGCGCAGGTTGAGCAGTTGGAGATACGCATGGCCTTGCTCGAAGACGAGAGACCTTCCCCTCTTTTCCGCCGTCCGCCCATGGCGGAAATAGACCAACAAATACGAGTTGTATTCCCCAAACGACCGAAGCATGATTTGGGCTTGTACGTATTCCCTGGTTTGGATGCTCCACCGCTATCTAAGGCTTGGCGATCCACTGAACGGCATCAATGATGACATGCCCGTCGGCGCCTTCGTTGCTGATTACGACTGAAGCCGTTCGGTTGGCTTGGAATTCGAAAACGCCAAGCGAGTGAAACAGGCCATCCAGTGCCGGACGATTTCTTTGATTCACCGCCACTTGTGATTCGCCTTGGGCGTGCTGGATGGTAACCGGCACGTTCGTCGCTCGGTTCGGATTCGCTGAGTAGCTGATGCGGACTTCGTACTTGCCTGCCTTGGGCAGGGATGCCGTGAATGAGGCTGACTGCCCTTTCTTCTCATTTCCGTCGTGACGGTAACCTCGCCCGACAAAGGATGGCTGCGAACTGCTCAGCCCCCATTGGTTCGCTCCGGCGGCTTGCGCGTCATCGACGACGATTCCTGGGAGGCTATCCAAACGAACCCCGCCCCGCCGCTTGCCTAGGTACTCTAGCACTTGCTTGTCGTCGAGCAGCCGCTTTCGGAGCGTCTCGTAGTCGATGTCTTGCACGGCCTTCTCGGCGTCGATCGCCTGGCACGCGGCGGTGGCTGCGGACTGCCCCAAGACCATGAAAACCGGTTCCATTCGAATCGAGCCGAAGGCAATGTGCGAACAGGAAACGCAGACAGGGACGAGCAGGTTTTCACACTCTGCTTTCTTCGGCACGATGGCGCCGTAATCGATTGGATAGGGTCCGCCAGGGCTGACTTGCACATCGCCTTCGTTGCGGACGTGTCCCTTCGCGTCGACGTAACGCTGGGTGTTGTGCGAATCCATGTTGTAGGACCCCATTCCTATCGGCCGCGGCGTCGGCTTTTGACCAGTGACATGTTGTTCCGAAACCACCAGATCACTAACCATCCGCCGAGCTTCGCGAACGTAGATCTGGTGAGGCCAGTGGCCGTTGTCTAGAAACTCGTCCTTGGCCAGTCCCCACTCCGCCATCCATTTTCGTTTGTCCTCAGGCACTCGCGGATCGTTGGCGAGAAAATAGAAATAGCCTTTTTGATAGAGCTCATGCTCTTTCAGAATCTCCTTGCGGCGTTCGTAAGTAGCATCCGGATAGTCGTAATTCATGCCAATGTTGTCGGTAGAAAACGAGCCGTGGTTGTTGGTGTCCGTCTTTAGATTGGGCAGCATGTCGAACTTGCCGCGGATGTGCCACGAGCCAGCTAGCAGCGTGCGCAACAGCAGCTCGTACTGCTTCACGTCGTACCCGGCTGGTTTGGAAAACGGAACGCGGTTCTTGGGGTTTCGCGTCAGACAAACTCGGTAACAGTAGGCCTGCAGTCGATGATCCGCCTGGCCTTGTTCGCCTGGCGGCTTGGAGGAGATTCTCGGCAGCAACCCGCTCTTGGGGTCGCCCGGGACGACGTACGGATCGATCGGCTTACTGAACTGATGGCTCCTGGCGTGTTCGATCTGAATTCCGTTCAGCGTCTCGCCGTACTGGCTGTTCGCTTCGCGGCCGACGATGTAGGACACGCCTGCCGCCGCCAGCAAATCGCCTTCGTAGGTGGCGTCAATAAACATCTTGCCCCGATACGTCTTGCCTGAGAGCATCGTAATCGACTGGATCGCCCCGCCTCGCATCGAGACGCCTTTGCCCGGCTCGCGGTTGAGCCATTCGTCCTGGTCGACTTTGATGTCATGCTCGCGGACCAAATCTTCAAAGATCTGTTCGGCCACGTGAGGTTCAAAGGTCCAGTGGGCGTCGTCTTCGGGGCGATATCGTTTGAATTCAGTAGATGGTTGCCATCTCCATTCCGACGGATGATCGTAGACTCTCTTGACTCGTTGATAGAATTCTCGGCTGATCCCGCCGACGACCGACTTGTTGCCCGAATCAGTCCAGCCGAGTCCGCCGGAGGAGAGTCCGCCCAGGTGTTGATCGGGCCCTACGAGGATGACTGACTTTCCCATTCTTTGGGCCTGCACGGCCGCGGCGACGCCTGCCGTCGTCGGCCCGTAGATGACCAAGTCGTACGTTGTCTCGGCAACTCCCTTTGCGGGACTCGACGAGAGGCCCAGCGCCAACAGAATCACCAGGTAAGACGGATTGGGAATCAGGCGTCTGGAGTTCATGGTTGGTCCCAAGCAGTTGAAGAATGTCACAGTCGTTTTGACTTCACAGTCGTTTTGACTCAGCCAGCTTTGAAGCCAAGGGTTAGGAAAGAATCCCGTGGATTGGGGCGGCGCCTTGGACTCCGACAAGCTTGTGGTCCAGGCCGCCAAAGAAGTAGGAGAGTCGGTTGGGATCGAGCCCCAATTGGTGGAGAATCGTGGCGTGTAGATGTTTGACGTGCAGCCGGTTCTCGACCGCCGCGCTGCCAAGTTCGTCAGTCTGGCCGTAGGAGACTCCGCCTTTTACGCCGCCGCCGGCGAGCCACATCGTGAAGCCGTAGCTGTTGTGGTCTCGGCCGCTTCCCTTGGTGTACTCGGCCGTCGGCTGCCGGCCGAATTCGCCACCCCACACAACCAGCGTCTCATCCAGTTTTCCGCGTCGCTGCAAGTCTTCCAACAACGCCGCGATTGGCCTATCCGTCTCACCGGCATGCAGGTTGTGGTTGTGTTCTAGGTCTCCGTGAGCGTCCCAGTTCGCGTCGTTATGATTGCCGCCGGAATATATCTGGACGAATCGTACGCCCCGTTCGACGAGCCGTCTGGCAAGCAAACACTGTCGGCCGACGACGGCGGTGGCCTTGTCGTTCAGGCCGTACATGTCCAAGGTCTGCTGCGACTCGCCCGATAGATCGACGGCCTCCGGAGCAGATGCCTGCATGCGATAAGCCAGTTCATAGGAACCGATGCGAGCGGACAAGTCGCTGTTGCCGGGATGCGCATCGGCATGTATGCGATTGAGTGCGCCGAGCGAGTCGAGCAGTTCGCGCTGGATAGCTCGGCTCGATCCTTTCGGCGGTTGCAGGTCGAGAATCGGCGTGCCCTGACTTCGCAGAACCGTCGCCTGAAAGTCAGCCGGCATGAACCCGCTGGTCCAGTTCTTCGCGCCGCTGATCGGACCGCCGCGAGGGTCCAACATGACCACGAATCCGGGCAGATCCTGGTTCACCGTCCCCAGTCCGTAGTTCAACCAAGAACCGAGGCAGGGACTTCCACTCAGGATACGTCCTGAGTTCATCATCAGCATCGCCGATCCGTGAATTGGCGAATCGGCGGTCATAGAGTGCAGAAAGGCGATCTTGTCGACTTGCTTGGCCAGATGCGGGAACAGGTCGGAGACCCATTTTCCACATTCGCCGTACTGCTTGAATTTCCAGCGAGGCTCAACGATTCGGCCGTTATTCTTTCTTCCGCCGCGACCAAAGGTCTTTACGTCGATGGTCTTCCCATCCATGCCGTACATGTTGGGCTTGTAGTCGAACGTATCGATATGACTGGGGCCGCCGTAGCAAAAAATGAAGATGACATTTTTGGCCTTTGGCTTGTGGTGCGGCTGCTTAGGCGCGAGCGGGCTGAACTTGCTGACCCCGTCGGCCGCCTTGGTCTGCGAGGCCAGGAAACCATCATCGCCCAACATGCCGGCGAGTGCAGTCCCAGCAAAACCGCCGCCGGCTTGCCAAAGAAACTCGCGTCGAGTTCGGCCGCAAAAGTTTGTCTTGGCGGATGTCATCGATGATCCTTTTGTCTGAACGGCTCGGAGCCCGCGACCTGCAGTCGCCTTTCGCTCCGCAATAATTGCCATGGCAAACCAGTGGCGCTGTGCAAGCGACACTCAGTCCAAGTATACAAATTCGTTCAAGTTCAGCGCTAGTAGGCAGATCTGCTTGAGCGATTCCGATCGTGTCAATTTGTGTTGTGTTGTCAGCTTCTGAACCAGTTGGATGCCGTTCTCTATCTCAGCCTGGGTCGGCGTCCGCTGGGTTGCTCGAGCGAGGACGTGGGCGACTATCGCGTTCGTGTCGTCTCCGAAACCCTTCTCCAATCGCTCGGCCCATCGCTTGGCTTGATCTCCGACGAATTCGCTGTTCAGCATACCCAGCGCCTGTGTGGGCTGAGTGGAAACGAAGCGAACAGGGCAACTCAAATCAGGTTCTGGGAAGTCATAACTGGATAGAATGGGCGTGACGAGCGATCGTTTGACATGGATGTAGACGCTTCTCCGGAAGCGTTCTTCGGGAGGCGAGTTGCCCCAACCGGCGCCAGGGCGCGATTGGCCGGCGAGCACCGCTGCTGGAATCTTGGAATAAATGCTTGGGCCGAACATCTTCTCGCGTCTCAGTTCGCCGGTGGCCGCCAAGATCGAGTCGCGGATCTCCTCGGCTGACAGCCGCCGCATGTCGAAACGCCAGAGCAAGTGATTCAATGGATCCAGCTCAACGGATTTCTTATCTGTCGAATAACTCCGCTGATAGGCTTCGGACATGAGAATCCGTTTGTGCAGTCGCTTGATCCGCCAACCATCCTCGACAAATGTGGCGGCGAGCCAGTCAAGCAGGTGGGGAAGCGTCGGCGCGGCGCCCTTCATCCCAAAATCGTTAGCGGATCGAACGATCCCTCTGCCAAAATGATGTTGCCATATGCGATTGACCATCACTCGCGCCGTGAGCGGATTCTTCCCGCTGGCGATCCAGTCGGCCAGCACGCGACGGCGCCCTGTCGAATTCTCAAAGGGTGACTGCTCAGGCAGTTTGGGCGGAGCGAAGCCCAGCACCTTGGGGAATTCCGGCTGCACTTCCGCTGCCTCGGCGTGAGCATTGCCTCGGACCAAAACGTGGGTCGGTTTTGGCGTTGGCCCGTGTTCCTTCACACACAAGACTTGCATCAAGCCTTTGGGTTGGGAACGCCTCAGGCGGTCTCGTTTCTCGAACAATTCCCGGTACGATGTGTATTGTTCTTCGCTAACGATGCCGCCTCGCAAATCTCGCATGACCTGCAGTCGCACTCGTTCGCGTTTGAAATCATCTCGCAGGCCGCCCTTTAGTTTTGGGCGGACTTGTTTCTCAATTTCTCGGAGTTTCGCTTCCGTCTCGCCGATTTCCTTTTCCCAAGCGGCCAACTCAGTGTTGTATCGCTTAACGTTCTCCTCCGGGCCAACCATTTGCACCGACGCCTTCATCACGCTGTCGTTGCCCCGCTCGCCGTACCGGCGAATGTTCGAAATGAATGAAAGCAGCGAATAGTAGGCCTCTTGAGGAAGCGGATCGAGCTTGTGTTCGTGGCAACGAGAACACCCGATCGTCAAGCCCAAGAAGACTTGGCCGGTGGTCGAAAGAATGTCGTCCAAGTCGTCATATTTCGCTTGCAATCGGTCGACGGGCTCATCATCCCAGACCCCGAGCCGATAGTACCCCGTGGCGATGATCGCATCCTCCGAGAACTCATCGAGTTCGTCCCCGGCCAACTGTTCGCGAATGAACTGATCGTACGGCTTGTCGTTGTTGAATGAGCGAATAACGTAGTCTCGATATCGCCAGACAAACGGTTTTGCGCCATCCCGTTCGTAGCTATTGGTCTCGGCATAGCGGACCAAGTCGAGCCAGTGTCGCCCCCATCGCTCACCATAGTGGGGCGATTGGAGCAGATTGTCGACCAACCGCTCGTAAGATTTCGGCGAGGCGTCTTCAACAAACGCCTTGACCTCGTCCGGTTGGGGCGGCAGGCCGGTCAGGTCATAGTAAAGACGTCGAATCAAAGTCTGTTTCGTGGCTCGAGGCGTCGCTGTGAGACCCGCATCGTCGAGTCGCTTGTAGATGAACGCATCAATCGGATTTGGGATCGTGCGGGCGCTTTGGGGCGGCGTCGGCTTCTTGACTGATTGAAACGACCAGAAGGCCATGGTCTCGGCGTTAACAGTCGGTGATTGGTTGCCAGTGCGAACTTCGTCCTTAGGGGGCACGTCGTCCCCGGCTCGCCAGGGCGCATTCATCTTTATCCACTTGGCGAATATCGCGATTTCGGCGGCGGGCAGCTTGCCGGTCGGAGGCATCTCGAACGCGTCAAAGTGAATCGCGCTAAGGAACAGGCTCTCCTCGGGCGCCTCGCTGTCGAGCGATGATCCCGATTCGCCTCCCTCCACGAGCCCGCCGCGATAGTCCAGCCGCAGTTCACCTTTGTGCTTGCTGCCGGCGTGGCACTTGTAGCAGCGTTTCTTGAGCAACGGTTGGACGTCGTTCTCAAAGAACTGAATGTGTTCGCGGCTGAACGCGGGGGTGTCGTCCGCCAATGCGAGGCCGTTCGCAGTGACCAACAAGGCAAAAAGGAGCAGGGCGTCCGGACGATAGAGATTGCATATCCGAGGCGAGGGAGAGAGCATGCTCAGACCAAGATTGTGAGGGTGTGGGGAATCGCTACGCGTGATCCCATTGTATTACACATTCTGCTTTCGCACATCGGTGATGCGGGCGAAGTGGCTGAGCAGCTAGGAAGCCCCAAGAAGAGCAGCGAAGAAGCCCGAAGAAAGCCACGAGCCCCGAAAATGAAACGCTTCCTGCGCTCCTAAACGCCCCTTCGCGCGGGCCTCAATTCACCGGGCGCTTGGCGCTTTGCAGCAGAATGCGAATCGTCTCTGGGCCGATGAACCCTGGCGGTGGGTTGAGCCGGGATTTCCCATTTGGGTTGAGCATGGAACCGCTCCAAGCCTAAATCCCTC
>CAZWOU010000228.1:0-10431 GCA_964635375.1 uncultured Pirellulaceae bacterium | reverse complement strand
AATGCGCACAGAATGCGCACAAGAATTTCAGCCTGCATCGGCAATCGAAATTACGTGTTCTGGCGTTGATGACTGAGTAAAAGGCATTGCTGAAACCGCCGCTCGTTTGGATCGATCCGTCGCCTTAGCGTATTTTTCCATCGTCACCAGCGTTGAGCATTGTCGACAGGGCGCCGATTTCCATATTCACGGCCCGCGGTGAGACCTCCAACAGGGAAAGGTGCGCTCAGGGAAAGGTGCGCTCAGCCGTGGTATGTGGTCATTTCAGGGGAAAGGTGCGCTCAGCCGAGCCGGGGAAAGGTGCGCTCAGCCGTGAAGCTATGGAGAGAGGAGGCCGAGCCGCGAGCGCGCCTTTCACCTCTGAGATGAACTGGTGACGCGGAGCGTGAAAAACTCAGAACTCCATTGGCTCCATCAACGTAGGGAATGCCAGCGGCCGACAAGTCACCACGCGTAGACACACCAGATTCTCTTCTCCGAGCGACACGATGAGGCCCCGATGTTTGAACTAATTATCTGTTTGCCGCTGGCCTTGGCTCAAGCTGATCAGGTCGAAAAAATTCACGGCGGGTTACTCATGCCGGGAAAATCTACGCCGGAGGAGTTGGCGGCGGCGATTGAGGAATACCGGAAGCAAACACTCCCAATGCGAATGAAGTCCATTGCTGAAGGGAAGAAGCAGTGGGCTAAGAAGAAGAAAGAACGATTGAAGTATCGCGGATCGTACTTTGATTTGTCGAAGGGTGTTGCTGACAAACACGCAATAGCGGCAATCCGGTTTATCGTGCAAGATCCAGTTCCGCAAGCAAGGCGCCAACGAGTGAAACTCAGCGACGACGTCAAGCTGGTCGGCTGGCGTGGAGTCGTCAACAGCGTAAAGGACGTTAAGGATGGTCAGGTGGTCACAGTTACCGTTCGGCCAGAGGTCGAATCCACCAAGGCGGGAGTTGCTTTCCTATCGGTGTCGTTCGAGGAGACCTGGAAGCTGACTGACAAAAAGATGGAATGCAAGAAGTGCGTAATGAAGGGTAATGGACTCTTGATATTCGATTAAGTTGTCATGATTCGCTGCCATGACTCGCTGGTGAAACCACTGGGCAGAAGCGAGCCAATAGGTTGAGAGGACGCCGGGCCGTTTGCGCTTTGACACGGGGTCGTGGTAGACTGCTCCAAGGCGCCATACGAGCGGGAGATCTTGCCGCCGCCGATACCCGTGTTGGGGCCTGGAGTTCCAGCTGGCACGACCCGCCCCTTGTACGGACTTCCGCCGAGCGAGTAACAAGCCCGAGTCTTGCTGAACGCTTTTTCGCATTGATCACGTTAACGGAACGAATTCTGTAGTCGAGTCACAAATGACCGACCCACCCAAACGACGATGGCGACCACGGTTCTCAGCTCGTACGTTCTTGATCCTGGTGACGCTGGCTTGTGGTTACGCGGCGTGCTGGTGGCCGACGAAGAATCGGGGGGGTTGAGGATGTTTGCGATCACTATGCCTACGTCGAGGCCGTTGAAGCCAAAAGTGATTGGCGCATGTATCGTGAAACGGACGCCGGCGTCCTCGCGCCCCTGATCGTGACCGTCAGGGAAGGCTACTGGACAGACGTAGCACGCGAACGACGGAATTACTACTTCTGGTTCTTCGGCTATGTTGCCAAGCTGCCATACGAGCGGGAAGCACCGTGGCCAGAGAACGAACCATTTGATTTGTACTTCGGAGACATTGATGGCAGTGGTAGGGCTACCTGATGGCTTTCCAGAACCTCGCTAACGCCATCTGCCGCTTCGTCGCATTCAGAGTCACCAGAGGCCGTCTACGCGAGCAAATCGCGGTCAGAACAGGTGGGGGTTGGGTGTGGAGCCGAGGTCGCGGACCTTTTTGAAGTCCCTGTCGGCCGCAGGCTGGTTTTGCATCGCTTCGTGCACAAGGGCTCGATGGTAATACATGACCGCAAGCGTCTCTCTGTCTCGAAGCACGCTCTGAGAGCTGCCCTGGAGATCGCGTCTGAATAGCTTAATCGCTCGGTCGACCTCAGCCTTCGCGGCTTCATAATCTCCGAGTCGGTAGAGCACAAAACCCCGAGTGTCGATCAGTGACGCCAAAGGGTTGGGGTCTCCCCGGCCGCCGAGGATTTCGGAAATCAGCGAGGCAAAGGCGTTGGTTTCTTTCGGGCTTATGAGGCTTTCGTAAAGCTTAATCGACTGATCAATCTCTTCGAGCGCCAACTCGACGTCTTGGTCCGCGATAGCGCGAATGTAGGCCCGCCAGTTGAGCAAATTGCTCTGCATCCGGACGAAGCGATTTTTCTCTGCTTCGTCGAGCATCAACTGGGCGCTTTCGAGCGCACGGTCGTAGCGTTCCGCGTGCACCAAGACGTCGTCCCGACTCAGTCGGGCGGTCCAACTTGCGGTCTCTGTACGATGCTCGAGCGGGAACAACTCGAGCGATCGTTCCCAATCGGCAAGCGCGAGCTCGTACCGCCCCAGTTCGGTGTGATAGTGGGCTCGTTCTTGATAGTTGAGCCAGGAATTGGGATGCCAATCGATGGCCCGCTTGTAGCTGGCCAAAGCCTCCTTCGGCCGAACGCCCTTGTCGTCCGCCCTCGCTGCAGCCAGATGCCACTTGGCCATCTCCGCAGGTCCAATTTCGTGATAGACGACCGGCCCAAAGACAATGCCGATGGTCACCAGCAAGAGGATGCGGGCGGGCCAGCGCGAGGGAATCGGCCGACGGGAAGACGGCTCAGAAGCCCCCCCCTGTGACGGTCCCGAATCAGATTTAGCGGGCTCACCCGCCTGACCTTGCGAACTGCTCTCCATCACGCACAAACCGCCTTTCTCGCCCTGTCTCGTCGACTTCCTCCCTTGCAGCGGGGGCTTTAAATATCGACGATCTACGCCTGCATTCCTAGTACAACATTGCTGATTTTGGCCTGCGGGTGACGTTGAGGGCGTGAAAACAAATGCCCTGGCAAATGACTCCCTGTCGTTGGACTCCGCTTCGCCTGACCGGCGGCGCGACCCGCCTCAGCTGGAAACGCCAAACCGACGAGCCAGATTCCCCCGGATTGTCTGTCGAAGACCCTCTGGGCTGGTCGCCAAAATGGGCAAAATAGCGCATATTAACGGGCGGCAAGGCTCTCCCTGGCCGCAAGTAACGTAGAGCACAGACGCAGCAGAGAGTAGACAAAGACGTTCTCGTCTCGTTTGACCACTCGCATTTCAAGGAGGTGGGCAATGCCCCTGTTCGAAGTCGAGACTAACGCGCACATCATTATCACCTGGGCGGAAGACGAAGCGGCGGCTTCGGTTGTCGTAACGGAAGCCTATCCGAGCGACGAAGTCATCCGTATGACCAAGCGGCCCCGCGATACCTGGGTGATCTCCAAAGGCGCCTTGGGCTTAACGGCTCAGCCAGTCGACCCCTGCACCACAGCTCGCGATTGCCTCTCCAAGGCGTCGGGTGACAAGGTGCACGCAATTCGCCTTTATATGCACGAGACGGGCGTTGATCTGGAAAACGCTCGCAAGGCCATCGAGTCCAATATGGTGATGGGTTGGTAGAGGCTGAGCTGGGATGCCAGAGCTGGGATGCCAACAAGCTGAAAGCTCTTCTTGCGAAGACGACACCACAAGAATCGAAAAAGCCCCGCCAAGATGACGGGGCTTTTTGTGTTGGCGTATCCAGGTTTGTGACAGAACGAACGGCTAAGTTTCGTCTGGGCACACTCCTGATCCACTACGGACCCACGTAGGGACTCGTACCGTAGTTCGAATTCGTGCTGCCAGGTGCATAGGCGCCGGACGTCGGAGCAGTTGACGCCGGGGCGCTCGATGGCGGATAGGTTTGGCTGGCGCCGGTGGCGCCACCGTAGGTTGCCGCAGGCGGGTACTGGCTGGCGCCGGCGGCAGCTCCGCCATATTGGCTGGTGGGGTAGCTAGGCGCGGCCGGTTGCCCGTAAGGCGAGGGAGTGGTCTGCCCGTATGGCGCGACCTGATCGCTGGCGGTCGCTTGGGCGGCGCCTCGACCAGAGGGTGACGGAGCGGTCGCCGCGGGGCCGATGGGAGCTTGGCCGTAAGCTGACTGCCCATACCCGCTGCTGCCGCGAGCGTCCGCGGTCTGGGGGTAAGGCGTTTGCCCTCCGACTGCCGAGGCGGCTTGCTGATACCCGCCTTGGTAAGTGTTCCGGGCAGCCGTTGCTGCCGTGTTGTAGGTGTTTTGAGCAGCCGTGCTGGCGGCGCCATAGGTGTTCTGAGCGGCCGTGGTTGCGGCGCCGTAGGTGTTCTGAGCGGCCGTGGTTGCGGCGCCGTAGGTGTTCTGAGCGGCCGTGCTGGCGGCGCCATAGGTGTTCTTCGCGGCGGTGCCCGCGGCGTCGTACGTCTGCTGCGCGGTGTAAACTGCGCCTTGAGCCTGCTGCCTGGCCCTTCCCGTCAGGTTGTTGTACGACTGGTGGAGTTGCTGACCTGTACCGGCGCCGGGGCCGGTATAGGCCGCGCTGGCTTGCGAGTAGGGATTCTGGTTGCGGTTGTATTGGTTCTGGCCAGCGAGCCCTGTCTGGTTATAGGGGTTGGCGCCGCCCGTCTGGGCCAAACTGGACGTGGGAGAAGCGGACCGCGAAGGGGGTGAAGGCAAGGTGCTGGCTCGTGCCGCTCCCGATGAGGTGTTCGACGGCTGAGTCCAACCGGCGATCCAACTGGAGCCGGGCATGTTCCAAGTCCCGCTCTTGCACCCCGCAGCGGAAAGAGCCGCCATGCAGACGACCGCGGCTACGACTCTCCATTGCGAGAATGATTTTCGCATCGTTTCCAGTCCCTCGTGAATTGGGTGTTGGTACGGACGCACCGCGCTTCCGTGCGCGGCAATTGTCCCGTTCCCGTACAGTTCAGTCATTTGACTGGTGCCGCCAATTTGGGCAAAACCAGCCCAGCCTCATGCTGGAGGTCACAACCCATTGCCGCACTATGAAAACGTGATCGGCCGGTACAACCGTTAGGATTGAATCAAACCGAAAAGTTTGCCTCTTTTTCCAGCCGCCGAGTGGATAACCATCCGGCGGCGGGGATAATAGAGAGCCCCAGGGGCGGAGTCAACAGGAAAAGCCGAGCTCGAAAGCTCGGCTTTTTTTGGCTCGGCGGCCCTGTGATCCAGCCATCGGCAACGTATTGTCGAGACGGCTGTGGGCGCTGCGGCGGGGAACTCAATATCTGGGAAACAGGCTATTTCGCTGCGGAAAAACGCGCGGCGACGGCGTCCCAATCGACGACATTCCAAAACGCGGCGACATAGTCGGGTCGACGATTTTGGTAGTTCAAGTAATAGGCGTGCTCCCAAACATCCAATCCAAGTATGGGGGTCCGCCCTTCCATCAGCGGCGTGTCCTGATTCGCCGTGCTTTCCACGACGAGTTGGTCGCCATCAAGGCTCAGCCACGCCCAGCCGCTGCCGAATCGAGTTGCGGCGGCGGCGGAGAACTGCTCCCTGAACACATCAAAGCTCCCAAACGTCTGCTCGATCGCTGCCGCCAACTCACCACTCGGCGCCCCGCCCTTCCCCGGTCCCATGACGGCCCAGAAAAGGGAATGATTGGCGTGGCCGCCCCCATTGTTGCGCACCGCTCCGCGAATCCCCTCGGGAACGGCGGCGAGGTCCGCGATCAAATCCTCGACACTCTTGGCCGCCAGACCACTCCCCTCAAGTGCCGCATTGAGCTTCGAGACGTAGCCCTGATGGTGCTTGCCATGATGGATTTCCATGGTCCGCGCGTCAATGTGCGGTTCCAAAGCGTCGTGGGCATATGGCAGCGCCGGCAATTCATGAGCCATCATGAGGTTCCTTATTGGGACAACAAGTTCAGATCGGGTCGGGCAGCATAGCCCATTCCCGTTTCACTGACAACTCATCGGATCGGTCGGGCGCGAACCCATTTGCCGAGGCGAAACATGGCCCGCTGAGAGGAACCTTGCGGAGAGTTTAATCGCTCATCCGACATCGCGCCCAGCGTTCAGAACCCAACGTTTAGAACCCTGCGAGAGCTCGGAGCAGGTCGACCATGCTTGAGCGTTGTTGACTGAGGATAGAGAGCGACGAAATCGCATTGTCAATCAGCGCGTTGTTCTGACTCAGGAGGGCTGCTTCCTCGGTCTCATCGGCTTTATTGACGGCGTCGAGCGCAGTTTCCAAGGCGTCTTCAAAGCCAGAGAGAAGCGAGGACGCCGAGTCGATCGCAGCGTCGGCAAACCCGTCAACTCGACCTTGAATGCGAGTCACTTGTCCGATGGCTTCGTCGATCACGCGAATGGCTTGGGACGTGTTTGTGGCCAGGCCCGACAGGTCGCCGGCAGGGAGCAATTGATCGAGTGAACCGCTCAGCCCGCCGAGCCGAGGCGCTTGCAAGCCGGGGAGCCCCAGTTTATCGATCCGAGTCAAGTCGGTTGAGAGCGAGTATCGGTCAACGCCATCGTCGGTCACGCCAACGGTGGCGAATTGTCCTTCAAACCCGCCGGCGAATTCCAGTCGGAATGCTAGACCGGCCTGGTTGTAGTTGAAGGTATTCCCATCCCCCGTGAGCGTGGCGCCATTGAGCCTCGCGATGGCGTCGATCCCTTGGGCTGTGCCGTCGCCATTACCGCCCGCGACCGCAAACGTTCCGGACGACACGGCAACTGCGATTGTCGCGTTCTCACCGTAATCGACCGTTCGAAAGGTGAGCGTGTCGTTGCTGACTTCGGCCACCACGCCGGTGTCGTGGCTATCCAAGTTAATGCGTGCGGCCGCGGCGACAAGCGTCTCGCCCGACGTCACGGTAACCGCTGTGGAACCCTGTTTGCCCGTTAGCGTGAACGACGCGTTTGACTGAATGTTCCCGCTGGCCCCGGTATAGGTAATCGTTCCCCGCTGGGCTCGAGTCGTCACGGTCCCGAAGATCTCATTTTCTTCGACCGAGTAGACCTCGAGTCGCTGAATCTGATGATCTCGCTTGCCCGAAATGGTGAAGTTGGTGGAACCGTCGAGTCGGCTGCGGCCGCCAATTTCGGTTGCGGCAAGTGAGTTGATCAATTCGATCGCGGTATCGATCTCAGCCTGTTTGGCGTCGCGTTGGGACGACGAGAGCGATTGATCTTCATCCGTCAGCAAGGCGGTGCGAATAGCCGTCAACTGGGTTTGGATCGAGTCGAGGGTAAGTTGGGTTTGGGCAGCGTTGGCGGAGGCGGCGTCGACTCGCGACGCTGCCGACTGAACCTTCGAGATCCGGCCCTCGAGCTTGACGATCTTGACGAAAGTCGCGGGATCGTCTGAGGGCGAGCGGACGCGTTGTCCAGTTGCAATTCGAATCGCGTTTTCGTTCGCTGCCGCCGTCGACTCAGCGATGCTGTTGAGCAGTTTGAGTTCGATCCCGGATATTGTCGCGCCGATACGCATCCCAATTAACCCGTCTCACTGGAATCGATTGGCGACGCTCGCGCTGAAAAGGCCCTGAGAAGACCCTGGTAGGAAACTGCCGGCGCGACCGTCGTGCAGGCAGCCCAATCTCAAATCACGCTCACTCGCCAATCTCGATGTCATGCCCCATAAAGTAAGACTTCAAACTTCCTAGAATCTGCCGCGCCCGCTGGTCCGTGTCGCTGCGGCGACGGTCCCTTCGTCGAGTCGGTTGAATCACAACGTCGATCACGGTCCTGGCGGCGTTTCCGCCCGTCTGATCCTGCGCATCGGGACGGTGTTCGCTGAACTTGAGGTCGACGAGAAAGGGAACGCCGCGATCAGACAGTCGCCGCATCGCCGAGGCGTTCTGTCCGTCGATTCTGAGCGTCGCGTGGTTCTTGTCGACAAGCATGATCTCGGCCCCGTGATCAGCGATGAACCCCTTGAGCTTTTCCGCACTGATACTCAGCGGCACGGAAGTCAGCAGTCGCCGCTCGAAGACTTGCTCCGGCGCCGATTTCGTCAGCCAGTCGAACCAAGAATTCGTCTCGCTCGCGGGTTCCTCCAAGATGCCGGATCCGGGTTGCACAACCAGATTCCGCCCTTGGTCTTTCGCTTGGTATAGAGCGCGGTCCGCACGTCGCAACATGGTCTCCACCGTGTCGCCTCCCTGAAGCTCTGTCACGCCAAAGCTGGCGGTGATGCACTCGCCGTTCAACACCTGATGCGGCGTCGTTTCAAGTAGCTGCCTCAACTCGTCCGCCTGCTGCGTTGCGCGGGCGTTGTCGCAATCGGTACAGAGAATGCAAAACTCCTCGCCTCCATACCGGGCCACTAAGTCGCCGCTTCGGCAATTGGAACTCAAGAGGGCCGCAAAGTCCGTCAACACGTTGTCACCCGCTTGATGACCGTAGGTGTCGTTGATGCTTTTGAAGTGATCGATGTCGCAGATGATCAGGCTGAGCGGCGCTTTTAAGTTGATGTGCTGTTGGACAAGTTGCGTGTGAACTCGGTCAAACTCGGCTCGATTGGCGACCTTGGTCAGCTGATCGCGGCTCGCTCGCTCGCGAAGCTGTTGCACGCTTTCTTCGAGGCTGACTTGCGACGATGCATCATGCAACAACATGGTGGCGCCGCGAACCGTGCCATCGCGGGCAACCACTGGGGAGAGGTAGGCATTCAGCTGCACTTTGTCGCTGCGGCCCGAAATCGCAAGCCGACGATACGACTGCCGACCGCTGACGATCGTCGCCGCCACGGGGCAGGAATCTTCGGTCAAGAACTCGCCGTTCTCATCGCGCATTCGCAAGTGGGTCGGGTCGAACTTCGTCTCGCAAACCGTCGATGCTTTCAGCCCCGTGATCCGCTCGGCGCCGCGATTCCAATGTAGGATGCGGAGGTTCTTATCGACATAGATAACGCCATCATGCATCGTTTCGAGGAGCCTATTGTGGAAGGAGGCGAAGCCCTCATCGGCGCCCTCGCTTGCGAAGTCTGACTTGCGAGCAGAACCGACCTGCCAGACCATATCGGCGGCTCGATCATTGAGATCTTGCAGCCAGCGGCGGGCCACTTTGGATTCCAGGCGAACCAAGTCCTCTGAAACAAAAGTGCAAAAGTCCTTCACCAAACGCGGGTCAAATTGGGTCCCAGCGTTCTCGAACAGTTCGGCCATCGCGCGTTCGCGGGACATCGCTTTCCGATAGACGTGCTCAATCGTCATCGAGTCGAAGGCGTCCACGACCGCAATCATGCGCGAGGCGAAGGGGATCTCATCGCCGGCCACGGAGTAGCCTTGCTTGCTGCCGTCGAACCAGGCGCCTGAGTAATAGACCGCCTTGAGCAGCGACTCGCTGGGCGCGCAACCTTTGAGAATCTCAAGTCCAACCATCCGATGGCGTCCCATTAGTTGGGCTTCGTCTTCAGTGAGTCTCCCCGCGTTCATCAACACCGAATCGGGCAGGCCGATCTTGCCGATATCGTGAAGCAGCGCAGCGATCTCAATCTCGTCGCGGTACGTATCGGGAACGTCCAACTGAAGTCCCCAAGACGAACATCCCAGGGCGACTCGCAGGCAGTGCATAGCTGTGGGCGGGTGCTTTGAACGCAACGCGGTAAACAGGCTCGATGCGACGCCAAGCCTCGCGCGAACGAGACGGTCCTGGTGCGACTTGTCGCTCTCCAACACCGCCGGCGATTCATCCAGATTGCTCAGCAAGTTGGTAAGCGTGGATATCTGCTGGTCTGGGTTCGCAGTTCGCCCCGAGGTCGATTGCTCCGTCTCCGAAGGCGCCGGAGCACGCGCGGCTTCTTGCCTTGCCGACTGTAGCGGAGTAAAGGGCTTTTCGATCATAGCTTCCGCTTATTTCTTCGTGCAGAGTTTCGCGATGTCAGTTCTTCGTTGTCAAAGCCGAAACACAGGCCAAGCGATGTTTGGACATGAACGCGAGGACTGCGATCCAGGGTGGTCGGATAATGCAAACGACTTCCACGAGTCGACTGCGCACTCACCTGCAAGCCCGCTTAGGACATGTCGCTTACGAAGAATACGTTGCCATTCCGCCCCGTCAAACCAAGGGATGAACGTGTGCTGACGGTTGCTCCGGTTGTAACGATCGGATATGTTCCCTACGGTTGAGTAACAGGGCGAATCGCCCCAGGGAGCATTGGCGTTTGCACAAAGGAAAGCTTGTTTCCAGCACTCAAATCCACTTCATCCCACACCGCCGACCAGGCCCAGTTTTTTGAAAAAGCCCCAGGAATAATGACTGCAATTGCTGGCTGGAATACTGCTGGCTGGAATATTCGCGACTGCGACATTACTGACGGGGCGTCCAACGAAGGCCTTCAAGAATGCGACTCGTAAGTTACTTGTCTGACAGCGGACCTCGATCCGGCGTTTACCGCGACGACCGAGTGATCGACATCCATAACGCCGATAACTCGCTGCCCGTGTCCATGCTCGAACTGTTGGCCCTGGGAGATGAGGGTCTTGAGCGCGTCGCAGA
>CAZWOU010000227.1:0-10451 GCA_964635375.1 uncultured Pirellulaceae bacterium | reverse complement strand
CCGAAGCGGCGCTGGGGCGAGCGAAGGCGGATGCCAAGAGCCCAAGCACCACGCACCTTAACAGCAGCAACAGCCATTGCCGCCATCGCAGCCGCCGCTGGTTGGTCACTTTGCGTTGCTGAACGAATCGCAATGCGGGGAAGATCAACGGCTTCGGCGTCTTCCGCATGGCCAAGTGGATCACGACCGGAATCGCAATCAACAAGCCGCCAATCAGCAGTGATCCATTCACAAACGCCATCTTGAACCAGTCGTCCCTTTTGAATTAGCAGCGAGCGCGGCGGCTCAAGAGGTACTCCATCAGCGCCTTGTCGAATTGCATGCTGGTGTCGAGCGGTACGTATTCGACGCCGATTCGAAAGCACTCCTGTCGATACGATTCGCGAAACGATTCGATTTCGGCTTGGTAGTCATTCCGAAAACTGCCCGCGTCAACTTCAAGCTTTTCGCCCGTCTCGGGGTCTTCCAACTCCACCATCCCGTCATAGGGAAAGGTGACTTCGGCCTCATCGAGAACTTGGAAGAGGATCACGTCATGGCCGCCATGTCGCAGGCGGCGAAGCGAGTGAAATACCGGCTCTGGATCTGTCAGCAAATCGGTGAAGATCACGATTAGGCTGCGGTGCTTCAGCATGGCGGCCAATTGAAGGATGCTCGTGGCAATATCCGTTTCGCCGCTAGGTTCGGCTTTGGCCAAGTGAGACAGGACGTTGGCCAACTGAGCTCGTTTTGATTTCGGGGCCAGGCAATCTCGAATCTTCTCGTCGAATGTGACAAGCCCAACTGGGTCTTGTTGGTGAACCATCAGGTAGCAAAGCGCAGCGGCCAGGCAGACAGCATAGTCGAACTTGGTCAGCTCTTGCCGGTGGGTGAACCCCATCGAGCGGCTCGTGTCCAACATCAGGTAGCCGGTGATGTTCGTTTCCGCTTCGAACTTCTTGACGTAGTACTTGTCCGTCTTTGCGTAGACGAGCCAATCGATGTCCTTGGGGTCGTCGCCTTGGGTGTAGCGACGGTGTTCGCTGAATTCAACGGAGAAGCCGTGAAAGGGGCTGGCGTGAAGCCCTTGCAGAAATCCCTTGACGACAAACTGAGCGCGCAGGTCGAGCCGCTTGATTTGGTTAATCACTTCCGGCTTGAGATACTTCTCGACGGCCATGCGACGCCCGTTGGATTGCGGTCGGATCAGTTTTGCATCGACCAGTCGAACCGGAGAATGCGAGCAGCGATTCAATTGGCTGAGGGTGGCGGCGGCGGCGGAGTTGGACGCGTTGTGGCGGCTTCAAACTTCTGAATTTCCGGCTCGGGCGTTTCCTCGAGCAGACGACTGATGATGTCCTCGGTTGTCATCCCTTCCGCCTGAGCCTGGAAGTTGGTGCTGATGCGGTGTCGCAACACCGGTTCGGCGACGCGGCGAATGTCGTCGATGGCGACAGAAAAGCGACCGTCCATGGCAGCCATTGCTTTTCCGCCGTTAATCAGAAACTGGCCCGCTCGAGGCCCCGCGCCCCAATCGACCATCTCTCTGATGTACTCCGGGGCCGACGCGTCGCCCGGCCGGGTTGCTCGAACCAAACGAGCTGCGTACTTGACCACGAATTCGCTCACGGCGACCGAGTTGACGAGCTTCTGAAGATTGACAATCGCGCGGCCCGACATCACCTTGCGAACTTCCGCTTTCTCGTTCCTGGCCGTGACCGTAAGAATCTTCTCTTCCTCCTCCGCCGAGGGGTAGCCAACCTTGATGTTGAACATGAAGCGGTCGAGCTGAGCTTCGGGAAGCGGGTAGGTGCCTTCTTGTTCGATGGGATTCTGAGTTGCGATCGTGAAGAACGGATCGGGGAGCGCATAGGTCGTTCGCCCCACGGTGACTTCGCGCTCCTGCATTGCCTGAAGCAACGCAGCCTGCGTCTTGGGCGGCGTACGATTAATCTCGTCCGCGAGCAAGATATTTGTGAAAATGGGACCCTCCACAAAACGAAAGGTCCGCTTGCCCCGCTCGTCCTCTTCCAACACATTCGTGCCCGTTATGTCCGAAGGCATTAGGTCGGGTGTAAACTGAATGCGCGTGAAACCAACGTCCAGGATCTTGGCCAGCGTGCTGACCATCAGCGTCTTCGCCAACCCGGGCACGCCTTCCAATAGACAGTGGCCGCGAGTAAAAATGGCGGCAAACAACTGTTCGATGACTTCATCCTGGCCGACAATGATCTTCTGCAGTTCCTGCTGCATGATTTGCCGGTGCTGGCGAAATTCCTGCAGAACATCACCCAGATTCCGTTGCTTGCTGGACACCGCGATTCCTTGGTTCTTGATTCCCACAGCCTTCCCTGCACAGCCAGAGCTGCGATCGAAGCCTTGGGCCGTGTAGATTGACGCTGTGGAGATTGACGCTGTGGAGAATTGCCCCCCGTCTGGTTTCGCTCGTGTCGATTCGCCAACGGAGGTCTGCGAACCCACGATTCTATAGTCCGCTTAGCAAACCGACAACGCGACGAGAGTTTCGTTGCCGCATCCGCCAGGGAATCCTAAAATAGGTAAGATCGCAGTGGCTCGACTCCCACCAGCAGGTCGTCAAGCGGATTTTCCGAGTACCTCTCGAACGGATTCAAACATAAGATGGAACCTATGACAGCTCGAATGACAAGGCAACTCGGTCTTCGGCAGTTGGTTTCGATTGTGATCGTCCTGTCGTTCGCGGCGAATGTCACGGCAGCCGAATTATCGTCGGCTGCCGTTCGCGCCTCGATTCGGCGAGGCGTCGACTTCCTGATCGAAAAGCAGCGAGTTGACGGTAGCTGGTCGGGACATCCAGGCCAACCAGGCGGCCTCACGTCGCTTTGCACCTTGGCTCTGCTCAACGCTGGCGAAAAGCCGAGCAGTCCGGCTGTGTCGAAAGCGCTCAAATACCTTAGAGGCATCGAAACGGACGCGATCTACGCAGTCGCGATGCAGACGATGGTGCTTTGCGCGGCGGAACCATCCCGCGACCGACTGCTGATTCGACGAAACGCGAAGCAGCTCGTCGATTCACAAGAGCTCGCCGGAGTCGGCGCCGGAGGTTGGGGCTACGGCAAGAGGGGCGGCCGCGTCGACAACTCAAACAGCCAATTCGCCATGCTCGCATTGCATGAGGCCGAGCGGGTGGGGGTGGAGATCGACAAGCAAGTTTGGCAGCGATGCCTCAAGTATTGGCAATCGTCGCAGCACAGCAATGGTTCTTGGAGCTATGTGCCGGGCGAAATCGATCAGCCGACTGGTAGCATGACCTGCGCCGGCGCCGCCTCGTTGATCATCGCTAGCGGGAAGATTCAGCAAGGCGCGGCGAGCGTTAATGGCGACGAGATTCGCTGTTGCGGCGACGGTGCCGAAGATGATCACTTGGCCCGCGCGCTCGCTTGGTTGGGAACTAAATTCCGCGTCGACCGAAATCCAGGCCGCCCAGAGTTCCTGTTCTATTACTTGTACGGCATTGAACGCGTTGGCCGCCTCAGCTCGAAACGCTATCTCGGAAAGCACGATTGGTATCGCGAGGGCGCCGCGCAAGTGCTGCGCCTGCAAAACGGTCTCTCCGGATTCTGGCGAGGTCGAGGCGTGATCGAAAGCAACCCGCTCGTCGCCACCTCGTTCGCAGTGCTGTTTCTCTCCAAGGGTCTCCGTCCAACGGTCTTCGCAAAGGCCAAATACACAGGCGAGGATGTCGGGGCGCGGAGTTGGGATTTGCATCCCGAGGGATTGCATCGGATGACTCAGCGTTTGGAAAAACGTTGGAAACGCGACCTGACCTGGCAAACCGTCGACATTCGCTCGGCCTCTGTGAACCAGTTGTTGCAATCGCCCATCATCCTGTTCAGCGGGCGCGAATCACTGGAGCTCAGCGACGAACAGGTTCAGAATCTACGCGCGTATGTGGATCAGGGCGGGTTCATCCTGGCCGAAGCCTGCTGCCAGGGCGCCGGATTCGATCGCGACTTCCGGAGACTCATGGAGCGGATGTTTCCCGAGAGCCGCCTGAGACTGCTCGGCCCCGATCATCCCATTTGGTTCGCCGAACAACAGGTAGACCCCGATTACATCCAACACGTTTATGGGATCGATGCCTGTTGCCGCACCAGCGTGGTCTACGTGCCCAGCGATTTGACCTGTCTATGGCAACTGGCTCGCGACGACCGCCCCACGGACTACTCGCCCATCGCCAAAGCCAAAGTCGAGAACGCCCTGAGACTCGGCGCCAACGTCGCCGCCTATGCGACGAACCGCGAGCTGAAGGACAAACTCGCGCGGCCGCGACTCGCAGTCGTCCACCGGGCCGAAGAACTGCGGCGTGGTACGCTGTACATTCCCAAGATCAATCACGGCGGAGGAGCCGACGATGCGCCCAACGCGCTCGGCAATCTACTTCAGGTCTTGAGAAACGAAGTGCAGTTGCGAGTCGAGCAGGAGTCCGAGCTGTCGTCTGTCGCTGACTCGACGCTGCTCGACCATCCCGTGGCCTTCATGCATGGCCGGCGAAGTTTTCGCTTCTCGCCGAGCCAAAGACGCTCGCTGAGGAAATACCTTGAGTCGGGCGGTTTGCTGTTTGCCGATTCTATCTGCGCTAGTGAAGAGTTTTCGCGTTCGTTTCGCAGCGAAATTGCCGCCATCTTTCCCCAGGCGTCACTGACGAGGATCCCCGTTGACCACGCGTTGTTCACGAGCAAGTTCAAAGGGTTTAATCTGGCCAGCGTAACCGTGCGGGATCCGCGAACGCGATCAAACGACGGCCCCCTGACCGCTCAGCTGACCAAGACATCGCCGCTGCTAGAAGGCCTGGAGATCGATGGCCGCCTCGCTGTGATCTTCTCGCCCTACGACCTGAGCTGCGCCTTGGAGAACACCGCGTCGCTGGAGTGCAAAAGCTACGCCCGCGACGACGCCGCCAGAATTGGCGTAAATGTTATTCTCTTCGCGCTTCAGCAGTAGGACTGAGACGCACCATGCTCCATCGACTCTCGCCTCAAGATCGGACCACTCTGGTCGTTTGGTTCCTCGTCGCACTGCTCGGCCGCGGTGTTGTGATCTGGGGCTTGGCCCCCAACCTGCAGGCTGACACCGATGGCTATCGGGAACTTGCGGAGAACCTGCGCAATGAGGGCGTCTATGGATCTAGTCGATCCGGTCAGCTGAAGCCGACCGCGTTTCGACCGCCGCTCTACCCGCTGTTGCTGACGCTCACCGTAAGCGGAGGCCAAGTCAGCCTCGCTCTGGTCGCTGTCATTCAGGTTGCTCTCGGCGCACTGACTGTGGCGGTCTTATGGGGCGTCGCCCGTCGAGTTGGCTTGGGCTGGGGCGCCCACGCTGCGGCGCTGGTCGTTGCGGTGGACCCCATTCTGTTGATGCAGTCGAGCCAGTTGATGACTGAGACTTTGGCGGCCTTCTTCGTCGCGGCTGTCATCTGGGCCCTGGTTGAAGCTTACGAACAAAGCTCGCCCCTCCTCTGGCTCCTCTGCGGCGCTCTGCTCGGCGCCGCCTGCCTCTGCCGACCCACCTTCCTTGTCAGTTCGGCATTCATCATGCTCGCTGTCGTCGCAACCGACTGGCTGGCGAAGCGAGCGCAGGCTAAGGGAAACAGCACCAAACGGAAACGCAGTCGACGCGATGCCGACGAGCGTCAAGAAGCCAAAAGCTCGTTGTGGCCCGTTCTGCTGTTGGTTCTGGCCGCGGCTCCGCTGCCCCTCGCCTGGACCCTGCGAAACGCGCTGGTTATGGGACGCCCCATCGTCGCCACAACCCACGGTGGATATACCCTGCTGCTCGGCAACAACCCGGATTTCTATCGACATCTGGAATCCGGCGACGCGCCAGTTTGGCAAGCTGACAGCTTGGACCAGACAATCTCTCAGCTGCGCCGTGAACGAGGTTGGAGCGAGCTGGACTACGATCGTTGGGCTGGGCGAGAAGCGAAACAGGCTATCCGAAACGACTTCGGCGGTTTTGTCCGCAGTTGCCTACACCGAGTCCGACGACTCTGGGGAGTGTTGCCGAGGCAGACGGTCGCGGAGGAGAGCGGAAAACGCCGCGCCAGCCGCTATGCCGTGGCCGTCTGGTATGTGGTTCTGTTTTGCAGCGCACTTTGGGGTCTGTTCAGCCGCCGCGTCCGGCTGCCGAGAATGGCCTGGATTGGCGCCGGTGCATTCGCCGCTAGCTTTACCTTGCTTCACACGCTGTATTGGTGCGACATGCGAATGCGAGGACCGCTCGCACCAGTGATAGCAATAGTGGCATGCGCGGCGCTGACGCCAAGACGCGACCAACGATGAGCTGCGAACGTGCCTTGTTCCCACCGCTCGTCGGTTCCTCCGCCTTCGCCCAAATTTGCGTCCAAAATGCCTTGCGACGTAATGAAAGCCCTCCTATAATCCGCCGCCCAACATTGTTGGAGCTGCGCGCGGGGTCCGTTTCCTAGGAGGGGAGACGGGGAGGTCGCTCGAGAATTGCCTAGCCGGGTAAGGATGCCAAGCTGAACGCGACAAGGCCACGACCGAAATACGTTACCGCAGGGATTCGTTCTCTGCTGGTCGTCGTGTTGCTGTGTATCGGTCTTTTCCGCCCTCAAACTTCAGTCGCACAATTGACTGGCTTCAGAATGCCCTCAGGCGACTCGCGCGAGTCGATAGAGATCCGCGGCGCGGAGGGGGAGCATTGGCGTCAAGGATCTTACGACGTCTGGCTGTTGCGCGAGTGTTCGATCCGTCAGGGCAGCTTTACCGCTCGGGCGGGCGAAGCAGTCTTATGGATTGACCGAACGGAGCCTTTCAACGGCGAAATGTCGCGTGTCCTGGTCTACCTTGAGCCGGGCGAGGGAGAGCGAGTCGAGGTCGAGAACGCAGGGCGAAACGGACGCGGTTCAAGCCGCATGATCGATCGAACTTGGTTTGGCCGATTGCACACGGTGGGCGAGGTTCGCCTGCAAGTGCCGCAGACTCGACGGGGGGCGAACACGCGCCGACCCGTTTACGAGCGAGGGATGCGGGCCGGGCCGTTTCGGGACTTGGTCGAGCCGGTTCAGTTTACTGAGGACGTAGAGGCGGAGAACCGAATCCAACTTGGCGGGCGTGCGATTTCAGTTCGCGGACGCGGCAACAACCGTCCCAACTTCATCTTCCGCAACAACGCAGAAACCAATGAGTCCGCCCTCTTGATACCTGGCGGCGTCAATCTGGTGCTCGACGATGTCTACGCGGACAACGTCGGCGATCTGGGAACCGTCGCGCTCGGCAAGATCGACATCGAAGCGGATAGCGTCGTGATTTGGTCCGTCAACCTCAAGCAAGAGGGACTTTTTGGCGGAGAAAACCAGCCCATCGATCGTGAGATCCCGTTGGAACTGTATTTGGAGGGAAACATCGTTTTCCGCCAGGGCGATACGGTGATCTACGCAAACCGCATGTACTACAACGCGAACCAATCGTACGGTGTCGTGTTGGATGCCGAGATGCTCACGCCGATTCCGGAATACGAAGGCCTGATGCGGTTGAAGGCTGACGTCCTGCATCAGATCGATCGACAAAATTTTGTCGCCTCGAACGCGGCGATAACTTCAAGTCGGCTGGGCGTCCCCAGCTATTGGCTGCAGTCCAGCACGCTGGAGCTACGGGATCAACGCACGCCGGCCGTGGACCCATTCTCTGGCCAGGCGGCGGTGGACGAGCTTGGCAACCCGATCGTCGAGCACGACTTTCTCGCCACCAGCAAGAACAACTTTGTCTATGTGGGCGGGGCGCCGATCCTCTACTGGCCGACGCTCGCCACGGATTTGAAACGTCCCACGTACTACGTCGAGAACATCAAGGTAAAGAACGACAATATCTTTGGCTCGCAGGTCTACTTAGACCTGGACGTCTACCAGCTCTTGGGCATTCGCAAGCCGCCGCCTGGGACGAAGTGGACTGTTTCGCCGGCCTACTTGAGCGACCGTGGCCCCGCTGGCGGAACCAACTTTGAATACCAAGGTTTCAACCTGCTGCACCACCCCGGCCCGTACAAAGGAATGACCGACTTCTGGGGGATCAAGGATACCGGGCTCGACAGTCTTGGCGCCGACCGGTCGGCTGTGCCGTTTGAGGACGAACTAAGAGGTCGATCGCTCTGGCAGCACCGGCACGATCTATCGAACGGTTTGCAGTTCACGGCGGAAGTTGGCTTCATCTCGGATCGGAATTTCCTCGAGCAGTACCTGGAGAACGAGTGGGATCAACACAAGGACCAAACCACGGGCGTCGAGCTCAAGAAGTATTGGAATTCAAGCACGCTTAGTTTGACGAGCGACGTTCGCTTAAACGACTTCTTCACCCAGACGGAGTGGCTGCCTCGACTGGACCATTTTGTCATCGGTCACTCGATCTTCGACCGCCTAACGTGGCACGCCCACACCCATGCCGGCTACGCCAAGTTGCGTAACGCCTTGTTGCCTCCTGCGGGAAGCGAGCCCGCGCAGTCCTCTCTGCCTTGGGAGCTTGACGCGGGCACTCGCTTCACTGATCGGGAGGGAGTTCGAGCGGCGACGCGGCAGGAGTTAGACCTTCCCTTCGAGCTTGGGCCCGTCAAAGTGACGCCCTACCTGCTGGGCGAAGCCGCCTACTGGGAACAGGATATTGCCGGTGATGATGTCTCGCGACTTTACGGGCAAGCGGGCGTTCGCACGAGCATGCCGATTTGGCGAGCGGATCAATCGGTGCGGAGTCCATTTTGGAACCTGAACGGTTTGGCTCACAAAATCTCGTTGGAATCGGAATTCTTCTATGCCGACGCAGACGAGGATCTTTCGCGGTTTGCGCTCTACGATCCCCTGGACGATGACGCGCAGGAACATTTCGCTCGGCGATTCATCGCGAGCGATTATGCGGGTGTGTTGCCAGCCAAATACGATCAACGATTCTTTGCCTTGCGTAGCGGTCTTCAAAGTTGGGTGTCCGCTCCGTCGACGGAGATCGTGGACGACCTGACTCTGCTCCGCGTGGCCGCTCGCCAACGTTGGCAGACCATGCGAGGCTTGCCTGGCCAACAGCGGCTTGTGGATTGGATCACCTTGGATGTGGAATCGTCACTGTACCCGAAGAGCAGTCGCGACAACTTGGGCGAAGATATCGGGATGATCGACTACGATTTTCGCTGGCACCTGGGCGACCGCGTGACCGTTCTTTCAGATGGTTTTGTGGACGTGTTCGATCAAGGCTTGCGAACATTCACTTTTGGCGGCAGGTATAGTCGACCCGAACGAGGAAGCCTCTACGTCGGATTCCGAACGATTGACGGACCGATTACCAGCAATGTGTTGACCGCCTCATTGGCGTATCGCATGAGCCAGAAGTGGTTGGCTCGAGCCAGCACGTCCTTTGACTTTGGTCCGACCGGCAACATCGGTCAGCGGATCAGTCTGATTCGCATCGGCGAGTCGGCCTTGGTTCGAGTTGGATTCAACATCGATGAGGGCCGGGACAGCATCGGAGTGGTCTTGGCCATCGAGCCGCGATTCCTGCCCAGCGGACGATTGGGGCGAGTTGGCGGAGTTCAGATTCCACCGGCTGGCGCGCGCGGCCTCGAGTGATTTCTCGCACATGGTCGGCGAGAACGCGCGGGTCGAGACGTTGACGAACCGTTTGGCGAGGCTGGAAGTGGCAAAACGATCGACAACAAATTCAACTTGGATTGGCAAGTTCGCCAATGCGCTGAACGGCATCGCCGTCGGCGCGCACGGTCAAATCAGCTTCTTGGTCCACGGCGCCGCCATGGCCGGAGTTTCGATCGCAGCGGCTTGGTTCGGCGTCAGTATCCTAGAGTGGTGCGTGCTGCTGTTGTGCATTGGGCTTGTTGTTACTGCCGAGTACTTGAACACTTCGGTCGAGTACCTGGCTCGCGCCGTGACCGACGAGCAAAACGAATTGGTGGGGGCGGCGCTCGACATTGCGAGCGGCGCCGTCTTGATTGCCTCCGCCATCGCCCTTCTCATTGGGGCCCTGATTCTCACGCCCCATCTGTGGTCCGCCTGGACAGGTTAAGTTCGCTTCGCCATCCGCCGCGCGAACCAAACCACAACACGACATCCGGAGGCCCGAAGGGTCGTCTGCATGTGAGCCCGGGGCGGAACCCGTCACAAACCGCCGCATTGGGAATCCCGTCCAAAATCGACGGCTTCGAACGGGCCAAGGCCATCGTGACGATTCGCCAAACGGATGGCCATCAACCCAACACGGCCACAACATAAACGGCATGCAACGCGACCGGCGCCGCGATGCACGGGTTTGTCGCGCCGCCCTGGGCGGAACCCGCCACAAACCCCGCATTGCGGACCCGCTACAAACCCCGCATTGGGGACCCGCCACAAATCGCTGCATTGGGGACCCGCCACAAACCGCCGCATTGGGAACCCGCCAATAAAAGGTCCCTGCCTATCACCTTCAGGCTGCAGATTG
>CAZWOU010000226.1:0-10513 GCA_964635375.1 uncultured Pirellulaceae bacterium | reverse complement strand
GGTCGAAGCGGTCGAGTCTTCCCTCTCCGACGATCTCGACTTCCCGAATCGCGAACCCGCCCGCTCGTTCCAAGAAGAGTCGGTAGGACCGGCCCTCGACTTCAATCCCTCGATCTGTCTGAATCAGTTTCATTTGGTCTTCGCCGATTTGGTGCGACAGAGCGTGCTTCGCGCGAGACTGGCGGCTATTTTTCAGTTGCCGTTCGGGGCTTGCCGGCCTCTGCGTAGCTTGCGCTGAGCTCTTTTGTTTTTGTTCGCATTTCAGCCAGCACCTTCGCGTGCGCCGGATCAGCTGCGAGGTTCTTCAGTTGATCCGGATCCTGCTGCAGGTCGTGCAAGAATTCTTGGTCGGACTTCTGCTCGTAATAGTTGGCGTAGACGAATCGTTTTCCGCGAAAGCCCTCCCACTTTGGTATGCGGTTGTTTTTCATTCGGTGCTCGCAGAAGAAGCCGTCGCGGATGGGGGCGTCGGCCAGTTGTGTAATCGATTTCCCCTGATAGCGGTTCGGCAAACGGATGCCCGCCAATTGGAGTACGGTGGGGGCGATATCGAGGTTCAGTGCGATGTTCGCAGTCACACGCCCAGGCTTATCTTTGTTTCTCGGATCGTGAATCACCAGCGGCACTCGCAGCGACTGGTCGTAGTGCGACCACTTGCCCGCGAATCCGCGTTCACCCATGTAATAGCCGTTGTCTCCCATGAAGATAATTACCGTATTGTCCGTCAACTCGCGATTCTCGAGTTCGGCGACGACACGGCCAATGTTGCGGTCCATCCCGCTGAGCATGCGAAAATAATGGCGCATGTTGCGGTCGTATTTCGCTGCGGTGTCCCAACGCCAAAAGTACCGATCGCGGTTCATCGACTCGCGCAAAAAGTCGGGTTGGGAATCGAAGTACTTACCGCCGTCGAGCTTCGGGCGCGGCATTTTGATATCGTCGTACAAGTTCGATTCGGTCGCCGGGTAGGGGTAGTGATTTACCTTGTCGCCATCGGAGGCGTGGGCGGCGTTGAAACTAACGGATAGGCAAAACGGCTGGTCTTGGGGAGTGTTCGCGATGAAGTCGATCGCCTTATCCCCGACGACGTCGGTGAAGTGCCGCGTGGAACCATCGGCCTGCTTTTGCCTGCGCCCGAGCGAGACGAAGGAATCGAACATCGAATCGACGGACGCTCGCCCGCCCTCGACTCGGACGCCGAACTTACCGATAAACCCGGTGTGATATCCGGCCGCCCTGAGTTGAGCGGGATAGCTATCAGAGATGTGGGCCTTGGAGATCGGCGGCATGCCAAACGTATAACCATGGGTACGCTCGACAAGACCAGTCAGGATCGTCGCCCGACTCGCTGCGCAGATGCTCGTCGTCACGAACGCATTGCTAAACCGCATGCCCTCGGCCGCCAGCCTGTCGATGCTCGGCGTTTTCACGATCGGATGACCGGCGCAGCCGAGTACATCGGCGCGGTGGTCATCGGAGAGAAGGAAAATGATGTTCGGGCGTTCGTTGGCGAAGGCGTTCGATATACTCGCTGCGAATAGAATCGCGATCACAGCCATGCGTTGTTTCATCGGGAGTTCCGTATCTGGGCTTTGGTGAAGTTTCGTCCGACAGTTTCCGGGTGACGCACCGCAACCGTCATCACCAACTGATAGTTGTACAAGATTACCGGCTTCGCAGTTGTGCGGAACGTCGCATTTCTCAAGCCTCAAAACCGCTTCTATTTCTGAAACTTGTCGTACCAGTCTTGAACCTTCAATCCAGGGTGCTGGTCCTTTGGGATAAAGGAGGCGAGCTTCTTTTTCAGCCTTGTATGCTTAGGATTCTTGGCTTGATTGGTCCACTCATTCACATCCACCGTGTGGTCATACAATTCTTCCGAGCCGTCCTCATAACGAATATATCGCCACCGCTCAGTTCGGATCGATGTGTTCCCCTCGCCATAGGATGAAATGACGGGGGTCCGCTTCGCGTTTGGATTCTCAATCTGTGGAAGGACCGACTTGCCATCGAGATGAGTAGGCACATCTAGCCCAGCCAAATGGGCAAGGGATGGGAACACATCAATCAGGCTCACCGGTTGCGTGCAGACCGACCCAGGCTTGACTAGAGAGGTGCGGACAATGAAAGGAATATGAGTGGTCTGCTCCCAAATCGCGCCCTTGCACCAGTGCTTCTTTTCTCCCAGATGCCAACCGTGATCACTCACCAGCATGACGACTGTTTCACGGCCTCTCGGATTCTTCTCAATCGCTTTTAGGAAGAGTCCGATCTGCTGGTCCACAAAAGCGATGGAAGCGTGGTACGCCTGGATTGTGACATCCCACTGATCGTTCGCGACGATGAACTCATGATCACTCAGACCCTTGTGCAACGCCTTATGCGCGTGCGTCCTGGCGAGACGCCTGGCAAACTCAGGCATGTCGTTCCAGTCATCTTCTTCGGGTTCTGCAGGACGATGAATTGAATCAATGGGAAACTGTTTGAAGTAAGACTTCGGCACATGCAGAGGACGATGCGGGCGGAAGAAACCGACCGACATGAACAGTGGCTCTTCCGTTTTCGTGTTCCACTGAGAGATGGCCCATTGGGCAACTTTGTAGTCGCCCATTTCCTCATCCTTCACGTCCAACGCATAGCCGTCGTTGGGAGGATTCAGCGCACCGAAGTTATTCTTGCCCTTCGGCGGCCTTGGATCTCTGGGGCGGCGCAAGAGTGAATCCCCGGAACCACCCGGACCACCATGGTGAACCTTCCCGCCGCTGGCGACCCGGTAGCCGTTGGCTCCGAAGAATTCCTGCATACTCTGGGTCGTAATTTTCGTTTCGCCTCTTGCCCTGGCATTGAAGTAAGTGCCAGTCTTGAAGGGATATACGCCATGGTTGAGGCTCGTGCGGGACGGACGGCACTGGGGCGAGTTGCAATAGGCCTGAGAGAACAGCATGCCACTGGCGGCAAAGGCGTCGATGTTAGGAGACTTGGCATCCGGATGCCCTCCCAGACAGCCAAGCCAATCGTTCAGATCATCCACAATAATGAACACAACATCTGGCCGATCGTTAGCGGCCTTGGCTGGCAAAACGAAACCGAGAGAGAAGAGGACAACGAAAGCGTTCAAGATGAATCGCGAAGTCTTTATTTTGAACTTCTTATTCATGGCGCGAGGCGTCGCTTGTTTCATAGTTCAGAATCACGATCTGTGTTGCTGGGGGAATGTCGAATTCAATGGCCGAAGCTGAGTTTACAGGGCGGAATGGCTTGGTTCAAACGGGAGAGGAGTCGAGAAATCGTTCAATTCTCTTTCAGCCAGTTCGATCTCTTCGGTTTGCCAAAGCGGCTTGTTGAGTAACATATAGGCTGGACCAGAGATTCGCGACGAAGCGAACATGAACAAGATAACCGCCCTCGTGTTGCTTCTCGCAATAACGTTAGACGCTCAGCCACGCCCTTTGCGCAGCTGAGCTGGTGAATTCCCCGCACGCCCACACAACTAGAAGCCGAGTCATGCATAGATCTAAGACTGTCCGCCTATCTGCGATTCTGCTCGTGAGTGCGTCGTCACTTTGCGGCGTCGCAGCAAACGCTGCGGAAACTCCAAACATTCTCTTTATCTTCGCGGACGATTGGGGCTGGGGCGATCTGAGCTGTCACGGGCACCCTTATGTGAAGACGCCGAATATCGATCGGCTGGCGAAAGAAGGCACAGACTTTCATCGCTTCACGGTCGCTAGTGGAGTCTGTTCGCCGAGTCGAACTGCAGTGATGACCGGTCACTTCCCCGCTCGATACAACATCGATGGCCACTTCGCGTGGGTGCCGAGCAACGCGAAACGCAATATGCCGGACTGGCTGAACCCCAAAGCTCCACTACTCCCGCGACTTCTCCAACGCGCAGGTTATGCGACAGCCCATTTTGGCAAGTGGCATTTGGCGAACAACATGATCCCGGACTCTCCTCTGCCGAGCGAATACGGCTACGACGAGTACGGGGCTTTCAACTGCGCCGGAGAACAGATGCCGGTCCACGAAGATGCGGACAACGCGATCGCGTTTATCGAACAGAGTCATCGCGCGAAGAAACCGTTCTTTATCAACCTCTGGATGCACGAGCCCCACACGCCGTTTCACACCGTCCCGAAGTACCGCTGGCGGTTCCGCGAACTTGAAGAACGGGACAATATCTATGCGTCCGTTCTCTCTCACGCTGACGACAGGATCGGTGAGGTGCTGGACGCCCTCGACCGGCTGAAGCTAACCGACAACACGTTGGTCGTCTTCAGTTCCGACAACGGACCGGCCCGGGCGGTTGGACCGACTGAACTGAAACTGACCCACGACACGGCGACGGGAGCTGGCTACGGGATCGCTGGGGCGCGTGGCGTCACAGGGGGAAGGAAAGGCTACAAGTCGGCGCTCTTCGAAGGTGGCATTGGAGTCCCATTCATCGCGAGATGGCCTGGAAGAATCGCGGCCGGCAAAGTGGACGGGATCTCGATGATTTCTGCGGTCGATTTGCTCCCGACGTTCTGCAAACTCGCCGGCGCCGCACTTCCCGAAGACTATGTTCCGGATGGCATTAGCCAAGTCGATGCCCTGTTCGGCAAACCCAAGGCAACACGAAGCAAACCTTTGTTCTGGAAGATGCAATCGGCTTGGCCGATTCGAAAGTCGCGGCCCTACCACTGGGTTTCGTACGCCGTCGTTCACGAGCGATGGAAGCTGCTCACGAATCGCGACGGTAGCTATGCGGAACTCTATGACCTTGCCGCTGATCCTTACGAGCACACCGATCTCAAAGAGAAAAAGCCTGAAGTCGCCCGCCAGTTGATGCGACAGATTGCTCGGTGGAAAGCGGAACTTCCTGAAAAGCCCACTGGAAATGTCTTTTCCGACTTGAGGGTGGAGGAATAGCAGGCCGAAAGGACGAGGCCAGTCTACTCGCGTTAGTCTACTCGCGTTGCTCGATCGCTTCTTCAATCGCGCCGGCGACTTGTTTCGCCAGCAAGAGCGAACCGTCGTCTGTGAAGTGGACATTGCCTGGTGCGACAGTCATTGTCTTCATGTGAGGAACCATCAACGTGTGCAGATCGTTGGTGGGAATGCCGTGCTGTTTCATTACTTCAGCAGCGATTGTGTTGTACTTAACAGCGTCTCCCAATTTGCGACCGGCTTCGTTTTCCGGGATGGGAGTAGTTGTTGCCCAGATCAATTTCGCCTTGGTCCTTTTCAGGCTGGCGACAATCTTCTGCAGGTTTGCTCGGTATTGCTCAGGCGTGTACGTCAGCTTGCCGTTGATCTTGTCGCGGCGCCCCTGTGTCTTGGACTTTGGATTGCGGTAACAGAGATCCCACAAGCCCCAGTTGAAGTGAATGACGTCCCACTTGCCCTGCTTCGCGTCCAGCCATTTTGGTAGACCGGCAAGCCCCATCCCCGTGTGTCCCGCGTTTCCCTTCACGCGACGAACGTCAGCCTTTCCCTTCATCAGGGAAATGACCTGTTTCGTATAGCCGATCGAAATCGAGTCGCCAATCAGCAGCACTCGCGGTAAGGCGGCGCTCTGTGTCGTGCTTGAAACGGGTTGCAGCACAATGTCGCGATACTGGACCGATGTATGGTCGCCCTGCAAAAAGATGGGGCCGGGTTTCGTGTCGTCAGCCGAGATGCCGCCGCCCGTGCAACCGACGACTGGCTGGTTGTCAATGACCGTTTGCCCATTGAGCACAATCGTGATGTGGCGATTGACCAACGTTAGCTCGTAGCGATTCCACTGCCCCCCAGGTTTGCCGGCGTTGCTGCTCGGAGCGATGCGGCCGAATAGGGCGCCTGGCCCGGCGATTCCCTGCATCTTGCTGTCTCGATCGACGACTTGGGCTTCATACATGCCACGCAAATAGACGCCGCTGTTACCGCTTGTCGGCACGTTGTATTCCATCGTCAGGCGGAAATCTTCGAATTCACGAACCGTGCGCAGATTTCCATAGTCTCCATACGCAGAGAAATCCGTCTTCGGCGTTTCATTGATCAGCACGCCATCTGCCGCACGCCAGCCGCTCTTCTTGTTCCTATTGGTCAGCTTCCAACCGGAAAGGTCTCGACCATTGAAAAGCGCAATCGGCTCGCCGAATCGAATGGACTTCAAGTTCGGTCGCGAGGGCATCGTCGGCATGCGTTTGCCGACTAACTCGAGCGTTTCCTCGTCGCCGCCTTGCAGTGGAGCTTGCTTTACTGTCATTCGCAGCGTGTTACCGACCAACCGAGCGAAGATTGGTTTATCGATCGCTCTCACGTTGTCAGCGATTCCGAACGGCTTCCAGCGAATCTTGCGTTGAAACGAAAGCGCGCCGCCTTCAAGCGTCGGCCCCTTAACCGGCCTCGCGCTGCCAACGCTCCACAGCAGCGAACCCTGCAACTCACCGGCGGTTTCGCCGATTTGCAACCAGGCGGGATTTCCGTCAGGTAGCTCAAAAGCCCAACTGCCGCGAAACGACTCCAAGCCGCCTTCCGCCCTAACCGGCGACGTGGAGAGGACCAAGGGGAGCATTGCCAAGAGCAGGGAAGCGTATCGTGGCTGATTCATTGCAGAGTCGTTCTCGTCGCTGGAACTGGGCGCGCGGCTGTGCAGGTCTCGGTAAAAGCATGGTGAACCCTGCGTTGCTCACCGTGAACGTCACTGGCCCAAATCAGGTTTCCAGGGTGTATCCATCGTGGCGTTGGGCTTGCCCCAAGTCTTTCGGAGGAAATCCTCGAGGACCGAATCGCGTTTGCCCACCGCCTCGCGTTCTTCTTCCCTTCCGAAATAGCGCGTCGTCACGCCGGCAAAGAACTCTTTGTGGTCGCTCTTGACCCAATCTCGCGGCGGATACGCGTCGCCTTCAACACACCGCTTGTACGCGGCCAGGACGTCGGGGTCTTGAAAGGTGATCGCCTGATCGTGAAACGCGTGGGCCAACTCGTGCAACAGGACAGTAGCCGTCGCGTCCGGGGATCGCTTGGCCAGCGACGCTGCGTTGCCGAACTCGACACACTTGTGCTTCTCAGGATTGAAGTCCATGTCGATCAGCCAGTCGCGACCCGGGTGGTACTGGTAGCCCGAAGTCCGGCCCCACGGACCGTTTGTCGAATCCAACTCGAGCCATATTTTTACTTTGAGCAGTTTGGCCATTGGCCCCGCCGGAATCCATGTCTTGAGACGAAGCATGCCATCGGTCAGGCGTCCCATGGCCTGAGCTCCCGTTTCCGCGTGTTCCCCTCCGGGCAGCAAGGCGTTGTGAACGCGGACGGTCCACCCGGCCAGATTCTTGACGGTATAACTTGTGGTCGGTTCGTAAGTCTTGGCTGCTCTCGGGGCCGGACGCGCCAGGCCTTCGGGCAGTATGTTGCTGTTGCTCATCCAGTCGCCCAGGTGGGCTTTCCACGGGTTGGGCTTCTGCGCCACGCCATGGCCGCCCTCTCGGAAAATCTTCAACGTCGACTCGACTCCCGCGTTCTTCAAAGCCTCGTGGTACTGAATGCTGTTCTCTGGCGGAACCAGCGTGTCATCCTTGGCGTGGGCCAGAAACGTCGGCGGCGTCTCGGCAGTGACCTGCAATTCGTTGGACAGTTCGTCGAGGAGTTGGGCGTCGGGATTGGGCCCCAACAGACGGGCCACCGAGGGGCCGTGGGCGTGGCTCTTCATGCTGACGACGGGGCAGAACAGAGCCATGTAGTCCGGCCGACAACTTTGTCGCTCGACGGGATCTTGCGCATCGGCTTGCCCCGTGTCGTGGTGGGTCGCCAGCGTCGTTGCCACGTGACCACCCGAGGAGAACGCGACGACCAGCACGCGTTGAGGATCGATGTTCCAGTTCTTCGCGTTAGCACGGATCGTTCTGACCGCTCGCTTGGCGTCTTCTAGCGGGGCCGGGTGGCGGTAGCCGTGAATGGGCAGGCGGTATTTCATGGAGAAGAACCGCACCGGACGCGTCTGGAAAAAATCCCGAAACGTTCCGTAGCCCGAGATGTGCTTGTAGCCGCCGCCGGGGATCAGCAGCACGGCCGGCGCTGGGCCTTTGACGTCCTTGGGCGGCGGAAAGATCTTCAGCGTCGGCGTATCGTTCTTCTCCACGCCTTGTGCCCCAGGCGCGCCGTCGGGCCAGAGCTTCATGTCCTGGCCGTACACCGGCGCGGCTACGACAAAAACGACGAAAACCACCACCCTCGCTGCCAATATCCAGGCGTTGCCCACGATGCCAGTCCCATTTTCCCAGTCAGTCTCCGTCCGCTTACCCGTCATTTGCTTCTCGCACATGGTTCCTTGCAACATGGTTCCTTGCAACATGGTTCCTTGCAACATGGTTCCTTGCAACATCATTGAGCCATTCTCTTCCGAGTTCGGTGTATGCTTGTCCTGTCCACTCAAACACGTTCAGAGACAAACCGCGATTATACGTCGGGCCATTGGGCAGCACAAATAAGGCCCTGTTCCATCCGTGCGTGTTTCTTACGACACTCGTCTCCAACAAAGTTCACGCCTAACAACGCCATTGACGAAAGAGTATGAGAGATGAAGGCAACACGACGATTCGCAACTTGTCTGAGCGGTCTACTCCTCATCGTGTCGGCCAGCATCGTGTCGGCCTGCATCGTGTCGGTCAGCGCGGCAGCTGAGCGACCGAATGTGGTGCTGATCATGACGGACGATCAGGGGATCGGCGATTTTGGTTCGACCGGCAATCCGGTCTTCGAGACGCCGCATCTCGACGCTATGGCAACTCGCAGCGCGTCGATGTCGACGTTTTACGTCAGCCCCGTCTGCTCGCCGACGCGAGCGTGTCTGATGACTGGGCGCTACAACTACCGCACGCGGTGTATCGATACCTGGCTCGGGCGTTCGATGATGGACCCCAACGAAGTCACCGTCGCCGAAGTTCTCTCCAAGGCCGGCTATGCGACCGGCATCTTTGGCAAGTGGCACCTGGGCGACTGCTATCCGATGCGACCGAACGACCAGGGCTTTGAACAAGCGTTCGTGCATCGTGGTGGCGGATTGGCTCAACCCGCCGACCCCCTCGAGAATGGTCGCCGCTACACCGATCCAATCCTGTTCCGCAACGGTCGGCAAGTTCAAACGAAAGGCTACTGCACCGACGTCTACTTCGACGCGGCGATGGAGTTTATCGACGACGCCCACCGGGCCAATCGCAACTTTTTCGTCTATCTGCCGACCAACGCTCCGCACGGTCCGTTTCACGACGTACCGGAGGATCTGCGAAAGCACTACATGACCAAGCAAGCTGCGCTGGGCGAGCTGATCGTTGGGGACCTTAAAGGCCAACGACGAGAAAACGAGATCGACAAATTGGCTCGCATCGCCGCGATGATTACTAACGTCGACGCCAATGTCGGACGATTGTTCGCCAAATTGGATGCGATGAAGTTGACTGACAACACGTTGGTCATCTTTCTGGTCGACAACGGCCCCAACTCTCGCCGCTTTGTAGGCCAGCTTCGCGGCAGCAAGACCAATGTTCACGAGGGGGGCGTGCGGTCGCCGCTGTGGGTGCAGTGGCCGAGCAGGCTGAAGGCAGGGTATTCGCGAGACGAGTTGGCAGCCCACATCGACCTGATGCCGACGATTCTCGACGCTTGTCAAGTCCCGCCAAGCGGATTGAGCCTGGACGGTAAGAGCCTGTTGCCGCTTCTGTTGGGCAAACGCGTTGACTGGTCGAAACGCACCGTCGTGATCCAGTCGCACCGTGGCGACCAACCGACTCGTTACGGCAACTTCATGATTCGCAGTCAGCAGTGGAAGTTGTTGCACGCCAGCGGTTTTGGGCGAGAGACATTCGCCGGGGCGCCGAAGTTTGAACTCTACAACCTGGACCGGGATCCGGGGGAAGCGAAGAACCTGATCGATTCTGAACCAGCCGTCGCTGCCCGATTACAGCGAGCGTATGACGCGTGGTTCGACGACGTATCGTCCACGCGACCCGATAACTATGCACCACCGCGAATCCAGATCGGCACGCCGCACGAGAATCCAACCGTGCTGACGCGACAGGACTGGCGAGGCGGCACGTGGGCGCCGAACTCCGTCGGCTACTGGGAGCTGAACGTCGCTCAACCGGGCGTCTACGACATCAAGTGCATTTTCGATCCCGGATCGGCCAAGGAAACCGCCGAATTGACCATCGGCTCGACTTCCCGCAAAAAAGGTGTCCAGGCGGGCGACAAGTCCTGCCAGTTTCGGGGCGTTCGCCTGGCGGACGGAGACACGCGACTGCTGGCCTCGCTAGCAGGCGATGGCGAGAGCCGCGGCGTTTACCAAGTGACGGTCACGCGGTTGAAGAATGCGAGGTAAGCCCACTCTTGATTTCCGCCAAGCGAGCGGCGCCGAATCTACCCGTGATTGATCTTTGCCGCGTGGCGCGTATGCTGAACGTAAAGTGGAGAGGTTTGTGCGTTCCTCAGGTCGCAGTTCTTGGCTTGGTCCAAACAGGAGAACAACGATGAGCCGGTCGATCTCGTTAGCCAG
>CAZWOU010000225.1:357-10545 GCA_964635375.1 uncultured Pirellulaceae bacterium | reverse complement strand
GTAGCCGACACCGCAAACCCACCACGGAACCGGAAACCAGTGGAATCGGCCATCATCCAAAGCCGCCACGAGTATGACGGCCAACATCGCTGGAAAGTAAAAGCTGAGCAGAATCTTGTCCCAGCCTTTCGTTCCTTCGTGGAAGCGACTTCTGGCGACGATGACTTCGGGATTTACACGATGAAGAACAAGAAATACTGCCGAAATGACGCCGAGCAGAATGAAGATGAACAGCCAGCCCTTTGTCCAAGCCCATGTTCCTGCGGGAAGAAACATAAACAGGGCGATGAACACGGGCAGGCAAATTAGTCGCAGCACCAGACTGCGGCGATTGATTCCTTTCGGTTTCTCAGGGTCGTGTGTCGTCATCCTCGCCCCTCTCACACGCCTCCAGCATCTTCTCCAACGGCTCTGGATCAGCCAGACGGTGATCGACACCGACCTCGATCAACGCCTCCGAGGGCAGGCTGCTGTTGGCGATGAGTTCTTCACTGTTCTCGAAGGGAACCACGTCGTCTTGTTTGGAGTGCAAAATCGTCGTGTTGGGTTTGGCGGTCTTCGCTTCGCCGTATTTCTTCCAAGCCGGGCAGAGAAGGACGAGCGGTGTGTCCTTGGAATTGATATTCATCGCCACTGCGCCGCCACGGGATGAGCCGACGACCGCATCGGGCTGGCCTTGGTCGTATTCGGCCTGGGCGATGTGGACCGCCTCGTCGAAGTCGTCATCGGGGATCGCCGGGTTCAGAACTTCGTGGCCTTGGCTGACGAGATAGGTCGGTTTTCGACCGCCAGGGACACTGGTCCAGCCGTGACAAAAGAGGACTTTCAGTTGGGTTTCTTGCCCGCCTTGCCTGCTGGTAACTGCGACAGAAACGAATCAATCGTTTTGTCGTCTAGGCCCGCAAAGACAAGAAAGGCGTCCGGTCGCTCCATGACTCGCTTCCTGATTCGCTCGGGTATTTTGTTTGCGAGTATGAGCAACTCGTCCTCGTCGCCGTCGAGCGCCGCCGCCAGTTTTCCAATCAACTCCTCGCTCGGGTAATCCCCAAAATCGAGTTTCTCGTTTTCGATCTTGGAGATGTACGTGAAGTTCACGCCGACCTGAGCAGCGAGGTCACGCTGCGACAGGCTCTTCGTTTTCCGCAATTCCCTAACCTTCTCGCCAAACTGCATCTCAGGTCTTCCCAGGTGCTTGCAGGTTGCCCATCGTACTTCTGGCAACATGCTTTGGATCCAACTCGCTTTACCAAATCGGTTCAGTTGCGAGCGGTCTCGCCCGGTTTCGATATCGGCGGCAGCGATGCGCTCGTAACATTTAAAGAAGGCTACTACTACGATCCCAATGAATCCCTCAGCACGATGGCGAGCAAGTGGGGGCACGGGCGTTCCGTAGTGGTCTATGGGTATTACAACTAGGCGATGCCTGGGAACGAAGGCGAGGTTTGCAACGCTGAATCGGATAGTTCAATCGACGGATATGAAAACGATTTCGCTTAGGGCAGTTCAGTCTGTTGCAAACCTCGCTTGGCGATCAGCTAGAATATCTGGGATAGTTCGGACGAAGACTCACCATCCTTTCGGTTGAAGACCGAGGAGCACGAGCAGCGAATGAGCGCGACGATAGACCAGCGGCAGCGATCTTTCCTCAAGAACAGCAAACAAGCGACTTGGACGGCGTCTATTCTGGCGACTCTGATTCTCCTCACGCCAACCAACTCGCCAGCCCAACAAGCGGATCGCAGCGGCAACCGCAGCGAATCGATTCAATCGCGTGAGCGAGATCGCATCCTACCTTCGCTTCCGGACATCGGTCAGTTCCGCAAACGCCCATCCGATCGGTTTCTCGTCGATCTTGACGTGGTGCAATCGGGGCACCCCTACAAAGGGAAGAACGCCCGTCGGCCGCATACAGGCGGCCATATCTACTTTCGCTTGCCCGAGCAGCCAATTCCGCCCGCCCAGCTCACTCGCTTTCCGGCGATCTACGCTGTGGCCGATGGAGTGATCTCGAGAATCGACTACTCATTTCGATTGCGAGAGATCCCGGTCGGTGGACGGCGCGTATCGAACACGCGTTACGGAATCGGTCTCACTTTCGCGACGTCCGGCGGCCGTGGGGTCTCCATGCACTACAGCATTGAGCCATTCGTCGACCCCGGCGACACGATGTTCTACGACCGATTCATCTTCGTCAAGGTTGGCCAACGCGTGAAGCAAGGCGAGCTGATTGCTCGCATGTACATACCGCCAATGCGCGAAGCAGCCCAGAACACCCACATTCATTTCAACCTGATGGGCGGTAGAAACAACACCTTTCAATCGCCGTCGATTTTCGACCAAAAGATTGTTCGAGGCTTTCACGCCACTTGGGATAAGCGACGTGGTTCTGACGCGGGCGACGCCATACCGGCTTGCATGGGATACAAGCTCAAGGCCGAGGAAAACCCGTTTGGTACAGGGCCTAAGGACAAGCTCTGATTCACGGTGCGCTAGGGGCACGGGTTGGGCCAAACCGCCATGCGGCGGCACAAGGCAAGCATCGATAACGCATCTTTCCAAGCGACTCCGCCTCAGGCAGAATAGTGGCTCGTGTTTTGACAACCGCTCGCGCCTCGGCGCAAACCAATCGGAGTTCTTGCATGATCCGCCTGACCGTGCTCTACAATCAGCCCGACGATCCGGTTGAGTTCGATCGCTACTACCGAGAAACGCATATTCCTCTCGCGCGCACGATGCAGGGGCTTCAAGGCTGGACGATTGGCAAGTGTCAATCGGCCGTGCCTGGCGAAGACCCGCCCTACTACATGATCGTCGGCCTCTACGCTGACTCACGAGAAGCGATGGAGGCGATCCTCGCGTCGCCAGAGGGGCAAGCGACTGTCGCGGATGTGGCCAACTTCGCTTCAGGCGGCGCGACATTTCTCTATAACGATGAAGAAGTCATGATCCCCTACGGCCTATCCTGACAGCGACGCCCTGACATTGACCGCCCTGACAGACACCAGCGGCGCCCGTGTCTTGAATCCGACGCCTTGAATGAACGCCCCTCGCATAATTGAGACAAACAAATGACAAAGACCACTCGAACGATGCTCGCGTTTTCGATAGTTCATTTATTGCTTCTTTGCGGGGTGACGCCGAGCGTTTTCGCCAACAAGCTCGACAAGAAGGCGGCGGCGAAGAGGCCGAATTTCATTATCGTCTTCTGTGACGACATGGGCTACGCAGACATTGGGCCGTTCGGCGCCGAGGGCTATCAGACTCCGCACCTCGACAGGATGGCGAAGGAGGGGATCAAGTTCACCGACTTCTACGCCGCGCGATCGTTCTGCTCGCCGTCGCGAGCCGCGCTAATGACCGGCTGCATCCCGACTCGAGTTGGGATCGGCGGTAATTTTGGGCCGAAGTCCCAAACTGGTCTGAACCCTGATGAGATGACGATTGCCGAGGTGTTGAAACAGAAGGGTTATGCAACCGCCTGCTTTGGCAAATGGCACCTCGGTCACCGGCCGAAATTTCTACCGCCGAGCCAGGGCTTCGACGAGTACTTCGGCATCCCCTACTCGAATGACATGTGGCCGTTCCATCCCGGCGTTCGCCATCTGCCGATGGAGCAGCGACTCAAGCGTTGGCCTCACCTACCGTTGTATGAAGGCTTGAAGATCATCAATCCGAAAGTGATGCCGGAGGATCAAGTCAACCTGACGACGCGGTTGTTCAACCGAGCGGTGAAGTTTATCGACCAGCACAAAGACGAGCCGTTCCTTCTCTATCTGCCAAGCCCGCAACCGCATGTCCCTCTTTTTGTTTCGGAGAAATACAAGGACAAGACCAAGCGAGGTCTGTTCGGCGATGTGATCAGCGAAATTGACTGGGGCGTCGGGCAGCTAATGCAGTCGCTGAAGAAGCACGGCATCGACGAGAACACGTGCATCGTGTTTACCTCAGACAATGGACCGTGGCTGTCCTACGGAGACCACGCTGGTTCGGCAAAGCCATTGCGCGAGGGCAAGGGAACCAATTTCGAGGGCGGTTTTCGTGTTCCCTGCCTGATGCGTTGGCCTGGAAGGATACCAGCGGGCAGCGTTTGCGGCGAAGTGGCGGGCGCCATTGACTTGTTGCCGACCTTCGCCAAGTTCGCCGACGCCGCTCTGCCCGCGAAGACCATCGATGGAAAAGACATATCCAGTTTGATGTTCGCCGAAGAGGGCGCCAAGTCGCCGCATGAAGCTTTCTACCACTACGACGGCGGTAACCGACTCACCGCGCTTCGCAGCGGCAAATGGAAACTGATGTTCGCCCAAACGTACAACTCTCCCATCCCTGGCAAGGGGGGCATTCCGGGGAAGGGCCAGCGGAAGCAAATCGAACTGTCCCTGTTTGATCTGCAGAGCGACATCGGAGAAACGACCAACGTTGCTGACCAAAACCCCGACGTCGTCAAACGACTCGAGCAATTCGCCATGCGGATCCGCGCCGACATCGGCCACGGCAAACAAGCCGGCCCAGGTCGGCGAACCATCGGTCAATAAGACAAGAGAGAAGGGCCGAATTCTCGATGAGGATCCGGGAGCGCGACTGGGCCAGTGGGCCGAACAGTAACTTCACGCTGGTCTGCCCAACTACTGCGACGCCCAGCCTGTGGAGTCGATGCGTTTGATTTCGGCCTCGACATCGTCGCCTTCATAGAATGAGAACCAACCCTTGAGGCGATGGGTTTCGCCGGCTTTGCAGTCGGGGAACTTCCCATCGCTGTGCATGCAAGGGCAAGGCGGGTTAAACCAAGTGCTCTGGTTGGGAGTCCAAGCGGTAATGATCCAGCGATTGCCACTCCCCGAACGCCGCGCGATGTACGGTTCGGCGACGACTAGATTCTCCTTCTGCGGATAGGCGAATGGAGGGGCGCCCTTAAGCATGATGCAGTTCTGTACGCGGAGGTTGCTGAGGTCTTCCTTCGACCCGTTTTCAAGCCACATCTCCATGCGAACCGCTTCGCGACCGGGAATCACCTTCGTTCCAAAGACGACGCCGTTGGGAAGCCGGCGCTCCATCACCAGCGTGCCGTCGTCGTTGACAGCCCACTCAAGCGGCTTCAGCGGGACCTTCTGTTTCGTCCACATCGTATCGACGTGGGTGTGGGCCAGGTAGAGCAAGCCGTGGCGTTTCTCATCGTTGCGGCGAATGGCCTCCGGGATATCGAGGACGAAGTAATCGCGATCGTTCCAGGGAGCAAAAATGCTAATCTTGGTGTCACGTTGAGGCCTGACCGCGCCGTCCAAGAAGCTGGTCCGCGGGTGACGACCGCCCGGATAGGGCAACACGCGGAGAGGCGCATTGGCGGAGCGCGACGGTCGTGTTTCCGCTCGAATGTCGAATCGCTTTAGCGCTTGATCTACTTCTTGCTTTGAGAGTCCAGTCGCTGCGCGAACGTCCGCGTTGGTATATCGATGAAACCAGACCATGTTTTCCAACCACCTTCGCAAATCGGTCTCGTCGGTTGGCTTGCGAAAATTGTTCATCGACGCGCTTGATGCGAGCATCCGCTTCCGATCGCCAATAACGAAATCGGCGACGCGAGGCGCAACTTGAGGGTCGACGTACTTGGCGAGATCTCGCAGTGCAATGACCTTGAAGCCGTTCACTGCCAGGTAGCTCATGTACTGTTCGAATTTCGCCAAGGGAGTGCTGACCCAGGAATGGGCCAGGTCGGGCGCTCCGTGAAACTGCAGAACAGCGATCCGTCCAAACTGAGCTTTGCTGACGGCCAGCTTCAGATCGTCCAGCTCCCAATCTGGTCGCGCGTCGCCGGCCGACGGAATCAACAACGGATGGTCCAGACCAGGTTCGTATGCAAACCCCTTACCCTCTTCGTAAGGATACTCCGGCGAGCCGCCGCGACGGGCGAACTTGATGCCAAGTTCGGCCAGAACCGGAAGCGCAGTTGAGTCGATGCCGTTTCCTGGGTAGGCAAACGTTGTTGTTCTCGGAATCCCATGCTCTCGGCACCGATCGTTGATCGCCTCAAGCTGCTCCTTGAGTTGACCCAGTTGCTGCTTTAGCTTTTGCGGATTGCCTGCAGCCAACGACATATGATCGCGCGTATGATTGCCAATCTCAAAACCGTCGCGATGAAGCTGAGCGATCTCATCCCAGGTCATATAGTGTTTCTTGTTCGTCTTGAAGTCGAACCCTTCGGTGATGAAGAACGTCGCGCCGAACTTGTACTTCAACAGAATCGGCCGAACTTTCGTGAACTGCGATTTCACCGAGTCGTCAAAGGTCAGAACCACTAGCTTGTCCGGTATCGGCTCCAGCGCAAGCAAGGGTGAAGAGACTAAGCCGACCAGCAGGACCGCAAACAGGAACGCTCGCATTCTGGACTCCGATGCAACTCAAACCAGGTGATGACTCGCCCAAAGAGGGATTGGAGGCGATTCATTCTATCATCGACTCGGCGCGAGATTCTACGCGGAACGCCGATTCGGCGGAGCCAGAACGGTTGGCAAGCGTTAAGATAGAGCCGCCTCAGCGAATCGCCAGGCTACACGACCCGTTGCTGTTTCGGGCGCATTTTTAAAGTAACTATGGAAAACGCGATGAGAGCTTTGAAATTGGCAACTTTGACGTTGGCGTGCATGTTCGTTGCCGCGATGGCGGATGCGGATCCCCCGGACGGACCCGCCATTACCAATCCATACTTCACCCACTCGAAGTGGCGAGTCTATCGAGACGATGCGACGCCGATTGAGAACGTCAAGACTCTGCTGCGCAAAGGCAAGGAAAAGAAGCCGGCTGTCATCACACTGCAGCCAACTCCGCTCGCCAAACGCATCTACCCAATCGGCCCTTTGCGCGGGGATGAGCCGATTCAATGGGCCGTGAAGAAGGAGCCCTCGAAGGAGTTCGCCGGTGTGTGGGACGACGTCTACGCCAGCTGGTCAGGCTTGCATGGCTACGTCCACTCGTCATGGCGAGCCACGGACGGGAGCAAAGTGCACCTGCGCCCGACGGACGATCAGTTCATGCACTTCGTGGAAGCAAGAAAGACAGCCGAGTTAGGGCGCTGCGGCATCAATTTCGTCCATCAATCGACGACCGGCATGGGGCATACTCTGACGAACTCGCGGTTAGCCGCAGCGTACGAGCGAATCTATTTCTCCGATTGTCTCGTCACGGCTCCTGCCCATCAGTCCTTTACGGAGGAATGGTCGGATCGGACCAAAGATCTCTACTTGGCGATGGCGCCGACTTTCTTCCATTCCGTCGGATCGTCCAACAGCGAAACGATGGCGATCACTAAGCTGATGATCGTCGGCGGGTACCTGCCGCCCAAATCCAAATTGACGCTCAAGCGAAACGGGCTCTATCCATCGGCCCTGCTGTACATTTGGAAAGCGGCGTTGCCCTACGATCTCCCCTATGATCACGAAATGCGTCATCGCATCTGCTACCGCGCTCTCGGCAGAGAGGATCAATACGCAGGGGGTTACGGGCACGCGGGTGGCGAGCGAGGAAACTTGAGCTTGTCCTTTCACCGCTACGACGAGATCGCCCATATGCGAAACATGATCCGCATGGCACAGTCCATGCGAGTTCTCCCGCCGGAAGCGATCCTCGACGATCTCGTTGTAGATGGCGCCAAGAAGGTTTATGGGTTGAAGAAATCCGCCCTGGTCATTCAAGAGCCGGGGCAAGATGTGATTATCAAAGTCTCGACCGCCAAGTGTTACGACCTGCAAGAGCGGCCGATCCGTGTTCGTTGGAAACTGTTGTACGGCACGCCTGGAACTCGCTGCGAAGCGGGCGACGAACCTGATTCCTGGGTCATCCGAGTACCTTGGGACGATGCGATGCCCGAGGGGCGAACCGCAGTGGCTCTGATTGCCAACAACGGCCGACACGACGGCAATCCCGCGATCATCAACGTGTTCCGAAAACGGCACGACCTCCCGCCAAGCGGCGTCGGATACGGCGACTACAAGTACGACTCGCCTCACGCAAATCGTCGGCCCGTTATCCTCGACCTCCAGGATCGCGTCGTCAGAGCGGGCGAGACCGTTGAGGTTCCTCTGCGAGCCATCGATCCGGAAGGCCAATCCGTGGAGTTCCACAAGCGGGCGAATGAACCGGGCGAACTCGACGGCAATCTCTTCACGCTGAAGATGCCCCAAGACTCGGCGTCTCCAGGCTCGGCCTCCCAACAGGCAGCCGCGAAGGCCCAGATCGTCACGTTCATCGCGTCGGATGGTTCGGCGGGCAACAGTTATTCGGCCAAGCGAGTACGCTTCGTGGCCGCACCGAGGATCCACGCCCATATCGACTCCGATTCGCTCGTCGGCCCGGCGCCGTTCAAACTCAGCGTCTCGACCGAAGGCTCTTTCTCCACCGATGGAGACTTCCAAGTCGGTTGGGAATTCTACAGCCCCACGCCGAAACGCTCGCCGACCAAGTGGGACAAGCAGTCGCATGGGAAGAAGGCGAGCCACACATTCACAACACCGGGACTCTACGAGGTAGCGCTCACTGTCAAAAACGGCAAATTGAAAGACCGGGAAACGGTTCACGTCTGGGTGACTGACGGACCGAAGCGGGCGGTGAAGGGCGGGTTTGCGATCAAAGGCAACGGAGTGTGGATTGACCAAACCAACAGCGAAGCATCTGCGTTCAACAATACCGACTTCGGCAGCAACGCCGAACCAGTCGCCCACACGTTCTCCCTGTTCAACCAAAGCGATTCCGATCTAATTTGCAGTGAGAATGCGATCTCGATCGAAGGAGATCACGCCCGAGAATTCCGCCTCATCCGTTCGCCGCGCCGCCGAATTGAACCAGGAGGGTATAGCCTGTTCACAATCGAGTGGTGCCCTAGAGCGAGTGGCGTGCGAAATTCGCAAGTAACCGTCACAATGGGCGACTCCACACGGACGTTCGCCGTCTCGGCCTTCGCCCAGGCGGAACCAGAGGACGCCAAGCCCACCAAGAAACCGGCCAAGAAAGAGAGCGAGTAAGAGCGAAGCACGATTTTCCCATGAGTCTCTGAAAGGTCTGGCTTTCAACGTGCCATTTAACTGAGAATTGGGACGTTCCCCACCGGCATCTCCTTCCACACGCGTCTAGAAAACAGCTCTCGAGGGAAGGCAAACGGCGATTTATCTCATGAACAATCGCGAACTAGCACATCCGAATCGCAGCCAATTGGAGTGGTTCGTCCATGGCAAGCTTGAGGACGAAGAGCGAGAGCGAATTGAGCAACATGTGGCGGAGTGCGACTCTTGCTGCGAGATTCTCCGCTCGGTTCCCCACGAGCCGTTGGTCGAACGCATGCGGTGCACCGACACATCGACTGGCGAGACGATGTCGGCGTCGATGCCAGACACGGAAAGGCGAACGAAGATCGAGTCGGGGATCCCGGCCGAGTTGGTCGATCATCCACGCTATCGGATCATCGAACAGCTTGGCGCCGGCGGCATGGGCGTCGTCTATCACGCCGAGCACCGTCTGATGGAGCGGCCGGTCGCCTTGAAAGTCATCAGCGCCCGACTTGTCGCCGATGACGTCGCCATCGAGCGGTTTCGTCTCGAGGTCAAAGCGGCGGCGAAGCTCTCGCATCGAAACATTGTCGCGGCTTTTGACGCCGAGCAAGCCGGCGACTTACATTTTCTCGTAATGGAGTTCATCGAGGGAACGAGCTTGGCCGAGTTGGTTCAGCGGCGAGGCAAGCTATCGGTGCTTCACTGTTGCAACTATGCAATGCAAGCCGCGATTGGTCTCGAACACGCCTATGAGAGAGGAATGGTCCATCGCGGTATCAAGCCGCATAACCTGATGCGAACAGCGACTGGAACCGTCAAGATTCTCGATTTCGGTTTGGCTCGGTTTGCTAGTCATCAGAACGCGGAAGACAAGGACTCCGGTCTTACTGGCGCCGGCGCCACCTTGGGTACGCCCGACTACATCGCGCCCGAGCAAGCTCGTGACTCCCGCCGGGCCGATATTCGCGCCGACATCTACAGCCTTGGGTGCACGCTCTACTACATGCTCAGTGGCCGCGTCCCTTTTCCCAAAAGCACCGCCGTCGAGAAGGTCGTCGCCCACTGCGAACACGAACCGACGCGCATCTCTGAATTGCGAGATGATATTCCCCGCGAGGTAATTCGTATTGTCGAAACGATGATGGCGAAGGACCCG
>CAZWOU010000225.1:0-347 GCA_964635375.1 uncultured Pirellulaceae bacterium | reverse complement strand
CAAACGCCGACCGAGCTCGTCGAAGCGCTGAAGCCATTCGGGAAGCCGGTTGCCGCGACGCCACAAGCCACCATCGATACGACGACGGCCCAACAGCGAACGACAACCGAAGAGACGCCCGTTGACCATTCACCCACGCTGCCGCCGCTCGAACAAATTGACCCGCTTGAAATTCGCCAGGTCGAGCAGCAAGCGCCGCTTGGCGGTCCAACTTCACTCTCCCCCGCAAACCCCAGACAGGCCTGCCGCAGGTCTTGCGCGAATACCGAGTCTTTCTAATCGGCGCCGCGGCGGTCGCGTCGCTGCTGATCATTTCCATTGGCGTCTACCCAGGCATCCGCGACTTG
>CAZWOU010000224.1:7808-10791 GCA_964635375.1 uncultured Pirellulaceae bacterium | reverse complement strand
CGGGGATGTTGGAATACCAAATCAACATGTATTGGCTGAACCAGATGTACATCCAGAAACAACTGAAACCGATCAGCAGCTTGCCCAGGTCGTGCAGGTGCTCGTCGCTGAAGACGCCGCTGAGCGGCCCTTTGTCGGAGCGGAGTACAAGGGCGAGAATAATCACCGCCGCCAAGGACGCTTGAATCATCCCGGCGAAGTTGTAAACGCCCCATATCGTGGAGAACCACATTGGCTCTAAGGCCATCATCCAATCGATACTGGCGAGGGAAAAAGTCGCGGCATAGACGATCAGGAACAGCGCAGAGAGACGCGTGCTCCAGGCCGTCGCTCTTAAAGCGCGGGCCTGGGCTTTCTTCGCCTCCTCTTCGGCCTCTTCCGCGGAAACTTCTTCCGAAGCGCCTTCGCTCGGACTTACAGGTTGGCAAGCGAGATCCTGCCGCAAAGAGCGAGCGATCAACCAGCGCGACAAGAACGCCCAAAGGACGACGTAGACGCCGGCGCGGATCAGCCAGTTTATCGGAGTAAGCCAATAGTCCTTGAACCAAAGCGTCGACGGAGCATGTGAATCGCTCCATCCGTACGCCTCCATTCGCATCGCCAAAACAACGATGATCAATGCGCCGGTCAAAGGCAGGCTCATAGCCAGTGCTTCGGGCACTCGGCGAAAGGCGACGTGCCAGCCAGCGCCGGTGATATACGTTAAGGCCAGGAAGACCGCGGCCCCCAGGCCCAGCGTTACGGCGAAGTAAGTACCGACAAGCAGGTTGCTCCAGGTGCGTTCGAGGTCGAAAGCACACCCAAACGCCAAGACCACTGCGGCTGCCAGCCCTGTGACGAGCAAGCCGCGATGCGCGCCGGATTGGCTTTGGGAGCTCGTAGTTGTCATCAGTCCAATTCTCCAGACTCTCTCGGTCACACTTCACTTTCGTCACTGAGCCATTGCCTCTGGCAACGAGGATCAATCTGACTCAGCCTCTTTCTCTCATTGCCCCGAGGGGTCTTTCTTGGGCGTTGACGGACTGCTGCCCGCGTCCGCCTTATCCGCTGGCTTCGAACCGTTCTCTGCTTCGGCTGGCGCCTCGATCGGGGGCGCGCTGGCTTGCATGCCGCGAACGTAGTTAATCACGTCCCACCGCTCTTCTGGCGGAAGCTGCGAGGGAAGGCCGCTCATGCTTCCTTGGCCGTAAGTGAGGATGTGGAAAATCTGCCCGTCCTTCATTTGGCGAGACTTGCCGGTCAACAAAGAGGGCGGCGGCGGGAAGCCCCGTTTGGCAACCGGTCCGTCACCAGCCCCAGTCGCACCGTGGCAGGTAATGCAAAACGCGCGGAACGTCTCCTCCCCTCGTGTCACAGACGCCGCTAGTTTCTGCTTTGCGATAGCCATCGGGTCCGGCTTGGCAGGTTCGCTGGCGGCATCCTTGTCTCCGTCCTGCTGGCCTGCGCCGTTTGTGGCAGGCGATTCTGTGGCCCCGTCGTCGCCATCAGCTTGGCTGGCGGCGCTCACGTTCTCAAGAGAATAGTGATTCTTGATCTCCTCTCCGGCGCGTATGGCGTCTGCCGGAGTTGCCAGGTAATGCAGTGGAAGATGACCTCTTGCAATCGCGCCTGGCGGGGGCGCCTGGAGGACGCGGCCGTGGGGCAGCCGAGAGTGTCTTGAGAAAGCCAAGAACGCCGGCGAATACTTCATATCCGGCAGGATTTCAATGTTGGGCTTGGTGGGATCGACGCGCAGCAGCAGCGAGGCAACGGCAATCGCAAAAAGCATCACGCAGAGTGTTGTATTTAATCGGTTCAACATAACGTGGGTCTCATTCAGAATGAAATCCGTTCCTCCAATTCCACAACATCAAACTCCTGAAGCATCTGCTTCATCGAGTTGAAGTCAAAAGCGGCGTCCTGCTCGTCGATAACCAGCACGAACAGGTCGTCTGTCACGCGAGGGTTTACCATACGGTTGCGTTTGCCGGGAAAAAGTCGGCTAACCAAGAACAGCGCGAACACACTGCCGAATCCAGCCAACAAGACGGCCGCCTCGAAAGCGACGGGGACATCTGATGGCAACGAGTTCCATGGTTTCCCACCCACGTCCAAAGCCCAATCGACCGCAGCGGTCCAGTTCTCGAACCACAACATCCCGAGGCCTCCAAACATGCCGCAAAAGAAGCAGACCCAGGTCAGGCGAGAGGACCGCAGGCCCATGGCTCGGTCGAGCCCGTGGACTGCGAACGGCGTGAACGCGTCCACGATGTTGAAACCCCTCTGACGCACTGCTCGTGTCGCAGCCAGGAGATCATCTTGATGCGCAAACGTTGCTAGTAAGACGCGTTCGTTCATGCGACTTTCTCCATCGAAGCCGATTCGGATGACTCGCGTTTCGGCAGGTGAGCCGCACCCTTGACCTCCGAGATGGCGATGGCGGGAGCGATTCGACAGAAGAGCAGGAAGCATGTAAAGAACAAGCCGAAGCTGCCCACGAAGGTTGCTATCTCGATCGTGCTAGGAACGTAACTGGCCCAGCTCGACGGCAGGAAGTCGCGATGCAGACTCGTCACGATAATAACGAACCGCTCGAACCACATGCCGATGTTGACGAAGATAACGACGATGAACACGATCGGAATAGACTTCCGCACGCTGCGAAACCAAAGGACCTGAGGAATCAGTACGTTGCAGGTGACCATGGTCCAGTAGGCCCAGCTAAAAGGACCCAAAGCGCGGTTCATAAAGACGAATTGCTCATAAGGATTTCCACTGTAGAAAGCGGTGAAGAACTCGGTTCCATAGGCCAGGCCCACGATGCAGCCCATCGAGAGCATCAACTTGCACATGCGGTCGATGTGGGTGGCCGTGATGTAGTCTTGCAAATTCATCACCACTCGGGCGACGATCATCAAAGTCAACACCATCGCCAGTCCGCTGAAGATGGCGCCCGCGACGAAATAGGGTGGAAAGATCGTCGTATGCCAGCCTGGTACGACCG
>CAZWOU010000224.1:0-7798 GCA_964635375.1 uncultured Pirellulaceae bacterium | reverse complement strand
AAGTCCATAGAGACGATCGTGTGCACCGAGAATACCAGCGGCGTGGCCAAGCCCGCGAGTAACAGGTAGACCGTTTCATAGCGGTGCCAGGTTCTCGCCGATCCGTCCCAACCAAGTGACAACACCGACGTGATGCGTTTGCGCCAGCCCGGGCCGCTGCGGTCTCGCATCGTCGCCAGATCGGGAAGCAGGCCGACGTACCAAAACACCGCCGAGATGGCTAAGTAGGTGCTGATGGCAAAAACATCCCACAGCAAAGGCGACTTGAAGTTGACCCAAAGCGGGCCTCGCGTATTGGGATAAGGCAGCATCCAAAAGGCAAGCCAGGGCCTTCCCATGTGGATGAGCGGAAAGATCCCGGCGCACATCACCGCGAACAGGGTCATCGCTTCGGCCGAGCGGTTGACTGCGGTTCGCCAGTGTTGGCGAAACAGAAACAAGACCGCCGATATCAGCGTACCGGCGTGCCCGATGCCAACCCAGAACACGAAGTTCGTAATGTCGAAACCCCAGCCCACCGTCTTGTTCAGTCCCCAAGTGCCAATGCCAGTGGCGATCTGATACCAAACTGCAGCGACTCCGACTAGCAGAGCGGCCGAGGCAGCGGCGAAGGCGACCCACCAAAGCGCGGATGGCTTGCCTTGCATCGGCGCGCAAATGTCGTTGGTGACGTCGGCCAGCGTCTTGTCGCCCGTGACGAGCGGCGGCCTAGTTGATTCAGTCATGATGTCCCCCCTCGGCCGCATCAGCGTCACGGTTCTTGACTACCCGAAGGTATCCGACCGATGGCCGGACGTTCAGTTCCTCCAGCACGCGGTAGTGCCTCGGGTCGTGTTGTTTCTTCTGCAACTCGCTTGCGGCGTCGGTCATGTCGCCGAAAACGATGGCTTGGGCCGGGCACGATTGCTGGCAAGCAGTTTGAATGTCGCCGTCGACCACATCCAGGCCCCGGCGTCTGGCCTCCATCTTTCCCTCCTCAATTCGCTGCACGCACATCGAACATTTTTCCATCACGCCCCGAGTTCGGACGGTGACGTCTGGGTTGAGCACTAAGTTCTGCAACTCGTCTGTGTGCGGATAATTAAACCAATTGAACCGCCGGACCTTGTAGGGGCAGTTGTTTGCACAATAGCGAGTGCCGACACATCGGTTGTAGGCTTGTTCGTTGAGCCCCTCTTCGCCGTGCACGGTTGCTAGGACAGGACAAACCGTCTCGCAGGGGGCGTTGCTGCAATGCTGGCACATCATCGGCTGGTGCGAGGTTCTCATGTCGTCGTCGTCGCCCTCGTAGTAGCGGTCGATGCGAATCCAGTGCATTTCCCGCTCGCGCCGCACTTCGTCCTTGCCGACAACCGGGACATTGTTCTCGGATTGGCAAGCGATCAAGCAGGCTGAACACCCAGTGCAGCGATTCAGATCGACGGTCATGCCCCACCAATGCGCGTTCTTCGGATGATCTTCAGGCCAGAGTTGCTTGTCGCCAAAATCGTGGGCGTGCGGAGCTCCGGCGTGCGGGTCGTGTTTGAATGCCGCCAAAGTGGTGCTCTGAACGATGTCCCTCTTCTTCGCGCCGGGAGGGGCGATGTCCACAGGCATTTCCAGCGACTCGTATTGCTGAGTCTTGGCCAAGGGGCGGTTGCCGTTTGTCTTGGTAAGTTTGACGCTCCCTCGGAATCTGGCCAGAGGCGAGGCGCCGCCTGTCTTGAGCATGCCGGCCGCATTCTTGCCGACGCGTTCATTTTCTTTGACGGTTGGCACAGCCTCGATCCAATCCGGACCAATGTTCGTGAACCGTTCGGTGCCGGCAACGCCATAGGCAAGCGCGATCGACACGACACGGTCGTGTTGGCCTCGCTGAATCAACACCGGCAACTCAATACTCGCTCCGCCCTCATCCGCTTCCACGCGCGCCAGATCGCCATCGGCCAAATCAAGATCGGTCGCCGCCTTGGATGAGATGCAGATGTAGTTGTCCCAAGTCACCTTCGTGATCGGATCGGGTAGTTCCTGCAGCCAGGGGTTTTGGGCGTGACGACTGTCGCTCAGCGCGATCTTGTGATAGAGCTGCAGCGAGAATTCGCCATGTTCCTGGACGGCCACGGACTTTATCGCCGAGCCATCAAATTCCTTCGCTGATGCGTCTTTCGCGGGCTTGAGGGCGACGAAGCCATCGTGGACCGCATGATCCCAAAACTCTTGAAACTCACGCGGCTTCATGGCCTGCCGAAGAACGTCCTCGTTCCATCGCGCTTGGAGCAATTCGTAAGCGGAGACGTTTTCGCTGGCTCCGGACCAACGCGCAAGCGACTCCAAAATGGATCGCGTCTTGCCGAGTGGGGAGATCATCGGCTGAGAGAGTGTGAGCGTTCCTTGGATCGGCTCGAAGTCCATCCAAGATTCGAGCGGATGGTGGTCGGGGCAGACGAAATGACAGGTCGACGCAAAGTCGTCAATGCGGGCTGAGAAACTGACAACCAAAGGGATCTTTCGAATCGACTCTTTGAGCGCATCGCGGTCGGGAACATTCTGCGTCAGGTCCAGGCCAGCGACGAAGAGTGCGCCAACCTTGCCCGTCTCGATTTCCTCTAGCAGTTCCGAGACTTGCGCGTCATTGCCTTGCCGTTGACGACTCGGCTGATCAACATCGAGCGTCGCCCCGTAATTGCCCAGCAGGTCGTTGATGTAATTCACAAGCAACTGAACGTTTTGGTCTTGGCTGTCGCAGAGCACAAGACCGTGCCCCTTGGCGGCCAGGAGGCGCTCTGCGATATCGGTGACCGCGTCGGAAATTGAGTGGGAAAGCGGCGATGCGCCTGACTCGCCCTGAGGCGATTGTCGGCCGGGGGTGTGCGACGCCAACTCGGTCGCCAGCCGGCTTAGCACGACTCCGTACTCGTCCTCGGCCAATCGGTAGCGGCGGTCCGCCTTCGTACCGGTCAACGACACGCGCCCTTCGAAGTGGGCATGGTAGGACATGGACCTGTGTTCTTCGGTCGGCGTGCGACCTTGGATCCAGCCTGCGGTGAATTCAACGGGGGAAATCCAGGTACCGAGGAAGTCGGCGCCAAACGAGACGATCACGCTCGCCTTCTCGAATCGATACCTCGGCAGCACTCGCTTGCCGTGGGTGGTTGCGTGGGCGTCCAGAATTGCCGAGCAACTATCGACATCAAAGACAATATGACGGGCGTCGCTATAGCGGCCGAGGAACTTGTTCAGCAACTCTTGAAGCGTTGGGCTGGTCACCGTGGGTGTCACGAAACGCACTTTTCCGCCGCTTGAGGCAACGGAGTCAAGCTTCTTCAGTAGTGGTTTGTCGACCTCCTCCCAATCCTCCTCCGGCTCGCCGCCGATCAGTGGTTGTTGCAGTCGCTGGTTGTCGTACAGTTCCAGCGGAGCAGCTTGGCCGATGGCGCAGAGCCCGCCGCGGGAGACGGGGTGGCCGGGCATGCCTTCCATCTTGAGCGGGCGGCCGTCGCGTACTGTCACCAACGTACCGCAGCCGGCGGAGCAACCGCCGCAGGTCGAGGCATAGGAAAGCGAGCGTCCCGGAATCACGCCTTCAGGTTGTTCAGCAAAGGGCAGCGCGTCGACAAAGGGCGCTCGACCGCAGCCGCTCATCGCAGCTAAAGTCAGCGAGAAACCGGTCGCTTCTAGAAATCGCCGTCGGTTGACCGCGGGCGCAGAGTCGCCCAGCGGCAGCCGAACGCCGAGCCGGGCGTCGGCATCCTGTTCGGGCGGCCGGCTCGGTCCTTCCGCCTCGCCATTGTCGTTTGATGGTCTGTTCATTCGATCCAATTTTAGTAGTGACAAACCGCGCAGTCGGTGGACGCGTGCACGGGTTGGTCGTTGATACCGTTCTTGTTGGCGTCGCGATGGCAATTCACGCACCATCCCATCGACAAGCTCTCCTGTTGGCGGACCCGCTCCATGGTTTCAATGGGACCATGACACTTTTGGCATTTGACGCCGACGGCGACGTGGGCGCGATGGTCAAAGTAGACATAGTCGGGGAGGTCGTGAACTCGTCTCCAGGCGATCGACTCGGGCTTGCCGTCCGGATCGGGTTTCCCTTCATCGGTCAGGCCGACCGAGCGATACAGTTTCTTGAGTTCATCCGAGACGATCACCTTCGGCTCGCGTTTCTCCTTGGCGGCCGCGTCTCGTTCCCGTTTGAGATCAGCGAACGGACCGGTAATGACCTTGTGACATTTCATGCACACATCTGCCGAGGGAATACCGGCGTGCCGGCTTCGCCAGGCGCCGCTATGGCAAAAACGACAGTCCATTTGGAGTGCGTTGGCATGCAGCCGGTGTGAATAATCGATCGGCTGCACCGGGGAATAGCCGGTTTCTCGATCAGGTAATCGCCATTGGGAGACGCCTGCGGCGAGCGAGAACAGGCCGAGGCAGAGTCCCAGGACGAGGGCAATTGTGATGACGCGTTGCTGCATTGCTTTAACTATGGTTTGGCTGTAATTCGACAGGGGCCGCTCATCCGTCGGAGTGTGTGCAACTCACTCCCCAGAACGGCCTCAGAGCACTAGCACTTAATCTCTGCATTCTTTCTTGCGTAGAACCACCAATTCACTGCGAGACAGCTTGCGTAGTAGACGGCGAATCCATAAAGAGCGTACTCGGGAGTGCCGGCTTTGATTTGGGTGGCGAAAATCTTGGGGATCAAGTAGGCGCCGTAGGCGGCGATGGCCGACGTCCAGCCAAGCACGGGTCCGGCTTGTTCTTTGGAGAAAATAATTGGGATCATGCGGAACGTCGACCCGTTGCCAATGCCCGTCGTTGCGAACAGGACGACAAAAGTTGCCACGAACGGAATGAAGTATTTCTCTGGCGTATCGGACTGTCCGGCAAGCGACACGATATAACCCGCCAGGATGGTTGAGCCGACCATGATCCAGGTGTCCCACTGGGTGACACGGGCGCCACCGAGCTTGTCGGAGAGCCAACCGCCGAGAGGTCGAATGAGGGCGCCAACTGCCGCTCCGATCCAAATATATCGTGACGTGATCAATCCGTTATCGGGCGTGACGAATACGTCATCAATCAGCTTGGGGAACGCGTTAGCGTAGCCAATAAAAGAACCGAATGTCATGACGTAAAGCCAAGTCATGACCCAGTTGTGTTTGTTGCTGAAAATGGCGAACTGTTTGTTGAGCGGCTCCTGGATGGTCTGCGGGGTCATGAACTTCATACCCAACAACGTCGCCGCCACAGCCACGATCAGGACCAAGAAGATTCTCACGAGTTCGAGAATGGGAGACTCTGGCGACGGCACAAAGATGAGGACGCCAACGCCAATCGCAGCTCCCAGGAACCCGATGAACTGTAGCCACAGATACTTGCCGATCGCCACCGGCGTCGGGCCGCACTTGTGTTGCGGTAGGTTGTTCATGAAGACCCAGGCCATGATGGCCAGGATGGTCATTATCGGGACCCAAACCAAGGCTGCGTTTTGAATCCAGACTTGTTGATTGGCGCCGCCCACCGTGAACTGCTGGGGATCGCCGCCGATCCCGCCAAACATGCCGAAGGTGATCGCCCAGGGGATCAGAAACTGCATCACGCTGACGCCCGCATTGCCGAGACCCGCATTCAGCCCAAGGGCAAGCCCCTGCATCCGCTTAGGAAAGAAGAAGGAGATGTTGGACATGCTCGAGGCAAAGGCGCCGCCACCCACGCCGGACATCGCCGCCAGGATGATATAAACCCAGAAGGGTGTGGCTGGGTTCTGCAGAGCAAAGCCGGCCGCGATGGCCGGAATGATCAGCAGGACGGTGGTCATGAACTTGACGTTGCGCCCGCCGCATATCGCGATCATGAATGAATTGGGGATGCGAAGCGTGGCCCCGGCCAATCCGGCAACGGCTGGCAAGGTGAACATCAACGCCCGATAGCCGGCGTCGTCATAGGGGACGCCATCATTTCGAAAGGTGAAATTGAACAGCTCTGGATTCGCGAAATGGACTCGCTGTATGACCTTGGCAATCATGCCCCAATAAAGCCAAACGGAGAAACCACACAGCAGGTTGGGGATCGAAACCCAAAGGTTGCGGTTTGCGATTGCCTCGCCGGTTGAGTCCCAGAAGGCTTCATCTTCGATTTTCCAGTGGTCTGGTGTGCGAGCCATGAGGTGTCTTCTCTCTACTCGAATCGTTGCGATAGTGTGGGAGCGTTCTTCTTCAACATGCCTTGAATGACGATATGCATCCAAGCGAAACAGATCGCGACCAAGACGGCGAAGAACATCCAGCACGACGTCCAGAGCCCCGTCGCTTGCAGCAGATAACCAAAGAACACGGGGCAGATGAATCCGCCGAGCCCGCCCAAGACACCGACGATTCCACCCACGACGCCAACATCGTCGGGGAAGTAGTCAGGAATGTGCTTATAGACGGCCGCCATACCGATTCCCATCACGGCGCCGAGAAGCAGGCTGAGAATGGTGAAGACATAGATGTTCGCTTGAAAGAAAACCTGTGTTACGCCTCTCGCCAATAGTTCTTTTTTCTTTACTTGCTGTCCTGCTTCAACGGCTGGTTCTTGCCACGACATCGATCGCGGGAAGACCAAGACGCCGCTCGTGCGCTCATGCTGTGAAGCGAGTTCGCCCTCCTTGCGTTTGAGATCGTACGTCCTGGTTCCTCTTGCCGCCTCAACGACGATCTCTGTCTCAGAGACCGAGACGACTTCACCTGCCGCCTTCGACATAATCCCACTTCCAGGCGAGTGGATATCCATTTGCGGGACGATCAGAAGCACGCAGCAAGCGAGCGACGTGCCCAACACCCAGTACATCACTGTGCGGGCGCCGAACTTGTCGGACATCCAACCGCCAACCGCGCGAATCACGCCCGACGGAAGGCTGTTGCAAGCGGCTAGCGCTCCCGCGACGGCGACCGTGGTGGCGTAGGCGTTGACGTAATATGGCACCAGCCATTGGGCCAGCGCGACGAAGCCGCCGAAGACAAAGAAGTAGTACAAGCCGAATCGCCAAACTCTCAGACTCTTGAGCGGTTCAAGCCGCTCTCTCATGCTCTTAGTCGCGCTGCCTGGCGGCAATCGTTTGACCGTCACCATCAGGAAAAAGACGCCCGTAAGGGCAAGCAAGACAGCGTACATCTTAGGTAGATGTCGCCAGCCCTCGAGGTTCGCTCCGCCGTCCGTCAGCCAATTCAGCAAGTGGGGCGCTCCCAAGCTAGTCAGAGCCGCGCCTGCATTGCCCGCTCCAAAAATCCCCAAGGCCGTTCCTTGCTGGTGCTTGGGGAACCAAACCGATGTGTAGGCGATGCCCACGGCGAAACTAGTGCCGCAGAACCCGAATCCAAGACCAGCGGCAAAGAATTGCCAATATGAGTTGCAGAAACTGACCATGAACATTGGGACTGCGCTGAACAGCAGCAACAAGCCGTAAACGATGCGGCCTCCCCACTTGTCAGTGGCAATGCCCAAGGGAAGCCGAAAAATCGCGCCCGTTAAGACGGGTATGCCGATCAGCCAGCCCATTTCCTGCGGGCCCCATGAATGCACTCCGTTGTCAACGAGAAAGGTGATCAATACTCCATTCATCATCCACGCGGCGAAGCAGATGGTGAAGGCAAACGTGTTGGCGGCCAGAATCCACCAAGCTTGGCGTTTCTCGTCACCAGTTAAGTCTGTGTTTCTCGGCTCTGTCATTTTTCCTGCTCCCAATCCAGGCCTAGCGCCGACCGTACCAGCGCACTACCTGGGGTTTTCGCCAAAGATAAGGGTTGGGGATAACGAGAACGTGGACTAGTCGTGT
>CAZWOU010000223.1:0-10822 GCA_964635375.1 uncultured Pirellulaceae bacterium | reverse complement strand
TTGTTCTCACGACCGACGACATAGGAGACATTCGCGGCAGCCAGCAAGTCGCCTTCATACGTCGCGTCGATGAACACCTTTCCTGGGTAGACCGCCCCGTCCTCTGTGCGAATCGCGGTGATCCGATTCTTGGTCTTCTGCACGCCGGCGGGCCGTTCGAGCCGCCGCTGCCGATCAACTCTAATCCTGTTCGCCACGATCCACTTTTCGTAAATAGCCTCGGCGACGTGAGGCTCAAAGGTCCACATCGCGTCGTCGCGCTTTCGGTATTTCGAGTAGGCGTCTCGTTGAGCATGGGCCCATGAAGCATCTTGATCGTAATGCCGCTTGATCTCTCGATAGAATTCGCGAGCGATCCCTCCGATTGTCCTCTTGTCGCCCGTGTCCGTGTATCCGAGCCCATTCGTGGTTAACCCGCCGAGATGATTCGTGGGCTCGATAACAACCACCGATAACCCCATTCGCCTGGCCTGTACGGCAGCCACAATTCCGCTGCTGGTGGCGCCGTAGATAACCACGTCATGAGGCGTCTCCTCGGCGCCCACCGCCGCAGCGACTGACGAGAACAAGACAAATGCAATGGCTAACACGCGGGTCATCGGCGGCCTCCATCGAGAGTCGATTCGCGGCGCCGTTTAAGAATGACGCCGCATTCCAGTAATTCAATCCCAGTGGTTCAGTCCCAACGGGTTCAATCCCAGCGCATTGGCGGAAGGTGCAAGAGGCGCATTGCCCCGGGCGGCCGTCACAGGTTTTCAAGAATGAAACGCGTCATCAAGTCCTTCAAGTGGCGCGACGAGTTCGGGCCGTGCACGCTGTGCCGACTCTTCGGGTAGAACATCATTTGGAAGGGGCGTCGAGCGTTCTGCAAAGCAGCTGCAAGCTGTAACGAATTGCTCAAGTGCACGTTATCGTCGATGGTGCCGTGAAGCAACAACAAACGACCATGAAGATTTTTCGCGGCGTGAACAGCCGAACTGCTCTCATACCCTTTCTTGTTGTTTTGCGGCAGATCCATGTAACGTTCGGTGTAGACAGCGTCATAGTTCTTCCAATCTGTGACAGGAGCGCCGGCAATCCCCACGCGAAAGGACTTGGAATGGGTCAGCGCATAGCTTGCCATGTAGCCGCCGTAGCTCCAGCCCCAGATACCAATTCGTTGAGCGTCAATCCACGGCTGTTTCTTCAGCCATCCAAGCCCGTCCTCGATGTCTTTGAGTTCTTCCTTGCCGAGATCGCCATAGATGGGCCAAGCGTGCTTGGCCGATCCTGCCGCCGAGCGGTTGTCACAACTCCAAATCACATAGCCCTTTTGCGCGAGCATCTGGTGCCACAGGTAGGTCGACCCGCCCCAGCGATTGCGAACGGTCGGCGCCTGCGGACCGCTGTAGACGTGGCACAACACTGGGTACTTTTTCGACGGATCGAAGTTCGGCGGCTTGATCACCATCGCATTCAGGGCCACGCCGTCGCGAGCCTTGACGGTGAGGAATTCCGGTTGGCTCAATTGGTAGTAGGACAAGCGATCTGTCAAGTTTGGCTCTATCGTACGAACGTAGCTCCCGTCCGCTCGACGCAAGTCCGCCATCGTCGGCCGACCGGCCTGACTGTAGTAGTCAAAGAAATGTGTGAAATCTTCATTGAACCGGCCCGAGTGGTTGCCGGGCTTGTCGGTCAAACGTTGGGGATCTCCGCCTGCCAGAGCAACTCGGTAGACGTTCGATTCTCTCGGCCAGTCGCTCCCGCCCGTAAAGTAAATCCACTCCTCTTTCGGATCGACTCCAAGCAGTCGCTCGATATTCCAATCGCCTTTAGTGAGCGCCCGCGTGTTCGCTCCTTTGCCGGAAACGTGATAGATGTGTTTGAATCCGCTGCGTTCGCTGAGCCACAAGAAAGAACCGTCTTCTAGCCAAGTAGGCTCGCCCAGTACGTTGACCCAAGCGCCCTCGTCTTCGTGAATTAGCTGTCGAGGTTCCCCGCCGCTCGCCGAAACGGCGAACAGTGAGAGTTCCGTCTGGCGTCGATTCTGAGTCTGATAGACGACCTGACCGCCGTGCTTGTCCCAGCCAACGCGAACAATTAGCGTTTCTTTCCGGGGTTCGCTTTCCGGTTCGATCCAGCGCGTACTCTTTCCATCGATCACTACGATTCCCAGGGCGACATGGGGCAGCGCGTCACCCGACTTCGGGTACCGCGTTACCTGGAGGTTTTGGCGAACAGGAATATTGTCCGCAACCGTGTATCGGCCGACTGGTTTCTCGTCGAGGCGCAGGTAGGCGATGCGAGTTGAATCGGGGCTCCACCAAAATGCCTTGAACTTGCCTCGACCGTAGATCTCTTCTTGATATACCCAGTCCAGTTGCCCAAACAGTCTCTCCTTCGATCCCTGCTCGCTCAGCATCGTCTCTTGGGCCGTTTTGACATCAACGATGAACAAGGACTGGTCGCGAACGAAGCCAACGTGCTTTCCATCGGGGCTAAATGTCGGAAACCGTTCGGCGCTCTTCGTTTTGGTCAGACGAATCGCCGACGGCTGACCAGTGCGGTGGTAGAACAGGTCGTTTGAATACGAAATCAAGACGGCGTCTTTCTGCGGACTCCGCGTCGTAGATCCGGCCATCTTTTTTGCTTCCTTCTCGCCGATCTTGTCGAGCTTCAGCAAAGCCTGTTCGAGTTGCTTGGTTGACTTTGGTTTCAGCGGCGTGTGGGCGCCCGTCTCGGCGTCGACTTGAACTTTGCCCTTTCCCCAAGTTCGGATGTAACTCGATTTGCCCTCTTGCCAGCGCAGTCCGGACGGAAAGACGCCGCTGAAATTCAGTCGTTTCTCGGGGCCGTAGATTGAGTCGAGAGTCAGGAGTTTCGTCGGAACGACTTTGCCGATCGGCTTCGTTTTCACCGTGCTGTGATCCGCTACACTGGCCACAGGATAAGCGGAACCCGTCGCAAGTCCTGCAAGAAAGCCCCACCGAGCGAAGCCGTCATCGCTGCGGGGTTCGAGCAAGTAGGCAGCGAGCGGGCCAAGTGGCTGATTGCAGCGCACGACATAGTCACCGCGATGCACTTGCAGCTTCTCGGGCTTGCGTTCCACTTCGATCTCGCGAAACCGTCGCCCTTGAAAGGACTCGCGTTTGGTCGTCACCTTTTTTACGGTGTACTCGAAACCCTTGGCCGTCGCCTCCGAGAGAACTTGCTCAACCGTGACGCCATGCATCAACAGGCGGTGGACGATGTTGAGTTCGCTGCCTCGAATCACATAGGCTAATGGCATCGTGGCCGATTCCGCCGCTTCGTACCGCGTCCACAAGCTAACGGCGTGGTCCTTCGGCTTACCTCGCACAAGTTTCGTTTCTTCGTAATGCTGCTGATCAACCGACTCTGGCTGAAAGCCCGCAACAGAGGAGGGACCAACCGCCTTCAATTTGGGTCGCACGGGAAACTCACGGCCCACTCGCCCCTCGCGTGCGCGGGTGGCAACGGCTTTGAGCAGCGAGCGGATCTCAGCTTTCCTTGCGACGGCCGTCTCCACGCAGCTACGAATGAACACGCGACTTGATTCAATCCGGCGTTTGTACGGCGTGTACGCATATGCCTCGCTGAGAATGCCAATCCTGCCGCGGAGCCCAACGTACTCGGTGCTGTATCGGCCTTCGACGCCGAACGTCGTCCACTTCTTGTGGTCCTTGTCAAAATTCCCGTACTCAAACGTAGCGACGCCATGCTCGGCGCATCGCTGCTTGGCGGCTGGAAGGAACACGCTGTTCACAAACGTTCTCATGGACGCGTCGACTAACGGATTGCGAGGTCCGGAAAACGTTAAGTCATACCGATGAAAGGAGCCGTTGGTCGTGTGGGTGTCAATAAATAGATGCGGGTTCCAAGCGTCGAAGGTCTTGACCAATCCGCGTGTTTCAGGCGCGTCGAGCTTGGTGAAGTCTCGATTAAGATCGAGCCCCTGCGGGTTCTCGCGAAGACCGCATCCATTGGCGGGACCGGCCTGGCGAGAACGATGGTGCTTACCGATGCGGTCGTTGGCGTCGGCGTTGTAGTTAGGTGCAATGAGGAACACAACATGCTTGAGCATCTTATGGTCAGCGTCCGCGGCCAACTCTCGCGCGTATTCAAGCAGAGCCTCCTTGCCGGCACACTCGCCCGAATGAATATTGCCGAGCAACAACACGACTAGTCGGTCGTCGTCGGCAAGTTCGCCTGGAGCCGACACGGCCGGGTTGGCGACAATCAGCAACTCAATATCCCGCGACTCAACCGTTTGCCCCACTCGCGAGTGAACAACATGGGGCCCAAGTTTCGCTAGATCGGCGACGAATTGAGTGACTTCACGGGACGTCGATGTCGACTCGTAATTGCTCGTCTCGGCAACGGTCTTTAACTCAGCCGCAACGGCAGCCTGAGAGATCAGCAATACAACGAGTAGCGCAGCACGGATCATTCGGTAGGTCCTTTCAAAAGAAGTGAAGCACTATAATAGCCGAGTGGCGCTCGAGGCGCCGTCCCCTATGCTGACGGCCGGTGTCGATGGCCTACCGTGACGCCTGAGCCCGCAGAGACTCGCCTTCCGAACGGGCAAAATCGAGAAACGCCTTGCGAGTCTGTTCGCTGGCCCTCGCGAGCGCTTTCGTCGTTTCGGCACTGTCGATTTCGCCTCCCGCGAGCCGCCATTGGTGAGCCGCGAAGACAGCGACGGACGGGTCATACTCGCGAAGTGCGTCCAGCAACGGCGTCAACTTGCCGTCCGCTTTGCTCATCGCGGATTCGGCGTACGTCCGGGCCGAACTCCATTTGCCGTCCCCATCGCCATCAAGCCGAACGATCCCCGTGCTGCCGAACACAAACGGACGCCAGGCGTTTGACGAAGGTTGATAGGGCTTGGCAATCGGCCAGTGCAAGCCGCGCACGCCGGGCCCGCGAGCGACTGCGACGAGATGAATGTCGTGGCGAGGCCGGCTCAGCCGCCATTTCGCCGTCGTCTTGACTCCCGCAATCTGACGTCGCTGTTCTGGAATTGAGAGCGAACGAATGAGCCGGCCGTTGGCGAACAAATCGACGCGCTCGGCAATCGTCCACGCGGGTCCCTGCACTCTGACATCGACGCGAACCTCATCGCCGAGAGTCGTCGCGAAGCCGCCGGACCGAACCGAGTCATTGACCTTCATGTCTACCAACAGTCCAAGGCTGACGAGGACGCGTCCAGACACGAAACTCGCGACAGCCTCGTCCACGTCGATCTCTCCAGGCGATGCATCGTCGACGTAGACGTACGATCGTCCTTGCCCAACTATCTTTCTCGCAACCTCGTGCGAATCGCTCGCACCGATGGCGGTTATCGCGTGACCTCGATTGACCAGCGTCAACCAATCGTGAAACAGCACCATGGGATCCGACTGCAACGCAGCCGAATTGATCAGCTCGATTCCATTAGCACGCAAGACTCGGTTGTCCAACCGCTCGCCGACGGCGCCAACCATGTTTTCGGCGGCGAAGGGCGTGAAACCAGAATGCACATCGCGGGGATGATTGATGATGGCAAACCGCACATTGGGAGTCGTGTAAATGCTCTTGAACAAGGCCTCCCAACTGGGTGCTTTATGATCCGAGGGCGGCGCGCCCGCAACAGCGGGAAACACGTTGAAATGCCCAAACTTTGTGGTAACCTCGTTGCCGATAATGGGTGTCACGTAGGAATCGACACCATAGCGTTTCAGGTACGGTCGATAGTCGACATGGACATTGTGGTCGGTGGCCACGGCCAGTTCGATACCCTCGCCAGCGAGCGTGATCATTCGCTCCGCCAACGATGCGTCTCCATGTCGCGAAACTTCGAACGTGTGGACATGGGCGTCGCATGCCGCAAGCCCAGCTGTGTCGACGACGCGATCAAGCGTAAACATGAACTCGGACGATCCGCCCGGTTCGAGTTTCACCTCGCGCCGAGACAGATTGTATTCAAATCCCCGCCCGCACAAGATGGTGTAACTTCCTTGGGCCAACCCAAACTCGGCGCGGCCCGTAGAGCTATATACTACTCCACTGCGAATCGCCAAATGATCGTTTGACTGGCCGCCAATCGTGGCTCTCGAACCGGCGCTATTGAGAATCGTAAACCGGCAGGGGATCGGCAGACCTTCGCTGTCCTTGGCGGCCAGTCGAACCCGCGTTTCGCTGAATACGTCAGATCGGGCGCGATCGTCCAGCCACACAGCGCCGATTCGCACATCGTCCACTCGTTCGCCCGTCGCCTCAATCAACAGAGAATTCGTTCCGCTGACGATCGAACCCGGCGGGAGCTCCCATACCTCCTCCATGTCATTCTCGTCGCTGAACAGTCGACCAAGTCGTTTGCCGTTCAGGACAACTTGCCAACCTTCCTTGACATCCACGCGCCGCAAACCCAAAGTCCAGGGACTCTGGTTCCGATCGGATTGAAAACGAACAGTCACCGCCGCCCCCTCGGCAGCGCGCTCTGGAAAGCTCAGCCATTCACGCCGCTCGCCGCTTCGTAAGTGGGTCATCTCTTCATGGAGCACTCGGCGCTTCGCCGAAGCGCCGCAGGCCATGATCAGGACGCCCAGAAAAGTTGTTGCCCGAATCCATCTCGATGTTTGATGTCTCACGACCGCTCCAATGACGTAAACCAGCGAGTTCTCCTATGCCAGCCCGCCATTGTAGCGAAGCGAGCGTCGGCTGGAGAGCATGTGAAGCCTGAGCGCCGTTTACAGAGGGTCGCAGCGTGGACTCGCCACAATCGCCCGACGCTTCCTGAGTGACTAGCCGCCCATTCACAGCGAGGCAATTGAGCAAGAAACCGCTTGTCTTAGCGGACTGGAATGCGGAATTGAATCCGCAACTTCTCAGTCGTCGCCACCGCCCGACCGTTTTCTAACGCGGGACGACCTCGCCAACTTGAGACGGCTACCACGGCAGCTCGATCCAACTCGGGATATCCCGTCGAAGTAATGACTTCAACTCGCTCCACCAAACCCTTGGCGGAAACATGAAGCCGCAAGACGACCTCGCCCTCGTGACCCAAGGCGTGGGCTTGGGCCGGGTATTTGGGCGGCCTCGTTACAGAGAAGTTTGGCGGAGTCCGGTCGTCGGTTCCCACCCGCTGTGGTGGTTGGATGCGAACGACTGCAGGGCGAACGCTTCGTTGTCGTTTGGGAATCTTGGCGACTGCCGGAACTGTCTTCGCAGAATCCCTGCGGTCGTTGCGAACCGTGCTCCGCTCACCTGGCAATCGGTCAGGCATGGGCTCGGCCGCTTCTTGACGCTGGCCGCTCGCTTGCTCTGCACGTTCTCGAGTAACCAAGGTCAACTGCGAGGCGGGTGAGGACATGGGGGCAGTTGGCACGACAGGCTGATCATCTTCGCTCAACGGGTTCAACTCGACCACGGGCGAATCGAGCGGCTCGGGTTCAAGCCAGGAGACCTGCAAAGCCAAGGGAGAAATGGTCTGGGCGCCATGGAAAACGGCCGACTTGGGAACCGAGAAGGACCACAACGAGGCCACTGCGATTGCGCCAACGTGGGCGGCAGCCGAAATCGTAGCCGATGTTGTAGTGAATCGCGGAAAAAGCAACTGACGTCAGTCCGTTCACAAGTGTCTAGGAAAAGCTCCAGCTTTCGCTGGGTAATTCTATCGTAATCATTCCAACTCGAATCGACTATCGGCTGCCACTGTGGGCATGAGCCGTGACCACTACAAATGCACGAATAATCCTCGTTTTCGTCGAATCCGTCCCTCCAAAAGACTCGACTTCGTTCGAGATTTCACAATCTAATTCGCTGAAAGCGGGTGAAATTGTTGCGTTTGTTGTTGGCGAATTATTTCAAATAGTGTCATAATGCGGCACACATCTCAGGGGTGTTCACCCTTTTCGGAACAGGCAAAGAGAAAGAGGTGTACCATGGCACGACGTAGGTCGATTGCGCGCGACCCTGCGCCGACGGAAATTGAGAGCCGTTGTGCGGAGATTCGCAGAGGTTGGAGCGAGATGACTCATCGAGTCCGCGCCGGTTACGGGCGGAACTACGAAGCAGTCGCTCAGAACGAGGCCTGGCTGCCCCCGGTAGTCAGCTCGTTAGATCTGGATCTCGATCCAGCGTGGGATTGGTAACCCAACTCACGAGTCAAACTCGGCGGCGACTCCATGCGAGTCGCCGCCTTTTTTTTTCAAAAAACAGCCACAAAGAACACAAAGAGTGTCTCCCGATGTGCAACAAGCGTCGCCGATCGCCCAGATCCAGCGTCAGCACTTCTCTCTCGTGTTTCTGGTGTTTTTCGTGGCCATCTTTTTAGTCCCTCATCGCCGACTGGATTGTTTTTTTTGCATGTTCTCTCAGGCTAGTCCGCGCCTTGTTTCCCGCTGGACCCACGCAGAGTTTCTCGCTGGGCTCATGCAGAAAAGAACCAACACGCAAGCGCGAACGACTACGCGCCGGCGGTTTCGGTCGCCCGCTCACGCCACACGACCAGCGAGTCGCGGAGGTAGATCGAAAAGGCGGCCCAACAGCAAAGTGAAATCGCGATGAACAGAAACGGGAAGCCCAGATTGTCGGCAATCCAGCCTAGGATGGGCGAGCCGACGACCATGCCGAGATCGAGCATCATCAAGGCCAATGCCGAACCAGTTCCCCTCATCTGCGAGGGAAAGCGTTCTAGCGCAAGCGACGTCATGGTATGAAACATCAAAGCGTGGGCGGTGCCGCAGATCAGTCCCGGTATCAGAATCATCCAAGGGCGCTCGCCGCTAACGAGCAGATAGCTAGCCATCCCGACTGCCATACATAGCATTCCGACAAGGAGCACTTTGCGGCGTCCAACGCGTTCGGGCAATCGTCTCAGCGTGAGTCGCACTGTCAATCCCCAACCGGCATAGCAGTAGAAGAACACACCCATCGGCGACATCTGGCCCAAGACGATCTTTTCGTCATCGAAGAAGCTGGCTAGAAACACAAAGGGGATAGTCATGCAGACGCCAAAACAGGCGATGACAAACAGAATGGCGCCCGGCCAATAGGTCTTGGAGGTCCGCACGAATTCGCTCAATCTGACCGACCCCTTGACCGGCTCCACATCTGGTCGGCGCACTAACGACAGCAGGATGAGCGGGGCCAAAAGGGCCACAGCCGATGCGACGAAGAGGAAGAGAAAATCCTCGCGAGACCTTTCCTGGGCGCCCAATATGTAGTCCCCCAATTGAGGGCCGACGAGCATCCCCAGAAAGCCGCCTGCGCCGAGCACGCCAATCGCTTCGGTGCGTCGCGAGCGCGGGTAACATTGAACGACATACGTCAAGCTAGCCGCGAAGACCAGCGCGGCGCCCAGCGCGAGAAAGCTGCGGAGAATGTAAATCAAAGGGCCAAGAGAATCGACGAAGACGTTGCCGGCCGCCGCGAGTCCAAACACGGCGAATCCGCAGAGCCAGACGGTGAGAGCGCCCCAGCGGTTGATCCACTGTCCAATCCAGGGACGCAGCAGCAAAGCGGCCGCCATGCCAACGCCCGAGATCAAGCCCGCGTCAAACTTCCCACCATCCAAGTGGCTGACCCAGCGAGCGAAATGGGCCGTGGTCAAGGTGTTGGCCAAAACAAAGCAGGTCTGCCCGGCGACGGAGAGCGCGAACGAGCGATCGTACAGCGGCTCACCCGCCGCCAATGCTATTGGATCGATTGCCTCACTCTCGGCCGTGGCGACTCGTGTCATAAAGGAATACCGGGGGAATGGACGATGGACGGCGCGAAATCGCCCAGGCGGGAAGCGTTGCGGCCAAGTCTTCCCCGGCCACATCGTCTTGGACAGCCTACTTGGACAGAGGTTCGCGGGCAATGCCCGGTCTTCTTACGTGACGCCGACCGGGGCGCGATCCAGTAAGCGATAGTTGACCGCTTCCTGGATATGCTCCACGCGGATGGCTTCGTCTTCCGCCAGGTCCGCAATCGTCCTGGCGACTCGAAGCACTTTGTCATGAGCTCGCGCGGAGAGCCCAAACTCTTGTACGCTTTGTTTTATCAGCGCTTGGCATTCCGGGCTCAGCTGGCAGAATTCCCGCACTTGGCGGGACGACATGCGGCCATTTAGGTGGCATTTCGACGATTCAAAGCGGGCCCGTTGCCGGTTCCTAGCCGTGACAACGCCTTCCCGCATCAGCTCGCTGCTCGTACCGGTGCGACGATCGGCGAGCTCCTTGTAGGGAACGGCCGGAGCTTCAATATGAATGTCGATCCGATCGAGCAACGGACCGCTTATCTTGCTCATGTAGCGTTCCACTTGAACGTCCTTGCAAGTGCACTGCCGTCGGGGGTCGTTGCGAAAGCCGCAAGGGCAAGGGTTCAGCGCCGCAACCAACATGAAGTCGGCCGGAAAGGTAGCGCTGCGCTGAGCACGAGAAATCGTGACCACGCCGTCCTCAAGCGGTTGCCGCAAGACCTCGAGAGTGCGCCGGTTGAATTCAGGCAATTCGTCTAGAAACAGAATGCCATTGTGGGAAAGTGAAATCTCACCGGGCACGGGAATGCTCCCTCCGCCCACGAGCCCCGCGTCGCTGATGGTGTGGTGCGGCGAACGATAGGCCATCAACGGTTGGCCTGGCCGCAGGCGTCCCATCGCGCTGTAAATCCGAGTCGTCTCTAGAGACTCTCGCGGTTCAAGTTGCGGCAGAATGCTGGGCACGCGTTTGGCTAGCATCGTCTTGCCCGAACCTGGCGGCCCGAGCATCAGTAAGTTGTGTCCGCCGCTGGCTGAAATCGTGATCGCGCGTTTGACCATCTCTTGCCCGCGCACGTCGGCAAAATCCTCCTCATAGTT